>JAEESS010000005.1 GCA_016286445.1 Bacillota bacterium
TCGGCTGACCGAACAGACCCTTGTTCGCCGGGAACGGGGGCTTGTTTCTCGGCTCGCCGCGGTTGCCCTCGATGGAGGTCAGAAGCGCGGTCTCTTCGCCGCAGACGAACGCGCCTGCGCCGAGACGAACTTCGATGTCGAAGTCGAAGCCGGTGCCGAAGATATCCTTGCCGAGCAGGTTGTATTCACGCGCCTGACCGATTGCGATCTCAAGACGCTTAACCGCGATCGGGTACTCAGCACGGACGTAGATGTAGCCCTTGTTTGCGCCGATCGCATAGCCCGCGATCGCCATTGCTTCGAGGACCGCGTGCGGGTCGCCTTCGAGGACGGAACGGTCCATGAACGCGCCGGGGTCGCCCTCGTCCGCGTTGCAGACGACGTACTTCTGCGGGACCTTATTTCTTGCTGCGAAGTCCCACTTCATGCCGGTCGGGAAGCCTGCGCCGCCTCTGCCGCGAAGACCGGAATCTTTCATGACCTGGATGACCTCTTCCGGGGTCATTTCGGTAAGGACCTTGCCGAGCGCCGCATAGCCGTCCATAGCGATGTACTCGTCGATCTGTTCCGGGTTGATGACGCCGCAGTTGCGAAGCGCAACACGCATCTGCGTCTTGTAAAAGCCGGTCTCCTGCAGCGACGGGACTTCGACCTTTTCTTCGCCTTCGGTCTCACGATACACGAGACGGTCGACGACGCGACCCTTCAGCAAGTGCTCCGAAACGATCTCTGGGACGTCTTCGAGCTTTACGCGGCTGTAGAACGTGCCCTCCGGGTACACGATCATGACCGGACCCAATGCGCAAAGCCCGAAGCAGCCCGTGCGTACGACCTTGATTTCATCTGCAAGGCCGTTCAATGCGATCTGTTCTTCCAGCGCTTCCGCGATCTTGACGCTGCCGGAAGAGGTACAACCCGTACCGCCGCAAATCAAAACATGCGTACGAATCATTCTGTCTTTCCTCCGTTAACCTTCCACCGCACCGATGGTATATTTTGTGACGGGTTTGCCGTCGATGAGATGCTGCTTGATGATCTCGGGAACCATTTCGGGCTTGACCTTGACGTAGGTCACGCGTTCCTTGTCGCCCTCGAACACTTCGACGATCGGCTCATAGCGGCACATGCCGATGCAGCCGGTCTGCGTGACGGTCACGCGGTCGCCGAGGTTGTTCTCCGCAACCTGCTCCACAAAGGCGTTCAGCACGGGGCGTGCGCCTGCCGCGATGCCGCAGGTCGCCATGCCGACGACGACGCGGATCTCACCGGTGCCTTCCCGAAGAGCGACCTTGTTTTTCATTCTTTCACGAATTTCTGCAAGTTCTTTCAATGATTTCATGAGTTTGATCCTTTCATTTGTAGATTTTTCTGAATATCTTCAAGCCTCCGAAGCATACTGCTCCGTCAGCATATCCCGGATCCAAGTGAGGACTTCGTATTCGTCGAGCGGTACGTCGTCCCCGAGTACCTGTCGGACCTCACGCGTGTCAAGCTCAACCGTGCGGTCCGGCATGGTGTGCCGGAAAAGAAAATCCGTTTTCGCGCTGCCGCGGATCAGCATCGTGACCGTTGTGACCACGTCGCCGAGCGGCGTAAAATCCAGGTGCGTCTTGTCGAACGTCGCGGAGATCTCCGTTCCGCAGTGCTCGGGATCGACCGCACGTTCCGTGGACCGGATCGTAAGCGTTCCCCCCGTCTGCTCCGCGGCGAGCTTCAGAAGCGGGATCCCCATCCCCACCTTGCGCGTGGTGCGCGTCGTGGAGAACGGGTCGACGACGGTTTTCAGAAAGTCTTCCGACATGCCGTAGCCGTTGTCTTTGATCGTCAGCTTCAGAGAAGTCTCCGTTTCATCCAGCAGGATCTCGATCAGCGTCGCTTCCGCGCGGATCGAGTTTTGCGCAATATCGAGTATGTTCAGGCTGAGCTCCTTCACAGCTTTCCCTCCCGCAGCTTCGTAAACAGCGCGTGCCGTACGGCGTCCGGTTCAGTCTCTTCGGTGTCGAGTTCGAGCGTTCCCCCCGCTTCCCCGATCTCCCACAGCCGGTGCGCGTCCGAGCACACGACGATCGTGCGTCCTTCGGCGAGCTTCGCGTTTTCGGAATCCCTCAGCTCCGCGATCCGAAAAACCGGTTCCGGCGGAAACGTGCCGAGCACGGCAAGCAGTCCGTTCGCGTCACGATCGATGTGCGCCGGCCAGCAGACCCCGTTGTGCGCTCTGCAGAGCGCCGCCGCCGATTCGAGATCCAGATCCGTCGCCGCCGGGAGAAAATACGGATCCTCTCCGATCTTTTCGTCCCGTTCGTTCAGGATCGGCTGTTCACCGAAGATCTCGACGCGGTTTTTGATCTTCATCCGATGCTCCCTGACCGCCGCGCCGAACGCAAGCGCTTCGTCGAGCGTTTCAAAGATGCAAAGCAGATGGATCTCCTCCGCCGTCGTCAGCTCCATGCCCGCGATCGGCACGATCCCGTACTCTTCACACGCTGCGAAGAACGCAGGACAGTTGTCGACCGTGTTATGGTCCGTCAGGGCAACGATGCCGAGCTCATTGAGATGCGCCATTCCCGCGATGTTGCAGGGCGTCATGTCCATATCTCCGCACGGAGACAGACATGAATGCAGATGCAGATCGTATGCGACCGTCCTCATCTGAGCAGCGCACCGACTTCGGTGCAGACCTCAAATGTGGACCGCTCGGTGAGCAGCAGGTTCAGCCCGTGCAGCCTTGCGGCGTTGACCGCGGCTTCGTCGGGACGAACGCCCTCCGAAAACACGATGCACGCACAGTCCGTCAGCTGACCGACCGCCGCCACGTTCACGTTGGACATGATCGTGACCCAGCAGTCGCCGCTTTCGGCGCGTCCCATGACCCAGCTCAAAAGATCTCCCGCATATCCGCCGGTGATCTCGCGATCCTCCTCGGACAAAAGCAGGGGTTCGTATCCGGTTTTTTCGATCAGCTCGCGTACCGTCATAGCTCTCTCACTTTCCGTCGTCGCGTTCGAGTTCTCTCAAGTGCTCCCGCATGCGGATCACGCAGTCGTCGAGACGGGATTCGCCCCGTACGACGTCCTCCGCGTGTGCGCGGCAGGTCGGTGCGCCGCAGGAACCGCAGTCCATCCCGGGAAGAAGCTTATAGATGCGTTCGATCTCCGCCATCATGCGGAACGACTGCATCCGGTCTGTACCGAGAAGCTCCGCCGAACTGTATTCGCCGGGTTCGACCGTCATGATCTCGCTCGGAATCGAATCATTTTCGCCCAGGATGACATGGTTCTGCGCGACCGGCATATACCGCTGCAGCGAACGGATGCGCACGCGTGCGATATACGGGTTCTCAACCGCCATCACGCCGCCGACGCAGCCGCCGGGGCAGGCGTTCATCTCGACGAATTTCAGATCCGGGAAATGTCCCATCTCGATATCGTCGAGCACGCGGATGATGTTTTCGATGCCGTCCGCCGCAAGATAGTGGTCGTTCATCAGCGCGCTCGCTTCCCCGCCGGACGACGACCAGCTCATGCCGATCATGCCGGATTCGGAGGTCACCTCCGGGATCTTGGACCGATCCATTTTGGAAAGGACGCGGAAGTAGATGTCGCTCATTGAGACGACGTAATCCACATAGCATTCCTTGTCCGCAGGCGTGTTCTTGACCCAGCTGACCTTTGCGGGACACGGCGAGATGAAAACGGTCTTCACATCGTCGGGCGAAAGCTCGGGATGATCCTTCAGCGCACGCTCCTTTGCGAGCTTGCCTGCAAGCTCGATCGGCGGGCAGATCGGGACCATCTTGCTTCTCAAAGACGGGAACCGCAGCGAAATCAGCCGGACCACGACCGGACACGCCGTACTGATGAACGGCGCGTGCGACATGCCCATGCGGTGCATGTAGGTGCGGGTATAGTCCGTGACCATTTCCGCCGCCTTGGCGACCTCGAATACGTCGTTGAAGCCGAGGTTTTTGAGCCCCTGCAGCAGGTAATCGGTGTCGTCAAGATTTGCGAACTGTCCGAACATCGACGGCGCGGGAAGCGCGATGAGGTACTTTCCGTGATCGATCGAATCCCATTCGTCGAAGTTTGCCTTTTTTGCCTTATAGGGGCAATGACGGATGCATTCGCCGCAGTCGATGCAGAGGTTCGGATTGATACAAGCCTTACCGTCGCGGATGCGGATCGCCTGCGTGGGGCAGCGGCGCAAGCAGGTGGTACACCCCTTGCACTTGGTCGCATCTAATGAAACGGAATGCTTGTATACGATCATGGTTCCTCCTTATGCGGATCTGAATTTCATCTCGATCGTCGTGCCGACGCCGACGACGGAGTCGATCTTGAGCTCATCCGAATACCGCTTCATGTTCGGCAGACCCATGCCTGCGCCGAAGCCGAGCGAACGGATGTTGTCCGGCGCGGTGGAATAGCCTTCCTGCATGGCAAGCTCTACGTCCTTGATGCCGGGCCCGACGTCCTTCAGAACCACCGTGATGCAGTCCGGCGTGACATACACATCGGCGTCCCCGCCCTTAGCGTGGATGACCATGTTGATCTCGCCCTCGTACATCGCAACGGAGATGCGGCGGATCAGATCGGGATGATACCCCATCTGCCGCAGCATCCGCTTGACCTGAACGGACGCTTCGCCCGCGGACGTAAAGTTGTTGCCGTCCACATCGTAATGAAAATGGAGTGCGTTGCTGTCTACCGTCATCTTCCCAGACCGCCTTCGTACAATTTGCCGCTGGCTTCATACATCGTCAGCTTGGTCTCAAGCAACGCGATTTGATTTTCGGCGGCAAGCCTTTTGATCTCCTCGGTTGCTGTCTTTCCGCGGACAATGATGATGCAGCTCATGTCGAGCATATGCGCCGTGCGTACGATCTGCGGATTCAGAAGTCCCGTCAGAAGGACGTCGCGATCCTCCGCAAACGCAAGCACATCGCTCATCATATCGCTGCCGAACGCGCCGGTCAGATCTTCGTCCATCTGTTCCGGCTCGGCATATACGACGGCGTCGATCCGTTCGGCGATCTCCCGGATTGTCATACTCGTTTCCTTTCGATTATGCGCGGAATTTGTCCAAGATACCCTTGACGTCTGCGGGAATCAGTCTTCCGAAAACGTCGTCGTCGATCGTCATAACCGGAGCAAGACCGCAGCAGCCGAGGCAGCGCGTTGCTTCGAGCGTGAACTTGCCGTCGTTCGTGGTGTGACCCGCCTTGATGCCGAGCTGACGTTCGAGCTCTGCAAGGATGTCCGCAGACCCCTTGACGTAGCAGGCGGTACCGAGGCAGACGCGGATCAGGTGTTCGCCCTTCGGCTCAAGCGTGAACCAGGAATAGAACGTCGAAACGCCGTAAACCTGTTCCAGCGATACGCCGAGCCCTTCGGCGACCATCGTCTGCACTTCGATCGGCAGATAGCCGTAGATCTCCTGTGCTTTCTGGAGCACAGGCATCATTGCGTCGGTCTGACCCTTGTGCTGCGCAATGACTTCTTTCAGTTGTGCTTCCTGTTCGGGCGTTCCCCGGAACGGGATCTCAGTGATTTTGTTCGTCATACATCCTCCTTAAAAGATGAGATTATTGACCATCGAATATTATAGCACACACTTTTCGCAATTTCCATATCTTTTTGCAACAACTTTTTCTATATTTTTGCATAAAAAGTCGCAAATGCCGGAATCTTCATGAAAATTCCGCAAAAATTTAGCAAAAAAATTGATTTGCATACTTTCTTTTTTCAAAAGAATCGTGTATGATAAGTGTACCACATATGGAGTAACTATAAAGGAAGGGGAAACGATATGGCAAAGAAACTGAAATTCAAACCCACTCCTGCCGGTATTATGTTCTTATCGGCGATCGGCGTTCTGTTGATCGCGATCATTATCCTCACCGCTGTCGGCATTTCCCGCTGCAAGAAAACGGACGATCCGACAAAGAATCCGCAGTCCGGCGACCTGCCCACAGAAAGCGCCGAGGCAACGCTTGAGCCGATCGATACGGCTGAGCCGGAGACGCCGGAACCGGTTGAAACGACCGATCCCGACGAGACGGCAGATCCGGACAATACCGCAGATCCCGACGAGACGGCAGATCCGAATACAACGCCAAACGCAGGCGAAACGAACGGCCCCGGTCCGATCGTGATCACGACCCCCGGTTCCGCAACGACCTCCCTCGCCCCCGGCGCAACTGCGACTGCAACGCCGAATCCGTATTACACTTCGCCGACCAGCGCGATGAAGAAGAACGCGCAGAAGGGCTATGTCAATGCGGACAGCGTCAACATGCGCGCAACGCCCAACGCGAAAACCGGTAAGCTCGTCAAGTCGAAGATCGCAAAGAATACCGCCGTCACGCTCTATGTACAGCAGGAGGGCTGGTGGTTCTTAAAGTGCGGCGACAAGTACGGCTACATCAAGAGCGACTACATCTCCAAGGGCACCGCGCCCGAGAGCGCCGCAACCGGTGATCAGACCGGCAAAGTCGTCGTTTCCAAGATCGCGCTGCGCAAGTCTGCGGACAGCAAGTCCGAATGCATCAAGGAATACGAGAACGGCACTGCCGTCACGATCATCAAGTCCGAAAAGGACAGCAACGGCAAGACCTGGTATTACGTCAAGACGCCCGACGGCAAGAAGGGCTATATGTACGCCGAGTATGTCAAGGTGAATAAGAAATAACGCCTCTTAACGGCAGAAAAACCCGCGAGCGATTCGCGGGTCTTTTTTATGTCCCGTGTAACACATTGGTGCTTTGATTCGTCTGTCTATACAGAAAACGAAAAGGAGCCGAACCATATGAAACGAACCGTCATTGCCTTGCTGTTAATTGCGCTGCTCGTCGGCTGCGCAAGAATCCCCGTTGAAGCCGATGCCCCGCTCGCTGCGCAATCTGCAGCAGCCGCGGCAACGGACACGCCCTTGACCGTAACGGACGTGATCCCGAACGAAACATCTTCTCCAAAGCCGGTCGCAGTCGAAGCCGAAGCGCCGAGCGAGCCGCCCAAGATCTGCTATATCGGCTGCGAAAGCTCGTCCCTCCCGTCCCCGCTGCCGTATGCGATCACTGTGCGCGAGGTGAATTGGGATCTGCTCGCTGCCGGGAAGCCCTACGATACGACGTTCCGGAACGAGACCGTGGATTTTCGGGATTTCCGCTACACGATCGAGGATTTCCGCTCGGATGAGACCGGTACGCAGTTTACGATCCGGCTGAACCTGCCGGAGAGCTGGACCGACCTCGAGTGCCTTTCGATGAATCCGTCTTTCGGCTTCCGGTTTTATCTGGACGGCAAGCCGCAGAACGATTTCCGGCTTAAGGATCAGTCCGTCATTTTCGGGGAAGCGATCGCAACGGAACGCTGTGATTCGTTCACCATGACCTATCGAAGCGATACCGTGACCGAAACCGTCATGCACGCTGCGCACGAATGGACAATCGTGCCGTTTTACCTCTATAGGATCTTCTTCGGCGGCAGCAAATACAATGACAAGCCCGCTTCGATCATTGATCTTATGAAAGGCGACGTCTGCCGGTTCAACGGCACGGAGGACGCCTACTGGGCCGGGAAGATCGGTGTGACCGAGCTGAAGGAGCTGACTTTGACGCTTCCGATCGAGCACGTCGACGCCGCCCCTGCGCCCGAACCGGAGCCGCGCATGCTGCAGGTGTCCGTCTGGACCGAGGACGTCGAACGCAACAAAGCAGCCGGAAACTACGGCAGCGACGGCCGCATCAAGGACGGAACCGGCACGATCTACGGAACATATCAAAACTTTACCGTCGATTTCTCAAAGTTTGAGATCCATATCGAACGGTTCTACTATTGGGCGCATGGCTTCTTCATGGTCCTGCGCTGTGATTATCCGGAGGAATGGCCGCAGGAGATTCGTCAAAACATTCGCATCGACTATCGGGTGTATGCAGACGGGCAGCCGTTCGGTGAGCCGACGGAAAAGGAAGGACATCTGCGTTCCTACTTCAAAGGGGCGTCCACCATCCATTCCGGCGGATATCCGGAATATAAGACGCCGGTCGGGTCGGAAACATACGGCGTTTATGATCAAAAGAACTTCTCTTCGGAAAACCCGTTCCCCGTCAAGGAGCTGACCTTCAAATTCTCTCTTGAATACTTCCCGAAGCTGATCGATCTCCATGACAAGGAATACGATCTCAAAAACGGCGAACCGTTCTATGTGGACCGCTTTATGAGCGAAGACGTGGAAAAGGTCCCGCTCTTTGAGATCACGTTCCCAACCGAGCAGCTTGTGTTTTTGAACGGAGGTACGAAATGAAACGGTTCTGCATCATTCTGATTTCGCTGCTGCTGCTCGCAGCCTGCGTGCCGACGCCGACCGAGGAGGCTGTCGTGAACAAAGGCGAGCATTCGATCAAGGATACGCTTTCCGCTGAGGATGCGGAAGCCTATCGGTACGAGGCGCCGACGCATTGGAGCGAAACGATAGAAATGAAGCAATTGAAAATCGTCATCGACGCGGACGTCGTGCTGCCGGAAACAGACCGATACCCGCTGCAGACGATCAAGCGGCACACCTTTACCAGCAATGATGCGATCAGCCTTCTGAACGCGTGCTTTGCGGGTCCGTTCGAACTGCGGGAAAACCGATACAGCATGACGGAGGTCGAAGAAGACATCCGGATGCTGCTGCGCGGCAACGTCGTCGATTCCGATGAAGAGACCGGCGAGGTCACATGGGCGCCGTGGGACGAGGAACCGGAAGAGATGGCAGAGCTTCGCGAGCAAATGGCGCAATGCCCCGCAAAGGATACGTTCGTCCCGCTCGATCCGGAACAACTGCATTTACGCAGCGAGCCGTATGTGGTCCGTGCGGGCGACGGAACGCTGCTGTATCTGACCCTTCGGAAAAACGCCCTTACGGTATCGACCGCACGAAACGGGCAGGTGCAGGATGAAACGATGGTTTGGAACGGCGGCTTTTACGGCGAACCGTGGCACAGAACGCTCGACAATATCACCGTTTCGGAGGAAACAGCGAAGAAAACAGCCAACGCCATACTGGATCGCGCCGGATTGTCCGATCAATTCGGCGTCGGTCTGGTCGAAAAGGGGCGTCTGGCACGCGCGATCGTCGAAGAGCCGTACTATGAAGTTCTGTCCGAGGGATTGATTCTCCGCGTTTCCCGGAACGGCGGCGGATATGTGCCGTTTCCGCAGGGCGGCGGCATGTATGAGGAGGATCAAAACGGTGCGCTGTACGAACAGCCGACCGAAGAGAGCTACGCGCAGAGATGGTGTCAGGACTGGATGGAGTTGTATGTGTCGGACAGCGGCGTCGGATACGTCGGCTGGTTCGATCCCAACGAATTTGTGACCGAGGCAAACGGAAACGTCGTGCTGATGCCGTTTGACGAGATCCGTAACCGCATCCGCGACGATCTCCGGTTCAGCTATGCGTGGACGGATCAGGGCAATCGCGGTATTACCGAGCTTCATGTGAAAAGGATCGTCCTCTCCTGCGCGATCGAGCGCATCCCGGACGATCCGGACGAGGCAGCGCTCGTTCCCGCGTGGGCGGTCGTTTACAGCGACAGCCGGTCCGAAAAGGTGAAATTGCATGAACGGATCATGCTGATCAATGCGATCGACGGCAGCTATCTGCACGTCGGATCATAAGCGCAGAGGGTGTTAAGCGTGTATTTCTCAAGAGCTCCTGCAAAGCACTGTCGGTTTGCGAACGGCTGCGCATATCTTTTCGGCAAATGAACTATGATTCAGCACACGTTACGAATAAAAGGCGTTTGTCACAGAAGGCAATTCAAAAGAGCATACTTTCGATAAAAATCGAGCTCCCCTTGTCAGGGGAGCTGTCGATTGAAGCTTTTCCGAAAGTGACTGAAGGTCAGTCCATGTAAAACTCCCCTCCCGTCTCGCTTCGCGAGCCGCCCTCCCTGACAAGGGAGGGTCGAAAAGTGCACCGGTTTGAAAACATCTTTTTTTCAAAGCGGCTCTCAAAACGCTCTTATTCTTTCAAAAGCCTCGGTTTTTGAGATCGTGGACCAGCTCGACGTAGAAGTCCGTGATGTCCCGCACGCCCTTCCCCGTCTTTTTCGAGAACGCGGAACGGCGCAGATCGATCTCGTCAAGGTGCGAGATGCCGCGGCAGGTATTGCCGTGAAGCTCGATGCAGCGTTCGCCCCACGCCGCCGATTCGAGCGAGACCAGTCCGTCGTTCGGTCCCTCGATGCGGTTCAGCACAAAACACGCCGTAGACAGATTGATATCCGAGAACGGACGCTTCATCACGCCCGCGACGCTTTGATAGAACACGCCGGGCACGTCGGGATTCTCGGCGTTGAACCGCTCCATGTGCGAAGCGGCAAACTCCTCGCAGACGCGCTGAAAATCCGGCTTCCGGTCGCCGACGAGCCGGATCCAGTTGTTGACCGCGATCGCCGCGACCGAGAAGAACACGCGCGGAGCGCGCAAAAACTTCGTGAACGTCTTTGACCCGCGATGCGGCGTGCCGATTGTGGTAAGGCTCGCGATCTTATCCCCGTACCCGAGCGACGAAGCCGCCATGCGCGCCTCGAGCCCGCCCTTGGAATGCGCGAGGATGTTGACCTTCTTTGCGCCGGTCTCCGAAAGGATCGCGTCGATCCGTTCGCAGAGCGCGTGCGCGTTCGTTTCCGTGCTCGCCCAGCAGTCCTGCTCGCCGAAGAAAACCGTCGCGCCGTGCCCGCGCAGCACATTCGGGATCCTGCCCCAGTATACAGGGGTTTTCAGGTCCCGAAAGCCCGCGCCGTGCACCAGCAGCAGCGGATACCGTGTTTTGCAGACAATATGGTCCATGTTACACCTCGGACAGCCGACCGAGCGTTTCCGGATTCTTCTTCGGTTCCTTCAAATGGATGATCGCCGCGTCGGGCACGGCCACGCGGATCTGCTCTTCGGCTTTCTTTGCTTCGCCGCTGCCGGAGTACAGAACGAATGTGACCTGCTTGCCCTTGAGATCGGTCGTCTTGAGCACGGTATTGATCGGGCAGGACAGTCTGCCGTTCCAGACCGGTGAGCCGATCACGACGGTATCGAACGCCGAAACGTCCGCGTTGTAGTCTTTCAGCGGTTCGCAGTAACGCCGACCGGCGTTGAAGCCGCACTGCAGGATCTGGAAAAAGAACTTCTTCGGCGGCAGTTTCGACGGTTCGACCTTGCGAATCTCGTACCCTTTTTCTTTGAGGCATGCGGCGACCGCGTCGCCGTTTCCGGAAAGGCTGTAATAAAGGAAAAGTTTGGACATCGTATGATCCTCCTTCAGTTCAGAATGAATCGCATCTCGACCGGATTGTGATCGGAATACGCGAATCCGGTATCGAGCACCGTCGCGGAAACGACCGTGACGTTGTCCGTGACCAGAAAACCGTCGATCGTCAGCGTATACTGTCCCTCGTGATACGGACCGTCGGCGTTGCGGCAGCTCGGGACCGGGTTCGCCTCGTCGATCGGGACGATCAGCGCGATGTTCCGCCCCTCGAACATGCTGTCCGGGATCGGCTGCGCCCAGGTATACTCGATATCCGATTTGCCGAAATACTTCGAGGAATCGCCGAGCAGATCCTTGTTGAAGTCGCCGCCCGCGATGCAGTGATTGCCCTTTTCATACTCGCTCTGCATGTCGCTTAACAGGATCTCCAATTGCTCATAGGCGATCTTGCCGTCGAACGTATAGGCGGACAGATGCAGGTTATAGAGCACCAGCTCGCCGCCGTTTTTCAGCGGTATGCGGTGCTTTGCGTAGCAGCGGTCGAGATCGAGGAACTTCGTGAACCCGGTTTCGACCGGAACGCCTTTCCGTTCTGCAGACGTGATGGACGCCGTTGAGAACGTCATCAGTCCCGACCGCGCTTTGCCGAACGGCTGCGTGACCGGATAGGCAAGGAACGGCGAATCGTAGTTCTGCGCAAAGGTATACGCGGTTTCCGGGAACGTTTCAATGAGGTACGGACGTTCGTCGACCTGATAGCTTCGCGTCGAGCCGATGTCGATCTCCTGAACGAGATACAGATCGGCGTTCAATTCTTTCAATTCGCGCGCGATGTTCCGGAGGTTGTTGTCGAGACGGCTCTTCGACCACGCCCGCACGCGGTCGCCGCCGTCCATAAAGAAGCCGAAATCGCTTTCATACGCGCCGAAACCGATGTTGTAGGATACGACCTTGTATTCCGTTCCCGTTTCCAGCGTGCCGGTCGCCGTTCCCTCGACCGGAAGCGGCTGATCGCCGATGCGGTGATAGCTGATCAGCACATAGGCGACGTACCCGGCAAAGAGCAGGATCAGCGCAAGCAGAACGATCCCGATGATCTTCAAAACCTTTTTCAGCGGCTTTTTTGCAGATTCCTTTTTCGTTTTCATGGTATGATCTCTCCGTGTCTCATCGATTATTCATGGAAGTTCGTTTCATAGATACGCGCCGCGATCGCCGGTGAGCCGAAATCCGTGACGATCCATCCCTGCAGCGGATCGGTAAGCTGCATCAGCTCGGGATTCAGCGTCTTTGCGAGACGATACGGATGTCCGAACGCGCCGCTGCCCTTGGTGGACAGGAAGCTGATCGAAAGATGTGTTTCATCCGTCTGCACGGCTTTAAGCCCATTTCGGAACGCGTTCAGCTTGTCCGGCGCGTCGTATTCGTAGCGATCCTGCACAGTAAGCGTATACTTGCCGTTTTCATGCGCGGCGGCGTTCGGCGTCACGTCGCCATGTCCGTTCTGCGTCTGCCAGTAGCACGGAAGTCCGAGCGTCGGGACCGGCGCGGAAGCGTCCTCGTAATGCCGCACGAGAAAGATCTTCCCTCGCGCTTCGCCGACCGTCGGGATCGCATCGGAAAGCAGCCATGCGCCCGGGTTCTTTGCAGCGTATGCGGAAAGCAGCGCTTCAAACTGCTCCGGCGTTTCGGTGCCGTACTCCTGCTTGACTGCAAAGACGATCGTTTCGGTCGGATGCGTCTCTAAAAACGCGTAACAGTCGGAAAGCACGTCGTCGAGATACAGCGTGCCCGCCCACGGCCAGCCGGATGTCGCGCAGGTCGTAAAGCCGTGCATCAGCTTGAACTGCTCCCCGCTTGCGCCGAGCCGGATATCGAGATAGCGGAAGCCCGCTTCGAGCTGCTCTTTGATCGTGAGCGCCTGGCATCTTGTGATGTACGCAAGCTGCACGTTCTTCGTTGCGCAGTCGTGCGTGCCGGGCAGAACGACCTCCGAAAGCGGCAGATCGTCCGAAAGTTCTTTCATCCAGTCTGCGGAGCCCGCGACCGGCGTGCGGTCGACGGTCTCGAGCGCCGGCACAACGTACATCAGCGACGCAAAGATCAGTACGATCAGAAACGGAACGATCCACAGAAGGTGCAGAAGGCGCTTTGCTTTTCCGGTCTTTTTTGTATCCATGAGGAGGTCCTCCGTTTCGTATATATATTAAATATAGTTTACCATAAGCCGGGATCGTCTGCAACAAAAATCTCTGTTTCCGGCATTTTTGTGCATAGGGGTACGATCGGAAAAATCGTTTGCTTTTTTTCACGGATTTCTTGCATCGGTTTCTATGCTATGATATAATATGTTGAAAATATATGTGGAGGTATGGCTTTGCGGATATTGGGGATCGATCCCGGCTATGCGATCATGGGCTACGGCGTGATCGAGAAAAACGGCCAATCCGTCGTTCCGGTCGATTTCGGCGTTGTGGAAACGGATAAAAACCTGCCCTTTCCCGAGCGGCTCGAAAAGCTGTATCTCGGCACGCGGCAGCTGTGCGAGCTGTATCGCCCGGACATGGCGGCGTTCGAGGAGCTGTTTTTCTATCACAACATCACGACGGCGATCGCCGTCGGCTCCGGACGCGGCGTTTCGATCCTCGGCGTACAGCAGTGCGGGATCCCGATGTACGAGTTCACGCCGATGGAGATCAAGCAGTCCGTCTGCGGGAACGGTCACGCGGACAAAAAGCAGGTCCAGCAGATGATCCGCGTGCTTTTGGGCTTGCGGACCGAGCCGAAGCCGGACGACGCAGCGGACGCGCTTGCGGCGGCTTTGTGCCTTGCGTTTCACGCGGGACCTGCACAGGAAGAATACCGGATCAAATAGGAGAGAATCATGTACGCATATATCAAAGGGATCGTGGACGATGCGGGCGCGGACCGCGCGATCGTCGAAGCGGGCGGCGTCGGTTACGAGCTGTTCTGCAGCACGATGACGCTGAAAACGCTGATCGTCGGACGGGAAGCCAAGCTGTGGACGCATCTGCATCTTGCGGAGGGCGTGCAGGCGCTGTACGGCTTTGCGGATACCGAGGAGCGCGATATGTTCCGAAAGCTTCTGAATGTTTCGCGCATCGGACCGAAGGTGGCGCTTTCCGTGCTTTCCGCAATGACGCCTTCCGACGTGCGCGCCGCGATCGTGACCGACAATCCCGCGGCGTTCGACCGCGTCGTCGGCATGGGCAGAAAAACCGCGCAGCGCGTGATCCTGGAGCTCGGCGAATCGATCCGTCAGGAATCGCAGAGCATAGCGCCCGCAAAAGCTGCGGAAGTCAAGCCTTCCCTGCCGACGCTGCAGAGCGAGGCGGTCGCCGCGCTGACGTCGCTCGGCTATGACGGACTGACCGCGTCCCGCGCGGTCGCAAAGATCAAGGAAGCGAACAGCGTCGAGGAGCTCATCACCATGGCGCTGAGAAGCATGGCAAAGAGGTAAGACATGCAGGACGATCGACTGATCTCCTCCTCCCTTCAGGAAGAGGACGCCAAAAACGAATACAGCATCCGCCCGCATTTCCTGTCCGAATACATCGGTCAGGAGAGTGTCAAGGAGCATATGCAGATCTATATCGAAGCGGCAAAGTCCCGCGGCGAATCGCTGGACCACTCGCTTCTTTACGGACCGCCGGGTCTCGGCAAAACGACGCTCGCCGGCATCATCGCAAACGAAATGGGCGTGAGTCTTCGCGTGACCAGCGGTCCCGCCATCACACACGCTGGTGATCTTGCCGCGCTGCTCACAAACCTCAGCCCGGGCGACGTGCTGTTCATCGACGAGATCCATCGGCTGAATCCGAACGTCGAAGAGGTCCTGTACCCCGCGATGGAGGATTTCGCGCTCGACATCATCATCGGCAAGGGACCCGGCGCAAGGAGCATCCGGCTCGATCTGCCGCGGTTTACGCTGATCGGCGCGACGACGCGGCTCGGCATGCTCTCCTCCCCCTTACGGGATCGCTTCGGCATCAAGGAGCAGCTTGAACTTTACACGCCGGAAAGCCTCAAAGAGATCGTGACGCGAAGCGCAGACATTCTGCACATTGAGATCGACGAGGAAGGCGCACTGGAGATCGCTTCCCGCTCGCGCGGAACCCCGCGCATCGCAAACCGGCTCCTTCGGCGCGTGCGCGATTATTCGCAGGTGCGCGGCAGCGGCGTGATCGACCTTCGGACCGCGCAGGACGCGCTGAACATGCTCAAGATCGACGAGCTCGGGCTCGATGCGGTCGACCGCAAGATGCTCATTGCCATGATCGAGATCTTCCGCGGCGGCCCCGTGGGGCTCGACACGATCGCGGCTTACACCGGCGAGGACGCGGGAACGGTCGAGGACGTCTATGAACCGTACCTTTTGAAGCTCGGATTCATCGCGCGTACGACGCGCGGCAGGATCGTTCTGCCGGATGCGTACCGGCATTTGGACTACCCCGTACCGGTCACGGTACAGCAGGACCGTCTGGAGGTATAGGATGTTCGGCAAAAAGAAACGCCTCATCATACAGCAGGAGGAACAGATCCGTTCGCTCGAACAGCAGCTGGAATCGCTTTCGTCGGACAACAAGCGGCTGAAGGACCGCGTGATCGACGTCGAGCGGCGCGAGCGCGGCATCGGGCGCGCGCTGAACGAAGCGACGGCAGCGGCGGACAACATGATCACCGACGCGCAGCGCAAGGCAGAAGTCATTCTGGATCAGACGAAGTCCGAATGCGACACGCTTCGCAAGAATGCGGAGCGCATTGTAGAGGACGCCTATCGCAGCGCGCGGGAGATCGTTCGTCAGGCTGAGGACGAGAACGCCAAAAAGCGCGCGGAGCTGCAGCGGCAGATCGACCAGTACGCCGCGCTGCTGGCGCATTACGACACGATGGTGCAGGAACAGCTGGAAGCCGCACAGGACGGTGCAAAGCGCTTTGCGGAGCTTTCCCGCGCGCTGCACGAATCGGTTCCGAAGCTCCTGGGCGCGGACGGCTCTCCCCTTGCCGCGCTGAACACGGCGGAGACCGACTCCGAACAAGCCCCGGATATGCCGGACATGCCGGATTACGCATCGCATCCGCTGGACTTCCGCCCGAGCCGCGAGAGCGGCGACGATCAGCTTTGGACGGTCGACAAGATCGCAGGCGGCGGAAACGGCGAAACGGATTCCGACGTCGACGCGATCATCGACGAGATCCTTGCCGCAACGGAGGACGACGCATGAAGCTGACCATCTTAGGCGCAAACGGACCGTTTCCCGCGCCGAACGGCGGATGCTCTTCGTACCTTGTCGAGGACGGCGATACGAAGATCCTTCTGGACTGCGGCAGCGGCGCACTTTCAAGGCTTCGCAGCCTGTATCCGGATGCGCTTTCGCTCGATGCGATCGTGCTCAGTCACATGCACGCGGATCACGCGGGCGAGATCGACCTGTTCCGCTACATGCTGGAATTCGGACAGCTGAAAGCGCCGATGATGGTGTTTTGCCCGGAACCCGAACGGCTGCGGTACCCCGTGTTTGACCTCAGGCAGACGTTTGACGGCATGCGTGCCGCGGTCGGATCGCTGACACTTTGGTTTACGGAAGTCCGGCACGCGGTCAAAACGATGGCGGTCCGCGTTGCGGACGCAGACGGACGCTCCCTGTTCTATACGGCGGACACCGGATGGTTCGACGGGCTCGTCGAAGCCGCAGACGGTTCGGATCTGCTGCTTGCGGACGCATGCCTTCGGGATGAATCGAACGCAAAAGCTCTGAAAAATCATATGACCGCTGCACAGGTCCAGGCGCTGCGCCGGCAGGCAGGCTGCAAAGCCGCGATCCTCACCCATCTGTTCCCGGACGGAACGCCGTATCCGCCGCTCGACGACTGCCGCGCACAGTACGCGGTCGAAGGCGCCGTTTATGAGATTTGAAATGACGCGGGCAACCGCTTCATGATACAGTCATTATAGGAAAGGAATATAAAACTATGGCAAAAATGACGATCGAAGATGTCAACGTAGCAGGCAAGAGAGTTCTCGTTCGTGTGGACTTCAACGTACCGCTCGCAGAGGACGGGACCGTTTCGGACGATAAGCGCATCGTTGCTGCGCTTCCGACGATCCGGTATCTTTTGGACCACAAGGCGAAGGTCATCCTTTGCTCGCATCTCGGCAGACCCAAAGGCGAAGTCAATCCGAAGTATTCTCTGGAACCGGTCGGTCAGCGTCTTGCGGAGCTGCTTCCCGATACCCGCGTCTGGTTTGCGACCGACACGATCGGCGAAAGCGCAAAGGCTGCGATCGCCGACATGAAGGAGGGCGAGATCGTCCTGCTCGAAAACACCCGCTTCTATAAGGAAGAGGAAAAGAACGATCCGGAATTTGCAAAGCAGCTTGCGTCGCTCGCAGACCTGTTCGTGTCCGACGCGTTCGGCACCGTGCATCGCGCGCATGCTTCCACGGCGGGCGTTGCGGATTACATTCCGGCAGTTGCGGGCTACCTGATTGGCAAAGAGCTCGGCGTTATGGGTGAAGCGCTCGAAAACCCGGTGCGTCCGTTCGTGGCGATTCTCGGCGGCGCAAAGGTCGCGGACAAGATCGGCGTTATCAAAAACCTTCTCGCAAAGTGCGACAGTCTCATCATCGGCGGCGGCATGGCGTACACGTTCTTCAAGGCGATGGGCTATGAGATCGGCACCTCCCTGCTCGACGAAAACAGCATCGAGCTTGCGAAGGATCTGATGGCGGAAGCCAAGGAGCGCGGCGTGAACCTGCTGCTCCCGGTCGATACCGTCGTCGCAAAGGAATTTGCCGCGGATGCGGAGCACAAAACCGTCGCCTCCGACGCCATCCCCGAGGGCTGGATGGGTCTCGACATCGGTGAAAAGACGCGCGAGCTGTTCCGTAAAACGATCCTCGAAGCAAAGACGGTCATCTGGAACGGTCCGATGGGCGTGTTCGAGTTCCCGGCGTTTGCGGAAGGCACCAAGGCGGTCGCCGCGGCGTGCGCTGACTGCGAGGGCACCACGATCATCGGCGGCGGCGATTCCGCTTCCGCTGTGAAAAAGCTCGGCTTTGCCAAGAAGATGACGCACATCTCCACCGGCGGCGGCGCGTCGCTTGAGTTCCTCGAAGGCAAGATCCTTCCCGGCGTGGCGGTGCTGAACGACAAGCCGGAAGGCAGATGTCCGATCATCGCCGGCAACTGGAAGATGAACAAGACGCCCGACGAAGCGAAGGAGCTTGTCGAAGCGCTGATCCCGCTCGTAAAGGACGCGAAGTGCGAAGTCGTCGTCTGCCCGCCGTACGTCGATCTGTGCTGCGTCGGCAAGGCGATCAAGGGCACGAACATCAAGCTCGGTGCGCAGAACATCCACTGGGCGGAAAAGGGCGCGTTCACCGGCGAGATCTCCGCGGACATGCTGAAGGCACGCGGCGTCGAATACGCGATCGTCGGTCACTCCGAGCGCCGTCAGTACTTCGGCGAAACGGATGAAACCGTCAACAAGCGCGCGCTTGCGGCACTGAACGCGGGCATCACCCCGATCATCTGCGTCGGCGAATCGCTTGAGCAGCGTGAAGCGGGCGTGACCGATACGCTCGTCTCCGGACAGACCGTTGCGGCACTCAAAGATATGACGAACGAACAGGTCGAATCCCTCGTTATCGCATACGAGCCCATCTGGGCGATCGGCACCGGCAAGACCGCGACGAAGGAAGACGCAAACGCGACCATCGGCGTGATCCGCAAGGCGATCGCAGGCGTGTTCGGCGAAGCGACGGCAAACAAGGTCCGCATTCAGTACGGCGGCAGCATGAATCCGAAAAACGCGTCCGAGCTCATGGCGATGCCGGAGATCGACGGCGGTCTGATCGGCGGCGCAAGCCTCAAGGCGGAAGACTTCTCAAAGGTGGTCCATTTCTGATGAAGCCGATCACCGCATTGATCATCCTCGACGGCTTCGGCTATCGCGAGGAGAAACAGTATAACGCGATCCTGACCGACGGCGCAGTGAACTTCATGCGTCTTTGGAATGCCTACCCGCACACGCTGATCGGCGCGAGCGGCATGGACGTCGGACTTCCCGACGGGCAGATGGGCAACTCCGAGGTCGGTCATACGAACATCGGCGCGGGCCGCATCGTCTATCAGGAGCTGACCCGCATCACTAAGGCGATCCAGGACGGCGATTTCTTTGAGAATCCGGCGTTCCTCGGCGCGATCGAAAACTGCAAGGCGCACGATTCCGCGCTGCATTTCATGGGGCTCTGCTCCGACGGCGGCGTGCACAGCCACCTCGAGCATCTCTACGCACTCGTCGAGCTTGCGAAACGGAACGGGCTCAAGAAAGTCTACGTCCATTGCTTCATGGACGGCCGCGACGTCCCCCCGTCCTCCGGCAAGGGCTATCTCGAACAGCTTGACGCAAAGCTCAAAGAGATCGGCTGCGGCAAGATCGCAACGGTCATGGGCAGATTCTACGCGATGGACCGCGACAACCGCTTCGAGCGTGTGGAACGCGCGTACGCGGCGCTGACGTACGGGGAAGGCTTTACCGCCTCCTCCGGTCCCGAAGCGATGCAGAATAGCTACGACCGCGGCGACACCGACGAGTTCGTACAGCCGACCGTGATCCTGACCGACGGCAAACCGACGGCAACGATCGGCGCAAACGACAGCGTGATCTTCTTCAACTTCCGTCCGGACCGTGCAAGAGAGATCAGCCGCGCGTACATCTTCGAGGACTTCAACGGCTTCGAGCGTAGATTTGGCTTCTTCCCGCTCTATTACGTTTCGATGACGCAGTACGACAAGACGTTCGAGAACGCGCTGCACGTTGCGTTCAAGCCGCAGTCGCTTGCGAACACCTTCGGCGCATATGTCGCCGACAAGGGACTTTGCCAGCTTCGCATTGCAGAGACCGAGAAATACGCGCATGTCACGTTCTTCTTCAACGGCGGCGTCGAAGCGCCGAACGCCAACGAGGATCGCTGTCTCATCCCCTCGCCGAAGGTCGCTACCTACGATCTGAAGCCCGAGATGAGCGCGTATGAGGTCGCCGCGGAAGCGAAGGCGCGGATCGAGAGCGGCAAGTACGACGTGATGATCCTGAACTTCGCAAATCCGGATATGGTCGGACACACCGGCGTCATGGAAGCGGCGGTCAAAGCGGTCCACGCAGTCGACGAATGCCTGAACACCGTCGTAAACGCGATCCTTAAGACCGGCGGACGCTGCATCGTAACGGCGGACCATGGCAACTGCGAGCTGATGTGGGACGAGGCGCAGAACGCGCCGTTCACCGCGCACACCACGCTGCCGGTCCCGTGCATGCTGATCGATGACACGCGTAAGGACGCGAAGCTTCGCGAAGGCGGCAGGCTCTGCGATCTTGCGCCGACGCTTCTGGAGCTTCTGGGGCTTCCGATCCCGGCGGAAATGACAGGCAAATCGCTGATAGGATAAGCGAATTATCAAGCAACGGCACATGCGGGAGGTCGAAATCGACCTCCCCTGCTTTTTGCAAAGGCATTTGTCTGCGTCCATTCCCCGTGTGCATTTCAATGCGGCGTCGCTTCGTTTGCCGGGCCGTTCCGCGCGGTACGAATATATCCTTGCAAATCATCGGAATCTTTTTCGTTTTATGCTTGCATTTTCGATAGGTGCGTGTTATAATCATTCCCGCAGATATTTTTGGAGGAACTGTTATGGATATTTTAATGTGGGTTGTTGCCGGCATTCTTGTCGTTTCGTCGATCTTGATGTGCGTAGTCGTGCTGATTCAGCAGACCAAGTCTTCCGGTCTCGGCGCGGCATACGGCGGCGACACCGTTTCTTTCTCGCAGCGCGGAAAGGCTGCAAGCCGTGAAGCAAAGCTGCAGAAGATCACCGTTGTTCTCGCGATCGTGATCGCGGTCATGGCAATCGCTCTTATGCTGATCGCCAGATTCGCCGGCAAATCGATCTGATCGGGACATACAAGCGCATGCAGCGGTGCATCTTCGGATGCACCGTTTTGATTCTCAGGAAAGGAGACGTGCCATGCCGGTACATAAAGGAATCAAAATCGCCGCGCAGAACCGCAAGGCGCGTCACGATTATTTTATAGAGGATACCTACGAATGCGGGATCGCTCTTTTAGGCACCGAGGTCAAGTCGATCCGAAAGGGGTCTTTGAACCTCAAGGACAGCTATGCGCAGGTCAAGAACGGCGAGCTGTTTTTGATCGGCATGCATGTGAGCCCGTACGAACAGGGAAACATCTATAACCACGATCCGTTCCGCACGCGGAAGCTTCTTGCGCACGCACGCGAGATTAAAAAGCTCAACTCGCTTTCACAGGCAGACGGCTACTCCCTCGTTCCTCTGTCCGTCTATTTCAAGGACGGCAAGGTCAAGGTCGAGCTGGCGGTGGCAAAAGGTAAAAAGCTCTACGACAAGCGTGCGAGCATTGCGGAACGCGACGCCGATCGCGATATGGATCGGAACATCAAAAAGCAGTATCGCTGACGAACCGTCGGCATACCTTATAGCATACCGCTTTACGGTCTTGGGGGCGAAATGGTTTCGACGGGGATCGCGGAAGCGGGATAAGCGAGCCGAAGCCCCGTGCTTCGTTAAAAACGGGAACTGTCTAAAATAACTGACAACAATCACAAACTGCTCGCAGCTGCATAAAGCAGCTACGCGTCCGCCCGAGGAAACCTACCGCTTCGGAACCGGGCGTCATTAGGGTAGGGAACGAACCTGCGTAAGCTTTGCCGCAGGCCGGACTTTATGAAGCTACCGTAACGCGGAGCCTGTCACCGGGCGCCGCGCGAGGGGAATCCCAAAACAGTGACTGCGCTCGGAGAAAATCCTGCCAACGGGTTTTCGGACGGGGGTTCGACTCCCCCCGCCTCCACCAGTAAAGAAAACAAGGCATCGCTGATGCCTTGTTTTCTTTTATAGAATTGTGCGGGGGGAGGAGAACCCGGCGCGGGGGTGAATGACGCCGCAGTGCGGCGTCAGAGCCGCGCCGTGACCGAGCCCGCAGGCGAGAAGCGACTCCCCCCGCCTCCACCATCAAAGAAACCTCTTTTGTCTACCACGGCAAAAGGGGTTTTTTCTTGCATTTTGGGGTAAAAACGGGCTAAATATGGGTAAATCGGGCTTCGATGCGGTCGATTGGCTGCTTCGGAGCCCGATTTTTTGCTTTCAGAGGCAGGAACAGCCCGAAAATGCTGGTGTACTTTTTGCGTTTCTTTGCTCTGTAAAGAAAGAACAAAAAGGTGTAGGAGGCGGGAGTCGAACCGACTATTCACTAAGAATATCCAGTCACGTAATGATATAATTACGTGAAAATCTTGAAAATTCGGTTGTTTTGTGGTAAAAAAATAATCGATGCTTTTTGATTATAATAATAGAAGTCGACAAATCGGGATTTGTGGAGGCACACCCACTATAGACCGAATACTGAATCAAAACGGAGAATAAAAATGATTTACGATTTGAATGACCCGTCAAAAGCCGCTCCCCTTTTTGCGGACTGGAAGGATGCGGACGCCGGTATCGCAGCCTGTCTCGACAACGTGATGGGAAAGATATTTGCGGATGATACGGAACGACCGAAGGCTGCGATGGCTGTAGTCGGCGATTTTGCTTATTTCGCAGGGGAACCGAACATTGAGCTTGTACGTGCCAGACCGGACCGATGGCTGGTCGTTGTGCCGCAGAATGAAGCGTGGGAGGAACTGATCGAAAACAACTTCCCCGCTTTCAAACGGATCCGCTATGCGACCCGGAAGGATACGAAATTCAATCGGAAAAAGCTTGAAGCAATGGTAAACGCGCTGCCGGAGGGATACGCGTTTCGCAGGATTGACGGAGAGCTCTATGACGTCTGTCTGAAGAATGAAAACTTTGAGGAAGCCGTTTCGGCATTCGGATCGAAGGAAAAGTATCTCGAACTCGGGAGAGGTTTTGCCGTTATGAAGGACGGTAGGGTCGTTGCCGCCGCATCCTCCTACACTCGTTATAAGAAGGGGATCGATATCGAGATCGACGCCGTCAAGGAAGAGCGGCACAAGGGGCTGGGTTCAGCCGTTGCCGCAAAGCTGATCCTCGAATGTCTTGATGAAGGATTGTATCCGGCATGGGACGCGGCGAACAAGATGTCGATCCGGCTTGCGGAAAAGCTCGGCTACGAATTCAGCCGCGAATACGTCGTTTACGGGGTGGAATAAACGGCACGGCAAATTCCCGTTTGTTGAGGTGAAGCACGTAACATTTTGGCGCTCTTTCTATGGGATATGTATCATTTTGGCGCTCTTTCACAGTAAAGATAACAAGGCGTTTCTGACGCCTTGTTTTCTTTTATAGAATTGTGCGGGGGAAGGAGAACCCGGCGCGGGGGTGAATGACGCCGCGGTGCGGCGTCAGAGCCGCGCCGTGACCGAGCCGCAGCGAGAAACGACTCCCCCCGCCTCCACCATCAAAGAAACCTCTTTTGTCTGCCAGGGCAAAAGAGGTTTTCTTGCTTTATTCCATGTGATGATGGTATAATTTCTTTAAAAATATCGACTTGCAAGGAGTGTTATCCGGTGGGCATGAGAAAACGCTTTGCGTATAATTCGGAAGACCTATACAAACAAATCACTGTCGATGAGCCTTTTTTCAAGGGCGTCGCCTGCATTGTTAAGCTTCAGAACGTCGCAAAACCAAAATACATAGATCACGGCAAGGAGAAGATTTGCATTATCGATAACGGCTATTCTTTGATCGAAGCCTATCCTGATAACGGCAAATACGCGCTTACCATCATGTTTGACGATAGAGGGACCCTGATCGAGTGGTATTTTGACATAGCAAAATCTATCGGCATAGAAAACGGAATCCCGTTTGAAGACGACCTGTATCTGGACATGACGATTATGCCGGACGGAGAAAAGATTATACTGGATGAAGACGAATTGCTTGCTGCAAGAAACGAAGGCATTATCTCGCAGGATGACGTGGACGGCGCATACAATACGCTTCGGGAGTTGGAAAAGAAGTATGCCTATCGTTTGGGTGATTTGATACAATTGACCGAATACCTTAAAGAACGGTTTTGCATGTAACCGGCCGCATCCCTCTGGTGTACTTTTCGGCGTTCTTTCTATGCTTTGGTACACTTTTGGCGTTCTTACACAGTAAAGAAAACAAGGCATCGCTGATGCCTTGTTTTCTTTTATAGAATTGTGCGGGGGGAGGAGAACCCAGCGCGGGGTGAATGACGCCGCAGTGCGGCGTCAGAGCCGCGCCGTGACCGAGCCGCAGCGAGAAGCGACTCTCCCCGCCAAAGCAAAAAACCTGTCGCATCAGCGGCAGGCTTTTTGCTTTGTATTCTTCATTCTTAAGTCTTCATTCTTCTATTTTCTTATCCGGATTTACATAATAAATATATATCCAGACAATACTCTTTTATACTGTTTTAGAAACAACGCGCCGTGATCGAGCCGCGCTTCACCGTGCTTTTCTCTTGCACAAAACAGAAACCTCTTTGATCCGGGACCGGAAAAAGAGGTTTCTGTTTTGCAGTCAATTTACGGAGTCTGGTATTTTTCGATCAGCGCATCGATGTCGGATTGCTTGATGTTAAATTCCTTCCGGATCTGCTCCAGCGCGATGGCGGGACGTTTTTCCAGCTTTCTGCGCATCGTTTCGATCGAGCTTCTCCACTGCGACATGCTCTTCGGAAATCTCCACCGTTCGATATGCCGTTCCATTTCCGGTTCCAGCTCCTTGGTCATCTGATCGAGCAGCGCAGTAAGCCGATCGGACGAAAGGTGCGTCATGACGAGCTCCACATAGCGCTCGATGAATTTCTGCCGCCAGCCCGGATTGGTCTTCAGCGCCACCGTGAAATAGAAGTAGGTCAGCGATCCGTTGTTCGACGGCGTGCCGCCCTTGTTGAAGTACAGATACGCGACGTTGCGGTTTTCTCCGCTGCTCAGGGCAAGGTCCAGATCATACAGGATCGGACGCCATTTGATGCGGTAATCGTTTGTGCGCCAGTATTTCTGGTTGAAGCAGTCGGTGTCGATGAACAGCTGTCTGCAGATGACATAATCGATAAACGCGTCTGCATCGACCTTTTCGAGGAACTTCTGATATGCGTCGTCGGAGGAAAGATTTGCGTTCTTTGCGGCGTTGAACACGCTCTTAAATTCCTTATTCGTACCCTTCATTGCGGTCGAGCCGTTGCGCATGATGGTATTGACCGTATCCGGATCGACGCCGAAGTGCGTTTCCAGATAACGGGAATTGAGATCCTCGTTGAAATCGTAGATCCCGTAATATTGCCCGTTGACATAGATCACGCAGAAGCGGGAGTTTGCGCAATCGACGTTCAGTCCGACGCATGCGCGGGAAACGAACGCGTCCGTCAGCCTTGCATTGGCATAGTCCTGCCCCGCCTGTCTGACCGCAAAGGAGGAAAACTTCGTAAACGCGTAGTCCGGAAAGAACGGATAATCCACATACCGCATGCCGTACTCTGCACGAAGCGTCAGCGTCATGGATTTCTGCGAGATGTACTTCAGCGTGCCTCTGCCCTTTGCCTTGATGTCGCACGGGAACGCCGTACCCATCAGCCCGTCGGCTTCGTAGTAGTTCACATAGCCCTTGCGCTCCTTGATGTCCTTATGCTCCTTGACCTTATAGACCGCGTTGAAATCCTCCGGCGACATGGCGATGCAGACCACCGGAAGTGTATGCGGTTCTTCAAAGAGGTAATGGAACGTCACGATCTCGCTGCGCAGCAGACCGTCCCGATAGGCGACTGCACGGATCACGGCATTCTTACTGACGTCGATCGGTCCCGTGTACAGCTTGCTTCCCTGCGAGGGCTCGCTGCCGTCCGTCGTATAGCGGATCTCCGCATTCGGATCGATGCACGAAAGCGTCAGAGAAAACGCGTTCGTATGATACAGCGCCGTTTCGGAAAACGTCGGCTGACTCACATAGCCCGGGTAATGCTGTTCGCTATTCTTTTCGCCCTTGGTCTTATTCGTGAAGAAAACGCGGCGGACATGGTTGTCGCCCTCGATGCGTCCGCTCGACATGCCCTTGCGCTGTACGCCGGTCTGGAACGCGTCGCGCACGACGCCGCCCGCATCGGACAGATACAGCGTCTCGCCTGCGGGACTGACTCCGAAGTTTGCGTCTCCGTTTTCATGATCCGCATACGAGCCCGTCGTCTCCAGCACGGCATAGTCTTTTGCGCCGACCTTCAACGACGTGATCCGGTATTTCTTCAGATCCTTCAGCGAATCGCTCAGATACCAGCCTTCGAGCGATACCGTCTTGTCTCCGCCGTTATACAGCTCGATCCAGTCCTTTTCGTCGCTTCCCCGATCGTGAATGGCGCATACCTCGGAGATGTATACGCCGTCAGGTTGAAAAAAACCGATCGCCTCCGCGGTCTTTTCCGCATGTCCGTTCGGTTCGCCCGGCGTCGGATAGCGGTAATAGACCTGTTCGTTGCTGTCGTTGAGCCCGACCGAGACGTTTTCGGGAAGCTCGGGGATCGTCACCCAGTCGAGCTCGCCCGTCTCGGAATTGTAGAGGAACAGCGTTTCGCCGGTGCCGAGCGAGAAGCTTGCATGCAGCTCGCCCGTGACGTCCGTCTTGCCGGACAGGAAAATGACGAGATAGGACCTGCTGTTGATCGCCATGTTCTCCGGCAGCGCCCATTTCATCAGATTTTTCGGGTTATCAGAAAGATACCAGCCGGAAAGCGTGATGGGCTGATCGGTCGTGTTGAAGAGCTCAACCCAGTCCGTGCGCTCGCCCGTGCTGTCCGTGATGCTGTAAGCGTTGTTCGCAAGCGCTTCGCTGATACGCAGTCCCGTGGGACGCGTTGCATTCTCCGTCGGATCAACGGTTTCGGTGTTTGGATCGCTCTTCTGCGGCTCCGTCGTTTCGTCCGGGCGGTACGGCGGTTCGTCCGTGATCTCCGCCATGTTCGCTTCGCCCGGCGTAGGCGTTTCGCACCAGCCGAACGTGCCGCTGCTGCGGCGCGCATACGTTACATCCTTATATGGAGTTTCCGGCACCTCGACCTTGTCGATCTCAAACCCGTTCGGATCGAACAGCAGCAGCGTCTCGCCGCTTTTGCTGATTCCGAAATCGACGCAAACGTGCTGATCCTTTGTTTCGCAGTCTTTTTCACAGCAGTAGACGATCAGATATCCGTTCGCGGGAAGGATCCCGGAAAGGTTTGCGTCATCGTAGTCGCTCGGCTTATCGCACAGCGTAAAGCCCTCCAGCGAAATATTCGTTCCGGTGGTGTTGTGCAGCTCGATCCAGTCGCACTTCAGGCAGCCGCCGCAGGACAGGACCGTATTGCGCGCGGAGACCTCGCTGATCTCAACGCCCTCTGCCGGCACGGGCTGTTCCGGTTCCTTCGGCTCTGGCTGCGTATCGGTGATCGCCGTCGTGTTCGCCGTTCCCGGCGTCGGCGCGTCGCAGTAGCCGTAGGTGCCGTTCTCGCGGCGCGCGTAGGAAATGTCGCGGTTCAGCGCGGGGACCGCAAGCTCGTAGACCGTCTGCAGATTCCCGTTGATCAGCACAAGGTCCTCCCCCGCCGACTTCAGCGAAAAGCCGAGGCAGATGGGGCTTTTGCCGTCCCATGTAAACGTATCGGTCTTTTCCTGTTTGGTCGCAAGCAGCAGCAGATATCCGTCCGCCGGAAGCACGATCTCGGGCAACGTGAACGCCTTTTCCGTGTTCTTGACGTTGTCCGTGATGCTCCACAGCGAAAGGTCGATCGGATGATCCGATTCGTTGTGCAGCTCGATCCAGTCCGGCGAACCGTACAGGTCATGGCGATAGCTTTCCCGGTTGCTTGAAACGACCTCGCTGATCACGATGCCCTTTGAAGCCTCCGAAGCGCCCATATTGCAGCCCGCGAACGGGACCGCAAAGCAAAGGAGTAAAATGAATGCTGTAATTCTTTTCCAAGGTTGAGATCGCATATTCGATCCTCCGATCAAAATTCCAATTGTATCACCAGACGCAGGATCTTTGCGGCGTCCGCCGCTGTGATCTCTCCATCGCCGTCCACATCGCCTGCGGCGCACATCGGTCCGTCCATGCTGGACAGTCCGACGACCGTCCGTAAAACCAGCGCCGCGTCGCCCGCCGTCAGCTTTCCGTCCAGATTCGCGTCGCCGCGCATCACGATCACACGCAAAAGACGCGGCTTTGCAAAGGACGCGTTTTCAAAGAAGCCCGGCGCAAAGTATCCGAACCCGCGCTGATACCCGCCGTACAGGATCGCGCGTCCGTAGAACCCGTCCGCCTGCAGCCGATCGGAACCGTCCGCAAAATGTGTCCATCGGAATACGCCGTCCCGCTCCGAAACGCTCATCGCCTGTCCGGTGTCGGTACTGCGGCTTAAATACTGCGTACCGCCGGCATTGCGGCATTCAAAGCGGAATCCGTTCTCCGTCCGGACCGCGCGGAAGATCGCGCCGTTCGCGTTCGCCGCATCGATCGTGCCGTCCGCATTCGGAACGATCGGAACGGCTTCCAGGATCCGATCCTCCGCGGGCTTAGCGGAGATCGCATACCATTTGCCCTGATACGCCGCCGCGATAATATAGAATCCTTCCTCCGGCTCCGGTACGGTATAGATCTCCGAAACGGCGCCGTCCGTAAGCCCGACAAAAACGAGCCCGCTGTCTGCGTCGGCGGGAACCGTAAAGCTTCCGCCGCATTCGATCAGCAGCGCGCCGCCGCCCTCGATGCTTCGTCCCGAACCGGTATATGCGGGCAGGTCCGGCTCCGAAGAGCCGATCGCATACCAGCCTTCCGGCTGTTTCAGCTGCATCGCGATCCGGAACGCAAGCGCCAGCTTGGAAAGCAGAATCTCCTCATCCGAGCCGAGCTGCGTATCGATCGTTTCGCCGTATGTGCAAAGCGACTGCAGCGATCCGATCTGCGCTTCGGTCATCTGCGTACGGATCGCCTGCGCCTCCGTCAGGCTTTCCGGAAGCTCCGCATCCCGCCAATAGCCGAGGATCTTTTGAAAAACGCCGTCGCCGAACTGATTTCGCAGATATTCGGTAAACAGGAACGACAGCGCGTATGCGCCGACGTCCGTGGCGGTCGCGTCAAAATGCCGATAGCTCATGCCGCTGCGGATTTTATCGGACCGCGCAAGCGCGTCCATATAGCCTTGCTCCGCAACCGAGCCCGGATAGCACAGCTCCTCCGCCGCCATCGAAAAGCCCTCGTTCAGCCAGACGCCGATCGTCCTTTCGCTGCCGAGCAGATCCGCGTTTGCCGGGGACGCCAGAACCGCGCTTCGCAGGATCAGGTGCTGAAACTCATGCGCAAGCGTCCCGTAAACGATGGCGTCGCGGTTTGCCATGCGCGTATTGACGTTGATGATTGGCAGGCAGTTATAGCTGCCCGCGTCGTCCGGATCGATCACGGCGATCTCTTCACGCGTATAAAGGTCGTAGGAATCAAAGAAACCGCAGACCGACGTGCTGTTCATCTCGTAGGTCAGAATCTCCAGCTTTCCGTCGCCGGAAAGATCGCGAAAACCGCCGAAATACGCGGTATCGCTCGGATAGACAACCGTCTCGAACTGTTCGAGCATCGCGGCGGTCTGCTCGTCCGTAAAGCGGATCCCGTCCTCCTCCGGCGTCCAGATGCGGCAATGCTCGCCCTCCGCGGCGATACGGAACGTCCGTTTGTCGTAGCGGTAGGTGACGAGATCGGCGCAGACCCAAAAGTCCTGCGTGCCGCCTTCCTTCCGTCCGCGCGAAAGGTCCCTGCCGGTTTTGTGCGGTCCCGGCGTGAACAGCGGATCGCCGGTCGGTTCCGCATCCGCCTGCTGTTTTGCGATCGTGCCGGAAAACAGACCTTTGTTTTCCGGATCGTATGCAAGCGGGTTATAGATCAGAACACGGTCCGCGTCTATCGTATGCGATTGTGTTTCTTCGCCGATCGCCGCGTGCGGAAGGACCGCCAGCAGCAATATCGCCGCGAAAAAAAACGAAACGATGCGCTTCATATCAAACTCCTACGCATACAGTATACCACGGTTCATGCCGTTTGAAAAGGCATGCGGACCGCTCCGAAGCAAAATAAATGTAAGACGATTGTAAATAAATCCCGAAAACGGCGATTTCAGCCGTCCGTTCTGCCGTCAAGCACATTTTTCAGGCGATACAGCTTGCTCTCCTCGAGCATTGCCGTGATGTGCGTGCCGTCCGCCTCATGCGATTCGGAAATCACGGTGCCGATCTCATGCAGCACACGGATCGCCTCATACCTGTCGTACGGGATGACGAGCTCGATACGCCGCTGCGTGCGGTTCAGCTCCGATTCGATGCGTTCGAGAAGCGTCGGGATCCCCGCGCCGGTCTTTGCGCTGATCGCGACCGCCTTTCCTCGCTTCGACGGGATCGCTTCGGGAAGGTCGCACTTGTTGTAAACCTCGATGCACGGCGTGTTGCCTGCGCCGAGGCTTTCGAGCACCTGTTCGGTCACGCGCATCTGCACGTCGTAATAGGGACACGCGGCGTCGACGATATGCAGGATCAGGTCGGCGTCGCGCACCTCTTCGAGCGTGGAACGGAACGCCTGCACGAGATCGTGCGGAAGCTTGTTGATGAACCCGACCGTGTCGGACAGCAGACAAGGCGTTCCGTTCGGAAGCGTAATGCTGCGCACGACCGGATCAAGCGTTGCAAAGAGCTTGTCCTCGGCAAGCACGCTGCTGTCCGAAAGCACGTTCAGAAGCGTGCTCTTGCCTGCGTTCGTGTAGCCAACGAGCGCAACGACCGGGACTTCGCTTTTTTTGCGTACGGAACGGCGCACGCTGCGCTGTTTTTCGACCTCCTTGAGCTCCTGTTCCAGTTCAAAGATGCGCCTGCGGATGCGGCGGCGGTCGATCTCCAGCTTTTTCTCGCCGGGACCGCGCATGCCGACGCCGGAAGCGCCCTGCCGGGACATGGCGACGCCGACGCCCAAAAGCCGCGGCAGGCGGTACTTGAGCTGAGAAAGCTCGACCTGCAGCTTGCCCTCACGCGTCGTCGCGCGTGTCGCAAAGATATCGAGGATCAGCATCGTCCGGTCGATGACCGGCGTGCCGAGAATGCTTTCGAGGTTCCGGATCTGGATCGCCGTGAGCTCGTCGTCAAAGATAAACACGTCCGCTTCGGTCGCGCTGCCGATGAGCCGCAGCTCGTCCGCTTTTCCGGAGCCGACATAGGTGCCGTTGTCGACCGGGCGCTTGCGCTGCCGTTCGATGTGCACGACGTTCACGCCCGCGGTATCCGCAAGCGCCTTGAGCTCTTCGAGCGTATCGTATCCGTCGTCGCCGTCGATGCCGACCAGCACCGCGCGCTCCGGCTCCGCCTGCGTGACCGCGTACGCCGGCGCTTTCAGCCGGTTGTCCGCTTCGATCAGCGCGTTCAGCAGCGCGTCCTGCGGCAGACTGTCCGCACGCATCGGTCCGTAGATGATCGGCTTGCGTTCCTCGCCCTCCATCTCGCCGACGAATGCGACATAGACCGAAGTCGGTTTTCCGTCGCGCACGCCGACCGCCGCCATCGCGTCGAGGCGCATGGAGTTCAATGTACCGAGATCGACGTCGGAAAGATAACCGGAGCCGTTCGGATGCGTATGGATGCACCGCACGCCTGCCAGCCGGTCCGCGTTGCGCACAAGGCGCATATCCGGCATGGAGACCGTTGACGCGTCGCCGATCGAAACGTCTTTGACCGCGCCGCTGCGCGACAGATAGACCGAGATCTCGCGCCCGATCCGGTCGGTGAAATCCGCAAGCCTGCGCAAAAGCTCCGCCGAAGCAAACACGCCGCTCGGCTGCGCTTCGTCGTAAAGCCCCTGCATTTCGTTCAGTATGGTGTCGCGGATGCCCGCAACATTTCCGTGAATCTTTTTTTCTTCCATATCAATATTGTACCATATCGATGACGTCGCTTGCAAGCAGCGCGCGCTCGCCCAAAAGCTTCATTGCGCGGTCCGCGCCCGTTCCCAAAAGATACGCGCCTGCCCGCGCCGCGTCGAACGGTTTGAGTCCCTGCGCAAGCAGCGCCGCAACAAGTCCCGTCAGCACGTCTCCGCTGCCGCCCTTCGCAAGTCCCGGATTGCCGAACGTCAAAAAAGCCGTTCTTCCGTTTGCGTGCACCAGCGTCGTCGCGCCTTTCAACAGCGTCGTGCATGGGAAGCGCTTTACCGCGCCGAGCGGATCCGAAAGCACGTCCGATACCGTCGTTTGAAGCAGCCTTGCCATCTCGCCCGCATGCGGCGTCAGCACGACGTTTTCATGCAGCCTGCAGAACAGCGCACGGTCTGCCGCCATCTGATTCAGCGCGTCCGCGTCGAGCACGAGCTTTGTTCCGGTCTCCAGCGCCGCTTCGATCACCGGAAGGAGGTTGCCCTTCCCCGCGCCGCTGCCGATCCCGATCGCCTGTTTGCCTGCCATGCAGGCAATTGCCTTTTCCGCCGCCGCTTCGCACCAGTCGTCCGTTCCCGTCGGAACCGTGATCGCCTCCGGAACCGCCGCAAAGAACGGACGCACCGGATCGGGCGTGCACACGGTCAACAGACCCGTGCCGCCGCGCAGCGCCGCGCGCGCCGAAAGCAGCGCCGCGCCGGGATACGCCGCAGAGCCCACGCACAAAAGCGTATGACCGTTCATGCCCTTGTGCGAATCGAACGGACGCTTCGGAAGCAGCGCGGCGACGTCGCGCTCATCCTCAAAAAACAGATCCGGTTCCGTGTCGTCCGGATACAGCGGCTGCACAACGACCTCGCCGCACAGCGCGCGGCCCTGTCCCAGCAGCATACCCGCTTTTTTTGCCTGCATCGTCACCGTGCATGCCGCGTTCACGGCACAGCCGAGGATCACGCCGCTGTCCGCGTGCAGACCCGACGGCAGATCCGCGGAAACGATCGGCTTTCCGCTTTCGTTCATGCGTTCTATCAGCGTGCGTTTCGTTCCCTCGACCGGTCGATTCAGCCCGACGCCGAACAGCGCGTCGATCAGGATCTCATTGCCGACCGGCGTCCAATCGGCGTCGATCGGGACGCCCGCCTCTTTCGCTTTTGAAAGATAATGCGCCGCATCCGGCGTACAGGCGCTTTCGCTTCCCGAGAGCACGATCCGCGCTTTGATCCCGTCCCGGTGCAGAAGCCATGCCGCGGCGATCCCGTCGCCGCCGTTGTTGCCGGTTCCCGAGATCGCGGTGACGGTTTCTGCGCCGCGCATCCGGGCTTTGACGGCGCACGCGATCCCTTCCGCGGCAATGCGCATCAGTTCGACCGACGGCACGCCGGAAGCGATGACCGCGCGGTCCTTTGTTCTTGCCTGTTCCCCGGTTATGATTCGCTCCATGCTTCCTCCTCCGAAAGCGCCGCTTCATACGCCTTCCGCGCGGCGTCATAGGAAAACCCGCGCGAAATCAGCCGCGAAAACACGCGCTCGCGTCGCTTCTGCGGTTCCAGATCGCGAAACTGACGCAGAAACTTTTCGGCGACGGCCTTTGCATTTTCGGCTTCCGTTTCGTCGCCGACCGATTCGAGCGCCGCTTCGATCTCCGCGTCGCCGATCCCGTGGCTTTTCAGCTGTTCATACAGGTGTCTTCTGCTGATCGGCTTTGATGCAGTCCGCGTTTCGACGAACCGCTGCGCGTAACGCGCGTCGTTCAGAAGCCCGAGCTCCGTAAGCCTTGCAACCGTCGCGTCAACGTCCGCTTCGCCGAACTCCTTGCCGTCGAGATACGCCTGCATATCCGCCACGGAACGATCCTTGAGCGCGAGATATTTCATCGCGTATTCCATCGGAGAAAGTGATTTCAAAGGCTTGCCGTTCATGTTCCGCACCTCGGTCCATAGTTTGTTTTATTATACCACATCTTTCTCAATCTGAAAAGAACCGCTTTCGGAACGCAACCTTTTCCCCCGTTCACACGTCTTATTTTATGAGGGCACGGAAGGATTGCGATCCTCAACGGGCATTCCCGCGGTTTTATGTATAAAAGATGTGCCCAAAATGTAACTTATTAGTAAATGGTTTTCAAAAAGGATGGTATTTTCAAAAAAAGTGTGTAAAATGAAAGCATCAATGAAGAAGGATATGAACTGTATGAAGAAAAAGCAATTCATTTGGATGATTCTGCTGTCGATGCTGCTCATGCTCATTCTTGCATGCGGCGGCACAACGACGGACGGACAGGGAACCGGCGACCGGCAGGGCGACGTGCCCGGCGGCGTCGGCGAAGCCGATGAGATTTCCATCGTAACCCCCGAGCCCGATCTGCACCGGGACGAGCTGAACGCGATCCTCATGCGCGTTACGATGCTGGACGGCGTTTCGATCAACGGCGTCGACGTCTCCGGCATGACCAAGGAAGAAGCGAAGAACGCCGTTTCGTCGGCTCTGAGCGCAAAGAAAAACGATCTTTCCATCAACGTCACCTTCGGCGACGCATCCGAAGTCTTCTCCGCCGAGACCGTCAAAACGGACGACGATCTGGATGCAGTCATCACCGAAGCGTTTTCGATCGTACGCGAGGATATCGGCTTTGACGCCGTTTCCGCCGAGGTCGAGCGGATCAAGAAGAACGGAATGGATTTCCCGGTGCATCTGTCTTTCAACGAATCCGCGCTGAACGACGCCGTCAACGCATTTGCCGACGCACATGAAACGGCACCGGTCAACGCCTGCGTTTCCTATAACAAAGAGGAAAACAAGATCGATTATACGCCCGACGTTCCCGGCCGCAAGGTAAACCGCGAGGCGCTCTTCTCCGCGCTGCTCGACGCAGAAGGCGGCGAAACGCTGGAAGCGCCCGCCGAAGAGATCCCTGCGGAAGTCACGCTCAAGGATATTCAGGAGAAATACGTCCTGCGCAGCACCTATACGACCAAGTACAGCAAGAGCAACAAGAACCGCAAGGAAAACATCCGGCACGGCACCATGGATCTTCTGACCGGAACGATCGTGCATCCGGGCGACGTGTTCTCCATGAACGAGTGCCTCGGCGTCCGCAAGAAAGACGGACACTGGAAGATCGCGACTGCGTTCCAGGCGGGCAAGCACGTCAAGGAATACGGCGGCGGCGTTTGCCAGATCTCGACCACGCTCTACAATGCGGCGGTCATGTCCGATATGGAGATCGTGTTCCGGCAGAATCACTCCATGCCGGTCGACTATGTCGACAAAGGCCGCGACGCCACGATCAACTCCATCGGCAATATCATCGACTTCAAGTTCAAAAACTCCAGCAAATCCGATATCATCATCATCGGCAATGCGGACGGCAAGACGCTGACCATCGAGATCTGGGGCATTCCGCTCGTTGAGGATTCCAACGGTGAATACGATGAGATCCGCATCCCGACGCCGAAGAAGACCAAGACGCTCAAGCCCACCGGCGAGGTTCTGTATCAGATCGACGAGACCAAGCCGGTCGGATATAAGGAAGAAGTCGCCAAAAAGCGCGACGGCTCCGTTTGGGAAAGCAAGAAGGAATACTATCTGAACGGCGTACTCGTTAAGACCGAGGACCTTGCAACATCCACCTATAAGGCGTATGCAGGCGAATACATCGTCGGTCCCTCCGCCGGATCCGACGACGACAAGACGCCGCAGCCGAGCGATTCGGGTGAAAAGACGCCGAAACCCACCGATTCCGGTACAAAGACGCCGAAGCCCACCGATCCCGGCACAAAGACGCCAAAGCCCACCGATCCGCCGGAAAATACGCCGAAGCCCACCGATCCGCCGGAAAACACGCCGAAGCCCACCGATCCGCCGGAAGATACGCCGAAGCCGACCGATCCGCCGGAGGATACGCCGAAGCCGACCGACCCGCCTACCGATCCGCCTGCGGATCCGCCGGACAATCCGCCGGATGATCCGCCGTCCGACGACGATAACGGGGAATAAGTATGTCCAGGGACTGCCTTTTTTCGGCAGTCCCGTTTTCTATTCTATACTAAGGAGAGGTGCGTATGAAAATTCGAGTCCTTGATCCCGAGACCCGCCGCGTAACGGATTGGAGCGGCGGCAGAACCACGGAGCTGTTTCTCTATCCCTTCGACGGCTCATATGCCGAGCGCCGGTTTCAGATCCGCATCAGCTCGGCAACGATCGATATCCCGGAATCGCGCTTTACGCGGCTCGACGGCGTGACGCGGTATCTCACGCCGCTTTCCGAGGGCTTCTATCTGAAGCGGAACGGGCATTGGAGCTACCTTCCCCACGGAGACGTGCTGTTCTTTTCCGGTGAAGAGGACATCCTCTGCCGCGGCAGCGGGCGTGATCTCAATCTGATGCTGAAGGGCGCGCGCGGCGAAATGCGGATCCTTCCGAAGGGCGATCACGCGCTGACGCTGCATGCGTTTCTGTTCCTCTACTGTCCCGAAGAAACGAGCGTCAACGGCACGGTGCTTCTCGCGGACAGCTTTGCGGAAATCACCTCTGCGGGATTCTCCACGCTGAAGCTTTCCCGTCCTGCCGTACTGTTCTCCGCGGACGTATAAAAAAGCTGCCCGGTTTCGGCAGCTTGGGTTCAATACTCTTCTTCGTCGGTTTGTCCGTCGCCCTGCGCTTCACGCAAAAGCGCGAGCATGCGCAGAGAATCAAGATCAAGCGGTTCCCCGCCGGACGTGCCGACGCACGCGGAGCAGACGAAAAAGCACTCCGGGCAGATGCAGCGGCTCTGTACGCCCTTTTCATCCTGCACCATATACGTTCCGCACCGTTGACAGCTGCAGCGCATCGAATCACCTCCATGCGTATTGTACCACCGAAATCCGTACTTTTCAAGCGCGGCATTCCGTGCTATAATGATTGATATGAAACGAATCCTACCGCTCCTCCTCGTCCTGCTTTTGCTGCCCCTATTCGGCGTCAGAGCGGACGACTCGGAACAACCGATGCAGCAGGGCGACAAGGGCGAAGAAGTCGTACGCGTACAGACGCGGCTCTTCGACCTCGGTTACTATACCTATAAGCCGACCGGCAGCTATCAGACCGTTACCCGGTCTGCCGTCGTCGCCTATCAGGTCTCCGGCGGTCTGATGAGCGACGGCACCGTCGGCTCGGAAACAATGCAGTCGCTCTTTCAGCGCGGCGCAAAGCGCATCGATTTTCGCGCGGCGATCCCCCTGTCCTTTACCACGCAGGGCACGATCAAAGAAAAAGGCGACGCAGTGCCTTGGGAAACGGTCAAAGCGAAACTCGTTCCCAATGAACCGTACCGCATCCGAAACGCCGCGACCGGCGAGGATGTGACGTTTCTCTTTGTCTCAGGCGAAAACCATGCCGAGATGACGCTCCCGACGCGCACAACGGCGGAACGAATCGCCGCCGGTTCAACGCTGACCGGCTGGCTCGGCAGCGCCAACAGCTTCTATAAATGCGCGGTGCTTCTGGAGCTTGACGGACAATGGATCGCCGCTTCGATGCAGTGGGACGGCGACGCGCACGTCTGCGTCTATTTGCAGGGCAGCCGATCGCATGTGCTGGGGCTTCCGGACGAGGAGCACGCCGCCAACATCCGAAAAGCGAGCAATTGAAAAGACCGGTTCCCCGGTCTTTTTTCAATTCGGCTTTGCAATCAAAAGCTCAACGTCGATCGTGATCGCTTTGAGCGCAGAAGCGTCAAGCGTTTCGGGCTCGATATCAAACGTGAGCGGCGTCATTTTCAGAAAATCCGCCGCCTGCGCTTCCGTCAGCGGATGCGTCTCACGGATTCTCTTACGGTCCGTCAAGCGGAATCGATCGGACAGATGCGAAACGACCGCCTCGTTTGAGTAGACGCGCCGATGCAGCCGTTCGCCAAGCAGATCGCGGATCTCATGAAGGTATCCTTCCTGCGGAACCAGCTTCAGCAGCACGCCGTCCGGCTTGAGCACGCGCGTAAACTCCGCGTAGTGCGCCGGTGAAAAGAGGTTCAGAAGGACGTCGACCGACGCGCTTTGAACGGGCAGTCCGGTCAGATCGCCCACCATCCACAGCACCGGTCCGCCGCCGTGCGCGGCAAGCTGGATCGCATCCTTTGAAAGATCGATCCCGACCGTCGTTTTTCCCTGCAGCCGCTTTGTGAACGTCCCGTCCCCGCAGCCCGCGTCCAGAACGGTCCCCGGGCTTTCCGGCATGGCTGTTCGGATCGCATCGATCACGGCGTCGTAAAAGCCCGCCTCCATGATCCTGCGGCGTGCTTCAAACAGCGCGCGGTCATAGCGCGACGGCGCGGCGTTCGGCACGAAATGCACATATCCCTTTCTGGAGGGATCGAAGGTGTGTCCGCTTGCGCAGACAAGCGATGCGCCGGATCGAGAAAGCGCCGCCCCGCAGACAGGACAGCGCAAAAGCGGTATGCAGTTGAAAAACTTCTCCGCGCTCACTGCTTCGGCTCTTCCGGCTTGTCCTCAAAATCGAACGCTTCCTTCGGCAGCGTCGTTTCCGGCTCCTGCGGATGCTCCGCCGCTTCCTTTGCCGCCGCTTCCCTTTCGCGGCGTCGACGGATCGAACGCGCAAATTCATCGCATACGAGGAACAGGATCACGATCGCGACGATCGGATAGGTCAGCGTCGTGACATTCTTTCCCATAAGCCTCAGCACCAGGATCAGCACAAGCAGCGCCGCACCGATCGAGCCGAGCACGATCTCCGTAATTTCCCAGAATTTCTCATTGTTTTTCATTCGATCAACCTCCGATGCGGTCCTTCAAATATGCTTCCGCGATCCCTTCCATGCCGTCGCGATCGGACGGGATCACGCAATCGGTCTTTGTGCGCTCCATCATGTATCTGAGAATCGTCGCGCCCTGCAGAATGACGTCGCCGCGCCGCGAAAGAAGCGGTATCTTCATGCGCACCGGCTCCGGTATCCCGCTAAGAACCGACAGCAGACGGTCCAGCTCCGGAAGGGTAATCCTCCGAAGCGCTTCCGGATCAAACCGGTCCTGCTTTGCAATCAGCGCGCCGATCGTCGTGATCGTCCCTCCAACGCCGTACACTGGCGCCGGGACCGATTCCGGTATACAGGCACGTTCATCGATCCACGCATACAGCGTCTTTGCAAGCGTATCCGGATCGCTCGCGTCGCACTGTTCCTTTGCGCGGACGCAGCCGCACGGAAAGCTCAGCGAACGCGTGCTTGTTACGACCTGAAAGCTGCCGCCGCCGATGTCAAACACGGTCCCCTCCCCGCCTGTGACGGCGGAAAACGCGAACGCGCCTTCCTCCTCGCCGGACAGCACGCGCACGCGCACGCCGGTTTGTTCGAGCACGTCCCGAACGAATGCGTCCCCGTTGTTCGCGTCGCGCACCGCGCTGGTGGCATAGGCGATCACCGGAACGCCGTATTCCTTCGCCGTCCGGTCAAATCTGCCGATCGCTTCGATCGTTTCCGCCATGCGGTCCGGCGCAAGGCAGCCCGTTGCGTCGATCCCCTTTGCAAGCCGCGTCGTGCAGAGCGTTTTTGAGATGCGTCGAACACGTCCGTTCTCAATGCCCGCAAGCATCAGCCGAACGGAATTGCTGCCGATATCGATGACTGCTGTTTCCGGTTTCATTCCGCCACCGTCACCGTGCTTTCGTCCTGAATCAGCTTGTCCTCGCGGTAATGCCAGCCGTATTTGATCATGCCCTGCTGGATCTTATATGCGTCGGTCCGCATGAACTGCAGGTTCTCACGCTCCTGCGCGTAGGTGCGCTTGGTTTGATTGAGGACCTCCTGCCGTTCTTCGTATTCGTCCTTTGCCGACCGGATCCGGAGCCGCTGCGGGATCAGCACCACGCCCAAAACAACCACGCACGCGATCAGCACGAGGACAAAATGGATCAATTTGAAATGGACCGTACGAACGATCCGTTTTGACGATTCTTCCATGTGTACCAGTATAACAGATGATACGCCAAAACGGAACCTATTTTTTGCGGATTTTTTGTGTCATTCTCGTAAAAATCGGAGAAAACAGCGCATATGCCGCACCGAATCCCAAAAGATACGACGCGCAGAGGAAGCCGCGCACATTCCCGCAGTTCGCAAGAAACAGATACCCGGAGAACAGAGCCGCGCCGATCAGCACAAATACCGTGTCGCAGAAGTGCGTCACCCATCGTCTTTTCGACAGCGTCCGCACGATGCGCAGCAGCAGATAACAGAGTCCCGCAACCGCGCCGCCGTGCAGCAAAAGCAGCGCTTCAAACGGCTGACCCGTGACGTCTCTCATTTGCGGCGGAAGAAAAGCGAGCGCCGTTCCGGCTCGGGCTGCTCGTACTCGATCGATGCGATATTGCCCTCCAAAAGCACCTGTCCGTCCTCCGGATTCAGCTTGCCGAGCTTCAACCCGTCGCCCCACACGGTCAGCGTCCCCGCCTGCGTTATGACCGTCATCTCGTCCTCCTGAAAGCTCTCAACATCCAGTACGCCCGTGATGCGCATGCGCCTGCGTCCCTCGATCAAAAGGCTGTGCGCCGAGGGCTGTGTCAGTTCCTTTTCGCGTTTTTCCATCGTTTGACCTCCTGCCTTTGCTGCATTGTATGCACCGTGTACGGATTCAAAAACGCGAATGTAAGCGAAACGCCGCTTTTTTCGTCAAAATGCTTGACAAGTTATTTCCTCACCCCTAAAATGGTATCAGCAAATCCGTTATATCATATCTATATTTCCGTACAGACAAAAAACAAACGCTATCGGAGGCTATTTGTGAATACAACCGAACTCAACGCTTTGACGATCGCCGAGCTGTATGCGCTTGCGAAGCAGCACGGCATTCCCTCTTTCCGCAAATACAAAAAAGCGCAGCTCATCGAACTGCTGCAGGCGCCGGCTCCCGCCCCGAAGAAACGCGGCAGACCTGCAAAAGCTAAACCCGCCGAGCCTGCTCCCGCGCAGGAAAAGCCCGCCGAACAGCCGGACGCGCCGAAGCAGGAAGCCCCCGCTGCGCCCGAAACGCCTGCCGAGCCCGAAAAGCCGCAGGAACATGCCGGTGAGCAGAACGAACGGTATCCGCGGAACGGAAACCGTGCGCAGTACAACCGACAGAACCAGGGTCGCACCTTCCGCAGAGACAACAACCGCGTTCAGCACCGCGCGCAGGAAAACGAGCAAAAGCCCGAAAAGCCTGCCGAGCCCGAAAAGCCGCAGGAAACCGGAACGGCTGCCGGTGTTCTGGAGATCATGGAGGGATACGGGTTTTTGCGCGTCTCAAACTACGACGCCGGTCCGAACGACGTCTACGTTGCGAACGCGCAGATCCGGCGCTGCAACCTGAAGAACGGCGATTTTGTTGAAGGCCGCACCCGCGCGCGCCGCGAAGGCGACAAATACGAAGCGCTGCTGTATGTGGACCGTGTCAACGGCAAGGACCCGGACGAGAACGCAATGAACCGCGTCAATTACGAGGACCTCACCCCGATCTTCCCGAACGAGCGCTATACGCTTGAAACGCCGGGACGGGTCAACAATCTGTCGGTGCGTCTCATCGACCTGATCGCACCGATCGGCAAGGGACAGCGCGCGATGATCGTTTCACAGCCGAAAGCGGGCAAAACGACGCTTCTGAAGCAGATCGCAAACGGCATCACCGAAAACTATCCGGACACGCACCTCATCGTTCTGCTGATCGACGAGCGTCCCGAGGAGGTCACCGATATGCGCCGCAGCATCAAGGGCGAGGTCGTCGCATCCACGTTTGACGAGCTTCCCGAGCATCATACGCGCATTGCGGAGATGGTGCAGGAGCGCGCCATGCGTCTGGTTGAGGACGGCAGGGACGTCGTGATCCTTCTGGACTCACTGACCCGTCTCACCCGCGCCTACAATCTCGTGATCCCCCCGACCGGGCGTACGCTTTCCGGCGGCATGGACCCGGGCGCGCTGCACAAGCCGAAGCGCTTCTTCGGCGCGGCGCGAAACATCGAAAACGGCGGAAGCCTGACCGTGATCGCAACGGCTTTGGTCGAGACCGGAAGCCGCATGGACGACATCGTCTATGAGGAGTTCAAGGGCACCGGCAATATGGAGATCCATCTGGACCGCAGGCTCTCCGAAAAGCGCATCTTCCCCGCGATCGACGTCTATAAATCCGGTACGCGCAGAGACGACCTGCTGCTGACCAAAGCGGAGCTCGACGGCGTGCGCATGCTTCGCCGCATGCTTGCCAACGGCGGAACGGGCGACGTGACGGAAAACCTTGTCGGCATGATGGATAAGACCTCGAACAACGAGGACTTTCTCATCCGGCTCAAGGACTGGGTCCGCATTTTCGAGAAAGAGGGCTTCACCTCCTCCCACGCGCAGCAGAATCGCTACGGACAGTAAACCCAAAATACAAAAAAGAAGGGCTCTTCGGAAATGCAAACCTGTTTCCGAAGAGCCCTTTTGAGGCGTCCTTTACGGATGGCAGTGACCGCAGGGAGAATAGCCCTGTTCGATCACATCGTCGCGCGAACCGTAAAAGTCGATCCGGTTCTCCGCCGCGATCTTCGCAACATCCTTGCAGCCGGGATGATGGAATTTGAGAGTCGACCGGTTCATAACATAACTGCGGAAGGTCGCGGGATCCTGCACCTTGCAGTTCAGCACATTCGACCATTCGCCGAAATACGTCATGCCCTCAAAGACATGATAGGAACGTAGACGGACGTAGTATACCGTCTTGTCCTTCAAATCGGTCGCCGTGATTTGCGCGGTCTTCGGATCGTTGATCCGAATGGTCTTGACATTCTTTGCAAACGCGCTGTCGGTCGTGACCTGGCACTGATATCCGCTGAACACGGAGCTGGGCGTCCATTTTACGATCAGCTTGTTCTTCCCCGGCGTAAGGCTGTTCAGCACGCGCGTCGTGATGCGGACGGTCGTTTTCAGCGGTCCGACCTCGCCGAGGTTGTAGTTGTCGCCGACGTTACCGCCGATGACAGCGCCGGTGACCGGGTCCGTTCTTCTTGCAAAGTACGCTTTGACGCCGTACTGGTAGCGCGTGCCCGCGTAGACCTTATGGTTTGTATCCGAGCCGTCGATCCATTCAAGCCCGGTGACATTGTACCACCGCACAAAGTCTGTCCATCCGTTTGTCGTCGAGCTCCACGCGCGGCGATAGATCACATACCCCGCGGCGCCTTCGACCGGATTCCAGCGGATCCTGACGCCGTTTGAAACGTTCTCGACCGTTGTGACGTCCGTCGGGGGCAGATAGATCTTGAACCATGCGCGCGCCGTGCCGGTATACGCGCCGCAGAACGTCAGCAGCACATAGCCGGTACCCGCGTCTGTATTCTCGCGGTATTCATAGGTATAGTTCGTCTCGTCGATCGTACTGCCGTCCGCCGCTTTCACGGTAAAGCCCGGCGTCTGTGCCGAACCGTTTGCGATGACGTACGGCGTCTTGCCCTTGAACTGCACGTCCTCCGCGTTCCATTCGATCGTGCCGTCAAACGCCTGCGGCTCCTGCGGATGCTCAAACGTAAGATATACGCGAACCTCCATCCGCTTCTGCGACGCTTTGATCGGGTTGATCGAAACCGGCAGCTCCGGCAGAACGATATCGCCGTCGTCCGGATCGGTCCCGGCGTCATACCGGTATACGAACGAATCGACCTCCGAAGTGAAGATCACCTTTCCGGAACCTTTCTGGAATGTGATCGTGCTGTCCGGCACCGTGACGTTTGACAGGCATTTTTTCGCCATGATCGACGTCAGCTCGTAGAAGTAAGCGCCGTTATCAAGCTGCCCCTCCTGTCCTTCGATTGTCTGTCCGTCAGCGGAAAACTGTGTCAGATCCTTCAGCTTGCTCACGTTCAGGATGGGCATGTGGTTGTTGTCGCAGCAAAGCTCCGAAAGCTTTGTGCAGCTGCTGAGATCCAGCGACGTGAGATGATTGTCGCTGCAGTCCAGCTTCAGCAGCGCGGCGTTGTTGACGATCTTGATCGACGTCAGACGGTTGCTGTTGCAGCGGAGCTCCTTGAGCGCGGTATTCTTACTGATATCCAGTTCCGAAAGCCGGTTGCCCGTGCAGCGCAGTACCGTCAGAGACGTGAAATGTTCGATGCCCGCAAGCGATCCGATCCAGCACTCGGAGCAGTCGATCGCCGTGACGTTTTCGACCTGCGCTTCGGTCATATAGTATCCGCTCTCGTCATCGCCGCTTACAGAGAGCTCATCAATGACCCACGCCCGAAAATACTCATCCGGAAAATTCGTTTCGTTGATTTCCAGGAAGCGATCGTCCGCCGCCGCATTCCGAACGGATGCGGGCAGCAAAAGAAGCAACATGATGATTGCAAGTAAAAGAGAAAAGCCTTTTTTCATAGGGGTCCTCCTGAACAAAGCCAAACTGAATATAAACGTGCCTGCGGCATGTATTCCGATACAGATTCAGTTTAGCAGAATCCCCTGTGAAATGCAAGAGTCGGAAGCCCGTTTTTACGGCGGAAACGCCATTTTATATATGAAAAAAGTTCGGAAAATCTCAAAATTTTTCTTGCTTTTTTCCGACGGCATGGTATAATAGCCGTTGGTAATGCATTACACGACGAAGGAGTGATAATACATGAAGAAAAATATTCATCCGTCTTACGGCGAAGCGGTCGTGCGCTGTGCCTGCGGCGAGACCTTCCTTACCGGCTCCACCAAGGGCGAGCTGAAGGTCGAAATCTGCAGCAAGTGCCACCCGTTCTTCACGGGCCGTCAGAAGCTGGTCGACAGCGGCGGACGAGTAGATCGCTTCAAGAAGCGCTACGGTCTGTAAGAACAACTTTGAACTCCAACAAAACACGGGATCGCAGTACGCGGTCCCGTTTTTGTTTGCGACAACCCCGCCGCCTCATTTCATTCGGCACCTCCCCTTTCACCGGGGAGGCAAGAAAATGAGCGCGGTCCCGTTTTTGTTTAAACGACCCTCCCGGCTCGTTCCTCGCCCCCTCCCTTTTTACACGCCGCTTCGCTTCGCTGCTGCGGCAGATCGCGCGTACCATCCACAGGGAGGGCAAGATCAGCATATGACAAGTGTGACAAGCGTGACATAAGGAGTTATGATTGCCTGCGGCAAGTGAGCAAAGCAAGGCAATCATATCATAACGTTCGCCTCCGGCAAACTCATAACTCTAAAGACTACATAAAGGGGGGTGTGTGTAACGCTGTTGCATTTGTTGCATTTGTTGCAGAGATGAATGGTTACAGTAAATAGACGAATGGTTACGGTAAACAGATAAATGATAACGGTAAACGGGTGAATGGTTACGGTAAATCAATGAATGATAACGGTAAACGGGTGAATGGTTACGGTAAACAGATAAATGATAACGGTAAACGGGTGAAAGGTTACGGTAAATCAATGAATGACAGCGGTAAACGGGTGAATGGTTACGGTAAATCAATGAATGACAGCGGTAAACGAATGAATGATCACGGTAAAGGACAGATTTGCAGCATGCTGATTACATTTGCAACAATTGCAACAAATGCAACACTGCTACACACAGGGGGGTGATTGCAGTCCAACCCGCAGGGACGAAGTCAATCATAACTCTTATGTTCGGGGATTGCAATTTGCCGATAAATGGACTATACTGAAACCATGAAAAAGATATTATTGATCGGAACGGGCGGTACGATCGCCTCGGAAATGACGGATGACGGGCTTGCGCCCAAGCTCGGCTCGAATCAGCTCCTGAACTACATCCCCCGCGTCAGCGAGATCTGTGACGTGGAGTGCATGCAGCTCATGAGCGTCGACAGCACGAACATGACGCCGGAAAACTGGCTGACGATCGCAGGCTGTATCGAAGCGTACTACGATTCGTACGACGGCTTTGTGGTCAGTCACGGCACGGACACGATGGCGTACACCGCCGCCGCGCTCTCCTACCTTGCGCGGCGCTCGAAAAAGCCGATCGTGCTGACCGGCGCGCAAAAGCCCATCAGCATGGACGTGACCGACTCGAAGCAGAACCTTCTGGACGCGTTCACCTACGCCTGCGATGACCGCGCCTGCGGCGTTTCGATCGTGTTCAACGGCAGCGTCATCCTCGGCACGCGCGCAAAGAAGGTGCGCTCTAAGAGCTTTTCGGCGTTTGCAAGCATCAATTATCCCGAGCTTGCCGTGCTGCAGGACGGACGCGTGCTGCATTACATCGACCTCGGCTACCGTGAGCGCGCGAAATTCTCGCACACGCTGAACGACAGCGTGGGGCTCGTCAAGCTGATCCCCGGCTCCGATGCGGGCATGCTGAACTATGCGCTCGACCGCTACGACGCCGTCATCATCGAAAGCTTCGGCGTCGGCGGACTTCCCGAGGGCACGAACGGCTGCTTCCGCGCGGCGATCGACCGCGGTGTGAAGGAGGGCAAGCTGATCGTCATCACCACGCAGGTGCAAAACGAGGGCTCCAATCTCACCGTCTATCAGGTCGGACATGCCTTAAAGCAGCAGAACATCATCGAAGCGTACGACATGACGACCGAGGCGGCGGTCGCGAAGCTCATGTGGATCATGGGCGAAACGCGCGATCCGGACCGTGTGCGCGAACGCTTCTATACGCCGCTGAGCCACGATATCCTGTATACGGAAGCCGAATAAGGAAAAAATCTATCGCCGCTCCGCCCGATCGGAGCGGTTTTTCATTGACAAAACGCGCTTTTTTTCATACAATAAAGTTTGATCGTATTTTACGAAAGGAATTATCAATATGCGTTCATTAACCGCAAAGGAATTGCGAAAGCTTTATCTGGACTTCTTCCGGTCCAAGGGACACGCGGTGATCTCCTCCGCCTCCCTGATCCCCGAAAACGACCCGACCGTGCTCTTTACCACGGCGGGCATGCATCCGCTCGTACCGTATCTGATGGGTGAAAAGCACCCGGAGGGCAAAAGGCTCTGCGACGTGCAGAAATGCGTCCGCACCGGCGACATCGACGAGGTCGGCGACGCTTCGCACTGCACGTTTTTTGAGATGCTCGGAAACTGGTCCTTGGGCGACTACTTCAAGAAGGAGAGCATCGCGTTTTCGTGGGAGTTTCTGACCGACGAAAAGTGGCTCGGCATCCCGAAGGACAAGCTGTATTTCACCTGCTTTGAAGGCGACAAGGACGCGCCGCGCGACACCGTCGCGCACGACCGCTGGGTCGAAATGGGCGTGGAACCCAGCCACATCGTCTATCTTCCGAAGAAGAACAACTGGTGGGGTCCTGCGGGACAGACCGGTCCGTGCGGTCCGGACACCGAGATCTTCTACGACACCGGAAGACCGGCATGCGGTCCTGCTTGCAAGGCGGGCTGCGACTGCGGCAAGTACCTTGAGATCTGGAACAACGTCTTCATGGAGTACAATAAGGTCGCGGACGGCGTCTTTGAGCCGCTTGAGCAGAAGAACGTCGATACCGGTATGGGACTTGACCGCACGGTCGCCACGCTGCAGGGCGTTGAAAGCGTATTCGACACCGACGCGTTCTCCGGCATCATCGCGCTTATTGCGGAGCTCTCCCATAAGGGCTATCACGACGATCCGGAAACGACGCGCGCGTTCCGCATCATTGCGGACCATACCCGCTGCATCGTGTTCATCCTCGGCGACCAGCGCGGCGTGACCCCGTCGAACGTCGATCAGGGCTATATCCTCCGCCGTCTCATCCGCCGCAGCATCCGCTTCGCGTCACAGCTCAACATGCCGCGCTACGCGCTCATTTCGATCGCGGAGAAGATCATCGACCAGTACGGCGAGGTCTACAGCGAGCTCATTGACAACCGCGAAAAGATCCTTACAGAGCTTCGCAAGGAGGAAAACCGCTTTGCCGACACGCTCAAGAAGGGTCTCAAAGAGTTCAACAAGCTGATCGCGAACTTAAACGGACAGGCGATCGACGGCGTATCCGCCTTCCATCTCTACGACACCTACGGTTTCCCGATCGAGCTTACGGTCGAGCTCGCCAAGGAAAAAGGCGTTACGGTCGACGAAAACGGCTTCAAAGCCGCGTTCGAGGAGCATCAGAAGAAATCCCAGGCAGGCGCGGAACAGCGCTTTAAGGGGGGCTTAGCGGACAACAGCGAAGCGACGGCGGCGCTGCATTCGGCAACGCATCTGCTGCAGGCTGCGCTCCGCAAGGTCTTAAACGACGATACGGTCTCCCAGAAGGGCAGCAACATCACCGCGGAGCGTCTGCGCTTCGACTTCAGCTTCGGCAGAAAGGTCACGCCCGAGGAGCTCAAGGAGGTCGAACGCCTTGTGAACGAAGCGATCCAGGCGAAGGTCCCGATCACCTGCGAGGAGATGACCGTCGAAGAGGCGAAGGCGCAGGGCGCGATCGGCCTTTTCGAGAGCAAGTACGGCGAGAAGGTCAAGGTCTACACGATGGGCAAGTTCAGCAAAGAGATCTGCGGCGGTCCGCACGCCAAGAACACCGGCGACCTCGGACGGTTCGAGATCAAGAAGGAGGAAGCCTCCTCCAGCGGCGTGCGCCGCATCAAGGCTGTGCTGATCCATGACTGATTGGCTGAAATACGAATGGGAATGGAACGAGCGGGAAGCGGTTTTTCAGGTTGACATGCAATACTGGGAACTGCTTCCCACTTTGGCATACTCCCAGCTCGTATTCGTCAGCGTCGCGCCGCATGAAGCCGAAGCGGAAGCCTTCTCCCGCGCGGAGGAACGCCGCGCCTCGGCGCTCCAGCATACGCTTGCGGTCGAGCTTGAAGACGCGGCGATCTTTGTCGGCGGGATCGGCATGAAAAACCTGATCCAGTATTATTTCTACACCGCCGACGAAAAGCTGATCCACCGGGTCTCCGCGATCTGCCGCGCCGAATCGAAGCTCCGCGTTTCCTGCGGGCATGTGGCGGAACCGCACTATGCGACCTATTACTGTCTGTTGTTTCCGGACGATGCGAAGCTCCAGTCGGTTGAAAACGCGGCGTATATCAAATCCGTCCAGCATCGCGACGGCGATCTGAGTCTGGTCCGGCGTGTGCGGCTTACGATGGCGTTCGTGTCGGAGGAGGCATGCGACGCGTTCATCGACGAGATCCCGCATCTCGGGTTCACGATGGGCGGCAGAGAGAGCGTCGGCAACACGACGCATCCGTACCGCGTCGTGCTGAACGGCTTCTCCACGCTGATCCTGTCCGATCTGAACCGCTTCACAACGCGCGCCATCCGCGGCGCGCTCCCCTACGGCGGCGTACTCGATCATATCACGGCGGATTTCATCAACCGGCACTGAAAATCAAGCAGCAAAAAAGCAGGTCCGCGACCTGCTTTTTATGTGCTTCTTTATTGGAACGGATCGGCGTAATACGTCAGCACGCATTTGTCCTCATCGTCCATCAGGACCCCGATGCGAACGCCGTCGCATTCCTCGCGCCGCGATTCCATGACAATCGGTTTGCCGTCGACCTCGCAGACATACAGCGCAACGTGGCTGCCGCGTTTGTTTGCGGGATTGATGTAGATCAGTACGCAGCCGGGCTTCCAGTCGCGCCACGAGTCGGGATCGGTTTTATGGAGTCTCTCCGGGTGGTAACTGCGAAACCATACCAGCGTGCCGTTGCTGTTCGTGTGCGGATAGACCGATTCCGGAATGCCCGCGTTCTGAAACGCCGTGCGAAGATACGCACTGCAGTCCAGCTGCCCGTCGCCGGTCCCGTACGGCGTCCCGAGATACCTTGCCGCGGTATAGATCACGCTCTTTCGTTTGCTCCACGGCATGGCGTGCATGCGTCTTGCCGCCCACTCCGTTCTGTCCTCGCCGAGCGTGGATCGGACGTTCAGAAGGTCCATCGTCGTCGCATCCGTGGAGACGATCGTCAGCGGCGACAGTCCCGCAACATACCGAAGGATCTCCGACGCGTCGGACGCATCAAGCTCGCCGTTGCAGTTGATGTCCGCCTGCAGCTGTTCCCTTAACATCACACCGTCGTCCAGTCCGACGACAAAGCGCATCACAAGCGCGGCGTCGGACGCGGTGACCGCGCCGTCCCCGTTTGCGTCGCCTGCAAGCCCGTCCGTTTCCGATGCCGCGGCGGTAAACGCCGTGCACAGTGCGCATAGGCAAAGCAGCAGCGCAATCAGTCGTTTTCTCATTCGCAGATACCCCGTTATCATGATGCCCGTTTAACCGAGCGGATCGACGTAATACGTCAGTTCCCATGTGCCGCCGGACCACAGTTCCTGCAGGCGAACGCCGTCGTTCCCCGAATCCATAATGACCGGTTCCCCGTCGATCTTGCCGACATACAGCGCAAGATGGTTCCCCATTCCCGTCTCCGGATTGATATAGATCAGCACATATCCCGGCTTCAGTTCATCGACGTCAAATTCCAGCTCATCGATCATCGGCATTTCGTGCAGACGATCGGGTCTGTTGTTCTGATACCAGACCAGCGTTCCGTTGCTGTTGGTCTGCGGATAGACCGATGCGGAGATTCCCGCGTCGCGGTATGCCGTGCGGATGAACTTGCTGCAGTCCATCTCGGAATACGGCGTGCCGATATATTTGGCTGCTTCATACAGAACCTTGCGATAGGGATTGCTTGCCGGCAGCATTTGAATAAATCTTGCGATCCACTCGGTGAACAGCTCGATATAGTGGCTGTTCGCGTTCAGCTTTTCCAAAAGCTTTGCGTCCGTGGTCGGCATCGAAAGCGGCTTCACCCCCGCGGCGTCCCGAAGGATCATCGCGGCGTCGTACGCGTCGATTTCGCCGTTCCCGTTGAAATCGCAGTTGAATCTTGCGGAAAGGTCCATCCGCCAGTCCAGTCCGACGCTCATGCGCATGGCAAGCGAGGCGTCGAAAACGGTGATCTCCCCGTCGCCGTTTGCGTCGCCGATCAGCCCGCTGTCCGCCGCGCTGTGCGCAAAAATCGCAAGCGTCAGCAGAAAGCATATCGCGATCGCAAATACCCGTTTTCTCATATGCCCTCCGTGCCGCCGATCTTACCCGCCTGCCGTTTCTTCGAGGATTACAGATTCGCCGCTATCCTCGCGGCAAGGCGAACGTTGTTGTACACAAGCTGAATGTTCGCCGCAAGGCTCGATCCGCCGGTAATGTCCTTGATCTTCGCCAGTAAAAACGGCGTCGTTTCCTTGCCCTTGATCCCCTGCTTCTTCGCTTCTTCGATCGCGTCGTCGATCGCCTTGTTGATCACGTCGGCGTCCATCGAATACGCCTCGGGGATCGGGTTCACAACGAGCATGCCGCCCGGATATCCGATCTCACGCGAAGCCGCGATCGCGTCCGCGATCTCCCTCGGATCATCCGAGCGCCACGGCACCTTGATGCCGCTTTTACGCGTATAGAACGCCGGCAGCTCGTCCGTTCCGTAGCCGATCACCGGAACGCCTTTGGTTTCGAGGTATTCCATCGTAAGGTTCAGATCGAGAATGCTTTTGGCGCCTGCGCACACCACGCAGACGGGCGTTTCGGCAAGCTCTTCGAGATCGGCGGAGATATCCATCGTCGTCTCCGCGCCGCGGTGCACACCGCCGATGCCGCCGGTTGCAAACACGCGAATGCCCGCCGCAGCAGCAGCAATCATCGTTGCGGCAACGGTCGTGGCGCCGTCCATGCCCTTGGCAATCAGCATCGGAAGGTCTCTGCGGCTTGCCTTTGTGACCTTCTGCCCTTCCCTGCCGAGGTAGTCGATCTGCTCCTCGGTCAGTCCTACGCAGATCTGTCCCTTGATCACCGCGCAGGTCGCGGGTACGGCGCCGTTTTCACGGCAGATGCGCTCGCAGTTCAACGCAGTCTCTACGTTCTGCGGATACGGCATACCGTGCGATATGATCGTGCTCTCCATTGCGACGATCGGTTTCCATTCCCGTTTCGCGTCTTCCACTTCGGGCGACAGAGTAACAAACCGGTTTCTGATCATAGAACGCCTCATTTCTGTGAATTTTATATATTTTTCTGTATTATTCGCATTTTCTGTCTTGTATTATATCACAGATATGCTAAAATAGAAACAGAAATTTCCACAAAAAAAGAAAGAAGGATGTTCATGAAACGTGCAGCTGGGATCCTGATGCATATCACGTCGCTGCCGACCCGCTTCGGCGTCGGTACGCTCGGCAAGGAAGCGTATGCATTCGTCGATTTTCTCGAAGCGGCAGGTCAGACCTACTGGCAGATGCTGCCGGTGAACCCGACCGGCTATGCCGATTCGCCGTATCAGAGCGCTTCGACCTACGCCGGAAACCCGTACCTCATCGACCTCGACACTTTGATCGCGGACGGACTGCTTCTTGAAGAGGAATGCGATCTTGATTGGGGCGACGATCCGACGCGCGTCGACTACGGCAAGCTTTGGGAGAATCGCTTCCCCGTTCTGAGAAAAGCGTTCGCGCGCTTCGATCGTGCCGAAATGGCGGACTTCGTGCAGGAGAACGCCTGGTGGCTCGACACCTATGCCCTGTTCTGCGCGGTCAAGACGCATTTCAACAACACCGCATGGTACGCGTGGCCGGATCCCGCGATCAAGGATCGCGTTCCGGAAGCCGTTGCGCAGTATAAAGCGCTTCTCAAGGAGGAGTACGATTTCCAATGCTTCATCCAGTACGAATTTGACAAGCAGTGGAAGCCGCTCCACGCCTACGCGAACGCGCACGGCGTCAAGCTCATCGGCGATATCCCGATCTATGTTCCGCATGACAGCGCGGACGTCTGGGCGGAACCGGATATGTTCCTGATGGACGAACGGCACAACCCGACGCTGGTCGCGGGCGTGCCGCCGGATTACTTCTCCGAGCTCGGTCAGCTTTGGGGCAATCCGATCTACGACTGGGCAAAGCATGAAGCCGACGGGTTCCGCTGGTGGCGCCGCCGTGTTTCCGCAGTCGCGGACCGTTTCGACGTGATCCGCATCGACCATTTCCGCGGGCTGGAAAGCTACTGGGGCGTACCGTTCGGCGCAGCCGACGCGCGTCCCGGCGCATGGTATCCGGGTCCCGGCATGAAACTGGTCCGCGCGATCAAGGAAGCCTGTCCGAACCTCCCGATCATTGCGGAGGATCTCGGCTATCTTACGCCCGAGGTCAAAAAGTTGCTGTCCGATTCCGGCTTCCCCGGCATGCGCGTTATGCAGTTCGGCTTCGATCCCTGCGGCAATTCGAGAGAGCTTCCGCACAACTATCCCGTGCACAGCATCGCCTACACCGGTACGCACGACAACACGCCGATCATGGGCTGGGTCGAGACCGCGCCGGCGGAATGCGTCGCGTTTGCCGTCGATTATCTCGGGCTCAATGAACGCGAGGGCATGCCCTTCGGCTTTGCGCGCGGTGTGCTGAACTCCGTTGCGGAGCTTGCGATCCTGCAGATGCAGGACTACCTTGGGCTCGGCGACGACTGCCGCATGAACAATCCGAGCGCGACCGGCTGCTGGCGCTGGCGTGCGGAGAAGAAGGACTTCTCGCCCGAACTTGCCAAACGCATCCTCTACTACGCAAGAATGTCCGCCCGTATCTGACGATTTCCAAAACCGAATTGCCGGGCCCCGAAAAAGGGTCCGGCTTTTTGATTACTCCGGCTGTCGTTTCAAAAGCAGCGCCGCAGCCGCGGAGCCGATGGCAAAGCCCATCAGAAGATCCGCAAGCAAGCTCCATGTGACACGGAACGTCCCGAGATAGATTGCCATCAGCGCGATCGAAACCGTCAGCGCAAGCACTGCGGCGATCCCGCCGAAATACCACGGCGTCTTCTCCCGTCCGAGTCCCAGAAACACGCCTGCCGCAAGCGCCGTCAGAATCTTGATGACGGTGTTGCCGATCGGCATTGCCGTTTCGGGCAGCCACTCCTTGTAAACGAACAGCGTCAGGAGCAGGACTGCAAGCAGCAGTACTCCCGCGCCGAGCGCAGCCCCGCGCAAAAGCGCGTGCCACGCGATTCCCGTTCGTTTTTTCCGTTTTGCCGTTGCCAAGCCTTCCCACCCCCTTTGCCGCATCCTATGCGGCGGACGGTGCAAACATGACAACGATCGCTTTTACGGAAGCGTGCCGTTTCGCTCCATGGCGACGACCGCATCGTAATCGAACGGCGTTTCCGCAAGCGTCGGATAACAGGATTCATCGTAATTCCAGTACAGCAATACGCTGCTGCACTGTTCCTTCGTCCACATGAAACAGTTAACGCGGTGTCTCGGCGTCCATGTCGGATCAAAGATGTACCAGCCCGTTCCGAGATCGACCATCGTCCAGTAGTGCCGCGTCCGCCAGGTCGTCGTCTTCAGCCGCTCGACCGAGAGATATCGGATCCCGGCTTCGTCAAGCAGCGCGCGGGTCAGCGAATAGATATTGAAGCAGTCGCCCGTACGCTGCGTATAGCCGTCATACGCCGCCTTGCGCCAGTCGGTATAGTTATCATTTACGCCGTTCGCGTAAACAATACGCTCCTGCACGAAATCAAAGATCGCTTTGAGCTTTTCCGCAGCGACCATATCCGGCTCGGTGATCTCCTCCATGATGCTCTTTGTAAGCGCGCGAAGCTCCTCCTCCGTCACCGTCCGTTCGATCAGTGTAAAGCTGCATTCGGCTTCGGCAGTATTCCCGCTCAGATCCTCCGCGCGGTACACGACCCGATAGGTCCCCTCTTCATAGAGCTGCACCTCGGAATCGACCGTGACCTCGACCGGACCGTCCTGCGTGTCCTCGGAAAACACCTCCGCAAAGTACGCGATCGGCTCCCCGACGTACAGGATCCGGTCGATTGCGCCGTAGATCGTCGGCGGCTCCGTGTCCTCGCAAAGCGTGACCGTCACCGACGCTCCTGTCTCGTTTCCGCTCGTATCGCGCGCAAGTACGGTGACGGTATGCTCCCCGGGAACATCGAAGTCCGGATCTCCGTCGAACGCCAGCGTGACCGGCGTGACGTCCTCCGCTTCAAAAAAGTCCTCCGGCTGATATGCGTGCCGTGTATAAAACGTCCTGTCCGCGATCTCCGCTTTTTCGCGAAGCTCCGGCGGCGTTGTGTCGGCAACCGTGACCGCAAGCGTTTCCGCAACGCCGTTGATCGTGATGTCGACTGCAAACGATCCGGGCGTGTCCGGAATAAACGGATCCACTGTAAGCGTTTGCCCGTCGCTGTTTTCAAAATCCTCCGGTGTCAGCGCGTCGCGCCTCGCCTCGATCACGCGCGGCCGCACGCCGGTGATCAAAAGCGCGCTTTGGACGTCGACGGTATTGCCGCCCTCATCCGTTACGCGGACGGTCACCGTCTGGACGTCCCTGCTGTTATAATCCGGCGCGTTTATGAACGCAAAGGAAAGCGTCGTTTCGTCCGCAGCGTTCTGCACGAATGCTTCGGCTTCGGCGGTCTCGCCCGGCGCAAGCAGAAGAAGCGTCGGCTCCGCCTGCGGTGCGATCGTATCGACGACGGTAAGCATCGACGTCGATTCGATCCCCCCGTCCGTCAGAAATACGATCGGGTAAACGCCGACATGATGCAGCATATCCGGCTCGATCGGCGTGATCTGCGCCGCGCGGACGCCCTCGATCAAAAACCGATCCGCGGCAGGGATTTCGGATCCCGCCTCTACAGTCAGCGATTCGACCGTTGCGCGCACGGATACCTTTACCGGAACGACCGTGCGGTTCTTTCCCTGATCCTCTATAACGATGCGGATCGTGTCGGTCCACTCCGTTCCGAAATCCGGCATTTCGGCAAAGCTGATGCGGACCATGCTCTTATCCCTGATGTTTGTGAGAAACGTGTCCGGACCCGGATCGGCGCCCAACGGAACGACCGCATCCTTCGCCTCCGCCGTCGGCGCAACGGTGTCCTTGACGTGTACGAAAACCGGCGTCGGCAAGCCGATCGTAAGCTTCAGCGCATGCCATCCGAGCGGCAGCGTTTCGCCTTCCCGATCGAGCTCGGCATCACGCGCCGTAAAGTCCTTCGCCGAGACCGGATCTCCGTACTCGATTGTGCGGATCGCACGAACGCCGCGAAAGTGGATCAGCACCGCCGCCGCGAGCACGAAAAGAACGCCGAACAGCCAGAAGAGCGCACGGCGCAGGCGTTTATTCCGTTGTTTCGTATGTTTCTCCATCAAGTCACGAAGATTCCATCAAAGAAAAAAGCCCGGAAGCCCGGGCTTTGGGAAAATCATGGATCAGTCCTTTACTTCTTCGGTCATGGTATTCTCAACGCCCGCATCCTCGACCTGCGAGATCGCACCGCGTGCAAACACGAGCTTGACCTTGTCGGGTCCGACAGACAGCACGATCACGTCGTCCTTGACGGAAGAGATCGTTCCGTAAATACCGCCGATGGTGCGTACGCGGTCGCCCTGCTTCAGAGAGCTCAGCATATCCTTGACCTTCTTGTCGCGGCGGCGCTGCGGGATGATCATCACGACCAGCAGGACCACGACCATCAGAAGCGGGAACAGCAGCGTCATCATGTTGCCGCCTGCGCAGCCGGCGCCGGTGGACTCCCCACCGCCGAAAAGCCCGCTGAGGCAAGAGGTATCTGCGCCGCAAAGAACAGACTGCGTAAAATTCAGAATCATAATCATAGTTCCTTTCGAGGTTCTTTCGATATTATACGAAAAATCATCCGATTCGTCAATACTCGAATGTGAAATCTTTGCAACAAGCAAAGCAAAAGGGAGAAGCCGCCCTTCTCCCTTCGATTTCTTTTCGCAAGGTATTTCTTATTTCACCTTGCAGCTCTTGACGTTTGACCAGCCGCCGAAGTAGGTCATGCCATTGAACACATGATACGAGCGCACGCGGACGTAATAGGTCTTGCCGGTCGTCAGGCTCTTGATCACCGTCGACGCCGTCTTCGGATTTGCGATCTTCACAGCTTTCGCGTTCTGTGTGAACGCAGAATTGGTTGCGTACTGGATCTGATAGCCCGTGAACTGCGAGCTTGCGCCCCACTTCACCGTCATCTGCTTCGAGCCAGCCATGACGCTGTTCAGCGTACGGGTGGTGATGCGGACCGTCGTCTTCAGCGGACCGACTTCGCCAAGATTGAAGTTGTCCCCGACGTTTCCGCCGATCCATGTATTGGTTACGGGATCCAGACGCTTGTTGAAGTACGCCTTGATGCCGTATTGATACCGCGTGCCGGCATAGACCTTGGTATCGAGCCAGTTGAGCTCCTTCGTGTTGTTCCAGCGCACGAAGTCCGTCCAGCCGTTCGTCGTGCTGCTCCATGCTCTGCGGTAAATAACGTAGCCATCGGCGCCCGCGACCTTGCTCCAGCTGAGCTTGATGCCGTCCTTGACGTTTGCGACCGTCGTGGTCGTCGTCGGAGGCAGATAGATTTTGAACGAACCGCGAAAGAGCGTCCTTTGACCTGCGGCTTCACCGTCACCTGTGAATATGACGACCACATAGCCGGTTCCGGCACTTACATTCTCACGATACGTATAGTTATAGTGCGAGGGGTCGATCACGTGACCGGATAGATCGGTTACCGTAAAGCGCGGCTTTTGTGCGCTGCCGTTTGCGATCACGAAAGGCGTAGTTCCCTTATACTGCACGTCGTTCTCGTTCCATACAACCTTCACGTTCTTTGTAAGCGTCAGATAATGCCAGGTCGCGTTCAGCAATGGATTGTTGCACGTTCCAATCTTCAGCTTCTGGTTTCGTTCCGCTTCCGTTCCGTTGTAATACACGTCCGTCAGCCCCGTGCAGCTCCAAAACGCATAACCGCAGATGTATGTCACGCTGTCCGGAATCGTGATCTCCGTCAGCCCCGTGCAGCTGTAAAACGCATTCCATCCGATGCTTGTCACGCCATTGCCGATGGTAACCGACGTCAGTCCCTTGCAGTCTTCAAACGTAGAATCGCCGATACTTGTCACGCCATTGCCGATCGTGACCGAAGAGAGTCCCGTGCAGCCGGAAAACGCAGAATTGCCGATGTCTGTCACGCTGTCCGGGATCGTGATCTCCGACAGTCCCGTGCAGTTCTCAAACGCAAACCATCCGATGCTTGTCACGCCATTGCCGATGGTAACCGACGTCAGTCCCGTGCAGTACTCAAACGCACCAAGACCGATGCTTGTCACGCTGTCCGGGATCACGATCTCCGTAAGCCACGTGCAGCCGGCAAACGCAAAACGGCCGATGCTTGTCACGCTGTCCGGGATCGTGACCGACGTCAGCCCCGAGCAGCTATTAAACGCAGAATCGCCGATTGTTGTCACACCGTTGCCGATCGTAACCGACGTCAGCCCCGAGCAGCCGGAAAACGCAGAATCGCCGATACTTGTCACGCTGTCCGGGATCACGATCTCCGTAAGCCCCCTGCAGCAGCAAAACGCATAATCGCCGATGCTTGTCATGCCGTCCGGAATCGTGATTTCAGAAAGCCCCGTGCAGTTGTAGAACGCATAATCGCCGATGCTTGTCACACCATTCTGAATCTCAACTTCGGTGATACTGTTTATAAGCTGATTCCAAGGCTGAGAATTGGAGCTAAAAGCGGGCATATCCCCGCTGCCGCCGATGGTCAGCGTGCCTGTTTCTTCATCAAACGACCATTCAAGGTTCTCGCCGCATTGACCGGAGGTTTCTCCTTCTGCGTGTGCCGTGTGCATTGTAAAAGGCAGCAGTGCCACAACCATAAGCGTAAACGCTGCGCAAAGGATCACGAGCCAATACCGTTTTTTCATCTGTTTCTCCTCCGTGGATCAAATACACATTTAGTATATCATACAATAAACGATATGTAAATAAAAAAAGTGAGGAAATCCTCCTCCCTCTTAAAAGCAAAGCAAAAGGGAGAAGCCGCCCTTCTCCCTTCGATTTCTTTTCGCAAGGTATTTCTTATTTCACCTTGCAGCTCTTGACGTTTGACCAGCCGCCGAAGTAGGTCATGCCGTTGAACACATGATACGAGCGCACGCGGACGTAGTAGGTCTTGCCGGTCGTCAGGCTCTTGATCACCGTCGACGCTGTCTTCGGGTTTGTGATCTTCACCGCCTTTGCGTTCTGCGTGAACGCGGCGTTCGTTGCGTACTGGACCTGATAGCCCGTGAAGTTCGAGGAACCCGCCCACTTGACCGTCATCTGCTTCTTGCCCGCCGTCACACTGTTCAGCGTTCTGGTGGTGATACGGACCGTGGTCTTCAGCGGTCCGACCTCGCCGAGGTTGAAGTTGTCGCCGACGTTTCCGCCGATCCATGTATTGGTTACGGGATCCAGACGCTTGTTGAAGTACGCCTTGATGCCGTATTGATACCGCGTGCCGGCATAGACCTTGGTATCAAGCCAATTGAGCTCTTTGGTGTTGTTCCAGCGCACAAAGTCCGTCCAGCCGTTGGTGGTGGAGCTCCACGCTCTGCGATAGATGACATAGCCGTCCGCACCCGCAACCTTGCTCCAGCTGAGCTTGATGCCGTCCTTGACGTTTGCGACCGTCGTGGTCGTCGTGGGCTGCAGATAGATCTTGAACGATCCGCGGCAAACGCCCTCGTAATCGCCCTTGAACGTCACGAACACATAGCCCGTGCCGGCCGCTGTATTCTCCTTATACTCGTAATCGTAGAACTCGGGATCGATCACAAGATCGTATTGATTCTTCACCGTAAACCGCGGCGTCTGCGCACTGCCGTTTGCGATCACATACGGCGTCGCGCCCTTGAACTTGACGTCCTCCGCGTTCCATTCGACCTTTCCGCTGACTGCTTCGATCAGATAATGCCATGTCGCGTTGATCAGATCCGCATTCCATCCGATCGCGTTGTCAATCGTCAGGTGCAGTTCCCGATCCGACCTGGTCCCGTTGTAATAGACGTCTGACAGACTGTCGCATCTTGTGAATGCATACCCCGCGATCTCGGCAATACCGCTGCCGAGACGGATCGTCGCAAGACCCGTGCATACTCTGAATGCTTCCTCTTTGATGACGGTTACACTGTCCGGAACGGTGAACTCGGTCAGGCTTGTGCATCCGATGAACATACCGTTCTCGATCACGGTCAGCGTATTCGGCAGCGTGACCGAGGCAAGGCTTTCGCATCCCCAGAAGCATTCTTTTTCAAGGTTTGTCACGCTGTCCGGGATCGTGATCTCTGTCAGGCTCTTATTGCCGTAGAACGCTTCGCTTCCGATGCTGACGACACCGTTCCCGAGCGAAACGGAAGTCAGCTCTTCACAATGCTTGAACGCACCGACGCCGATGTACCGTACGCTGTCGGGAAGGACCGCCGTTTTGATCTCCTTCTGGAAGAACGCATTGCGCGCGATCACAGTCGTCCCTTCCTCCACATTGACCGACTCCGGATACGTTCCCTTATATCCGAGAAGAATATAACCGAGACAGATCGGACCGTCAGCCTGCGCATTCAGCCACGCGGTTTCCTCAAACGTACTGTACAGGGAGTTTCCTACCCCGTAGATATCCGTGATCCCGCTGCCGATGCTGATCTCCGAAAGCTCTGTGCAGTTTTTGAACGCACACGAACCGACCGTCGTTACGCTGTCCGGCAATTCGATCGTTCCAAGAACAAAGCAGTTTTCAAACGCGCTGTATCCGATGCTCTGCAATCCGTTCGGAAGCGACACAGAGCTGAGTCTGTCGCAGCGATAAAACGCATAGGTCCCGATGCTTGTGACGCCGTCCTGGATCTCAATACTGCGGATGGGCAGGAATCTCCACGGTACAAGATCCGCGTATATTCCGAAGTTCCACATCTCTCCGCTGCCGGTGATCGTCAGCGTACCGGTTGACGGATCAAAGGACCAATAGACTTCGTCGCCGCACTGACCGGAATATGCTTCCGTCGTAAAGTGCCACTCGGCGTTCAGAAGGTCCTCGTTCCCTGCCGCAATGTCGATGTTTTCCTTTTGCTCCTCGGTGCTGCCGTAATAGACGTCCTTCAGATTCCCGCAATGCGCAAAGGCGTTCTCGCCGATCTCCGTGACGCTTGCCGGAAGCGACACCGATGCGATCGCACTGTCCGAATCATAATCGTCATCATCGAAGTAGTTGGAGTCAAAGGTGCCTTCCGGGATCGAAGCGATGCCCTCATCCAGGATCACGGACAGCGGCTTCCGATCGGGGAGCGCAGACACCCATCCTTGCTCTTCTTCATCCCAATACATGTCTTCCGTATACCAATACCAGAACAGCAGATCTTCGATCATGTAAACATTGATTTCGCCGGAACCGGCAGTCAGATGCAGCTCTTCCAGCGAATAACAGCCTCTGTAAGTATGCTCATAAGGATGTTGATCACACGGTATCGTCAAAGACCGAAGCTTCTGGCAATCGGCGAAAGCACCGTCTCCTTCCGCTCCGTCGTTGTATCCGAAATATGTCTCGCTTCCCTCGATTACGACCGTTTCCAACGCAGTGCAGTTTTCAAAAGCACCGCCCCATACATTCTCTACACCGTCCGGAATGGTTACAGACGTCAATCCGCTCCCCGAAAAAGACCATCCGTCAATGACCGTCACGCTGTCCGGAATGGTCACGGAGGTTAGTTTTCTCGCAGCACAGAACGCATTTCCTTTTATCCACGTCACGCTGTCCGGGATCACATAGCTGCTGCCATCCTTCTGCGGCGGATACGCATAAAGCTCTGTTCCGTCCATGCTGAACAGAACGCCGTCGGTCACGCGGAAGGATGAATTGTTGGGATCGACCGTGATCTCCTGCAGATTGTGCGACCACGCAAAAGGATTCCAGCCGATCTCCGCGACGCTTCTGCCGATATGCGCGGAAACGAGGTTCGGTAAGAGATCGAAGGCGCTGCCGGGAATGCAGGTAACGCCGTCCCCGACAACGACTCTGCGAATGACGTATTGCAAATCAAACCAACCCATGGTATTGCTTATTTCCCCGGTTCCGTAGATCGTCAGCGTGCCGGTGGATTCATCAAAAGTCCAGTATACACCGTCGCCGCACTCACCGGACGTTACGGAATACTCTGCGACATAGGTGACTTCCTCTTTCTCCGTACTCGCGGTGTATACCTTGGTATCCGTAATGAAATCGTAGTACTCATCACCGAGCCAGTTGACGAAATAACCGTACCAGCCGGCGAAGGCATATCCTTCTGCGTCCGGCGCGGTCAGCGTGAACTGCTCGCCCGGGAAGATGATATCCTCCGGAGAAACGGCGACGTCGCCGACCGGGGTTTCTCCGCACACGGCGGTCGCGTGCACCGTGACCGTCTTGACGGTCGTGCCGTCGCTGAAAGCAAGATTGTAGAGCACAGATTCGTCGCCCGGGCCGTACACATGCTTACCCGCAAGATACGGAAGATCCAGCTCGCGCTCGCCCGCGCGGTAATACGCCATCATGTTCGGACAACCGCTGATATCAATCTTCTGGATCGGCGAATCGCAAAGATCCAGCCAATCCAACAGCGGATTATGCGAGAGATCGACCGCCGTCAGATTTGTGGCGTTGATCGTCAGCCTTGCGAGCTTCGTATTCTGCGTGACGTCCAGCGTCGAGACACCGGTGAAGCCGACGCTCAAGTCTTCCAGATCCTTCAGCATGGTCACGTCGATGCTGCCGAGTTGATTGCAGGCAAGATCGACGACCTTAAGCTTTATATTCGCGGAAAGATCCACGCTTGTCAGCGCACCGGATTCGCTGAACGTGAACGGATCGCAGTATAGCTCTTCAAGATTCGGAAAATGTTCGACGCCCCGAAGCGAAGCGATCTCGCCGGTTCCGCATTCGATCACCGTGACCGCCGCTGCCTGTGCTTCGGTCATGTAATACCCACCGCTCGCGTTTCCTGAGACGTCGAGGTTGTTGACGATCCAGTCCCGAAATTCCGCGTCCGGGAAATTGGTCTCATTGATCTCAAGATAGCGTCCGTCCGCCTGCGCGGCATGCGGCTGCACAGCGGGCAGCATCGCCGCAAGCATGACGAAGCAGAGCACAAAGGCAAGACACTTTTTCATACGATACCCTCCGATAACAGTATAGGAATATTATACCATGCCGGTATCGCCTTAGCAAGAGTATTCATGTTCAAAACAGCCGTCACGATCGGATTTATGCTGATGCCGGCGTCGGTTGAACAGCAAAAAAGGGAGGAATTCCTCCTCCCTCTTAAAGATGCATCATCCGTGTCGTCTTTTGGATGACCTTTTTTCCGTCGCGCTTCATGCGGCGCGGAATGTCCGGATACAGGGTGCACATCGCGGTCGCGGCTGCCGCCATGCCGACCGCCATGCCGATCCCGAGCATTGCCATTCGCATGCGATCACCTCTTTCTTTTTTGAGGTTAGTATGCGAATTGATGCCGCAATTATTCCGCCTTCGGCGCTTCCTCTTTTTGCTTGTTTTCTTTTTTTGCGCGATAATCCGCGATCGCCGCCTGCACAGCCTCCTGCGCAAGCACCGAGCAGTGGATCTTCACGGGCGGAAGTCCTTCGAGCGCTTCGACGACCGCTTCGTTCGTCAGCTTTTCGACCTCTGCAAGCGGTTTGCCCTTGATGAGTTCGGTCGCCATCGAGCTGGTCGCGATCGCCGCGCCGCAGCCGAAGGTCTTGAACTTGACGTCCTCAACGATCTCGTCGTCGTTGATCTTCAGAAACATCTGCATGATGTCGCCGCACTTGGCGTTGCCGACGGTGCCGACGCCCGATGCGTCCGGGATCTCACCGACGTTTCTCGGATGCTGAAAATGATCCAAAACTTTTTCCGAATACTGCATTATTCCATTCCTCCTTTGGGATAAATCGGTGACATGTCTCTGAGCCGCTGCACGATCGGCGGCAGGACTTCGAGCACATAGTCGATCTCTTCTTCGGTCGTGAACTCAGAAAGCGTCATTCTGAGCGAACCGTTTGCTTCCTCGTGCGAAATGCCCATGGCGAGCAGCACATGCGACGGATCGAGCGAGCCGGACGTGCATGCCGATCCGGACGACGCCGCGACGCCCTTGAGGTCGAGCATCAGAAGGATGCTCTCGCTTTCGATGTAGCGGATGCCGAAGTTGACGTTGTTCGGAAGCCGCTGCGTTCTGTGACCGTTCAGATGCACGGTCTTGATCCGTTCCTCCACGCCCGCGATCAGCTTGTCTCTGAGCGCGGTCATCTTTTTCATGTTCGATTCGAGGTTTTCGGTCTGGATCTCCAGCGCCTTTGCAAGGCCCACGATGCCGGGGACGTTCTCCGTGCCCGCGCGCTTTTTGTTCTCCTGCCCGCCGCCGGTGATCATCGCCGGAACGCGGACGCCCTTCTTGATATAGACCGCGCCGACGCCCTTCGGACCGTGGAACTTGTGCGCCGTCAGCGTCAGAAGGTCGATGTTCATATCCTGCACGTCGACCGGGATGTGTCCGATCGCCTGCACCGCGTCGGTGTGGAACAGCACGCCCGCCTCATGACAGACCGCGCCGATCTCCTTGACCGGCTCGATGGTGCCGACCTCGTTGTTCGCCATCATAACGGAGACGAGGATCGTTTCCGGACGGATCGCCGCGCGCACCGCCTCCGGATCGACGAGACCGTTTTCATCGACGTCCAGATAGGTAACCGAAATAAGGCCCTTGTCCTCGAGCTCCTGCAGCGTGTGCAGGATCGCGTGATGCTCGATCTTCGACGTGATGATGTGATTGCCCTTTTTGCGGTACGCCTGCGCCACGCCGCGCAGGATCATGTTGTCGCCCTCGCTGCCGCCGCCGGTGAAGTAGATCTCCGACGGATTCGCCGCGTTCAGGCACTTTGCAACCGTGCGTCGGGCGTCGTCCAGTCCCTTGTGCGCATCGCGCGCGAAGCTGTGGAAGCTCGACGGATTGCCGTAAAACTCCGTGTAGTACGGGATCATCGCCTCGATGACCTCGGGCAGGACCTTGGTGGTCGCTGCATTGTCAAGATAAACGTGCATGTTCGATCCTCTTTTTCTGTTCGATATGATCTTCGGTAAGCTCTCCGATGGTGGCTTCCAGAAGAACGGCGTTGATACGGCTCTGCAGCTTTAAAAACAGCGGACGCGCCGAGCAGGTGCAGGCGTTTTCGCACGGGTTTGCGTCGCTGCCGATGCAGTCGACGACGTCTGTGCTGCCCTCCAGCGCGCGCAAGACCTCCAGAACGCTGATCTTCTGCGGTTCCCTCGTCAAGAGATATCCGCCCGCTTTGCCGCGCGCAGTCTTTACGATCCCCGCATTCTTCAGCGAGCGCATGAGCTGCTCGAGATACGCCTCGGAAATGCCCTGTTCCGTCGCGACCGCGGCAAGCGACACGGGACCTTCCCCGTATCTTGCCGCAAGCTCTACGACCGCCCGCAATCCGTATGTGCCTTTCGTTGAAAACTTCATCGTTAAACCCTACCGTTTCACTCGGCTTTATCATACAGGCATCGTTTCCCAATGTCAAGTATTTTACTCGCCTTTTGAAAATATACTTTCTCCGTTTTCTGCCGTGACAAGCGGTTTTTTCTGTGCTATGATAAAGAAAACAAACAAGCGAGGACACGATCGGTGATCAAAACGATTCTATGGGATGTCGACGAGACGCTTTTGGACTTCGGCGCGGCGCAGCGTGCGGCGCTGATCACGCTGTTTTCGGAGTTCGGGCTCGGTCCGTGTACGGACGCGATGGTCGCCCGCTACGATGCGATCAACCATATCTTCTGGCAGCGTCTCGAGCGCGGCGAGATCACAAAGCCCGAGGTCCTGATCGGCAGGTTCGAGCAGTTCTTTTCGGAGTACGGCATCGATCCCGCCGTTTCCGTGCCGTTCAACGACCGGTATCAGCTCTGCCTCGGCGACACGATCGTGTACCGGGACGACTGTCTCCGGCTTTTGGATTTTCTCCGGGGCAGGGTCCGGCAGTACATTGTCAGTAACGGCACGGTCATCGCGCAGACGAAAAAGCTCGACCGGTCCGGCATCGGAAAACGCATGGACGGCGTGTTTCTGTCGGAAGCGCTCGACGCGGAAAAGCCGAGCCCGGCGTTCTTTGACAAGGTTTTCGACGCGATCGGACCGGTCGACCGCAGCGAGGTCATGATCGTCGGCGATTCGCTGACGAGCGACATGCAGGGCGGCATGAACGCGGGGATCGTGACCTGCTGGTACGATCCGAAAGGTGCGCCTGCGCCGGAGGGTTACCGGATCGATCATGTGATCGCAAACCTTTGGGATCTTCTCCCGCTGCTCGGATTGACAAAGGAGGCGCTATGATCGGGATCGAAGAGATCGAATCGAAAGAGCTTCCCGCATTCTGGGACGCGCATATCCGTTATCTGATCGACGACGGGATCATCTCGGACGAGGAGGATATTGCATACTTCTCCGGAGACGAATATCGCGGGATCATCGAAGCGCATATGCAGCGGGACCGCGATACGCATCATATCGTTTATTTTGTGCGCGGCGGCGAACGGATCGGCGCGGCGTCGTACTGCATCTACAAAAGCGAGGACGGCAAATGCTTTCTCCTCGATTTCTGGGTCTTCCCCGCCTTTCGCGGAAACGGCACGGGACATCGCTGCTTTCAAGCGCTTCGGCAATACGCGAAAGCGGACGGCGCGGGATACTATGAGATCAACAGCGAAAAGCCGGAATCCGTACGGTTCTGGAAATCGCTCGGATTCGTTGAAAACGGAACGGATGAATACGGGATGCCGCTGTTCATCCGTCGGTAATCGGAGGTTTGTATGATACGGATCGTTCGCAACGCGGAAGAAAAGCGCCGGATCGCGCGTCGGATCCTTGAAGCGCTGACCGATTGGTTCGGGATTCCCGAAGCGCGGGAAACCTACATCCGCGAAAGCGCAGATGAGATCATGGTCGCATCCTTTGATAACGACGCGCCGAACGGTTTCCTGTGTCTCAAAGAGACCGGAAAGGATACGGTCGAGCTTGCGGTCATGGGCGTTCTTCCGGAATACCACCGGAGAGGGATCGGCACTAAGCTCTTTGAAGCCGCAAAGGAGATCGCCGTCGAAAAGGGCTATTCCTTTTTGCAGGTGAAAACCGTACAGATGGGCAAATACGAGGAATACGACCGTACGAACCGGTTTTATCTTGCCCTCGGATTCAAAGAATTTGAGGTGATCCCAACGCTGTGGGACGAATGCAATCCCTGTCAGATCTATGTGATGTCGCTGAGGTGAAACGAAAATGATCACGATCAAGCAAATGAAAACCGACGATGAGATCCGCGGCAAGGCGTATGTCCACTGGCGCGGATGGCACGACGCGTATTCGGGACTGGTCAGCGCGGCATATCTTGAAAAGCTGACGCTCGAAAAATGCGAGCAGATGGCGTTCCAATGGCGTGAAAATATTCTCATCGCAAAGGACGGCGAGCGCGTCGTGGGCTTTTTAGGATTCGGCGAAGCGGATCCCACTACAGGCGAGCTCTTTGCGCTGTACGTTCTGAAAGAATACTGGGGAACCGGCGCTGCGCAATCGCTGATGAACGCGGCGGCAGAGAGCCTTTCCGCTTACCCGAAGATCGGGCTTTGGGTGCTCAAAGAAAACCCACGCGCGATTCGCTTCTATGAAAAATGCGGGTTCCGGAAAACCGGCGAGGAAAAACATCTTCCCTCCGTCGGGGCGACGGAGATCCGGATGATCTGTATGAGGTGACGATATGACGGCAAAGCTCTTTGTTCAGGCGATCGGGAAATTCCTGTTCGGTCTCGTTCTTATCGGGCTTCTCCTGTTTCTGCCCGCGTGGTCTCTGAAGTACTGGAACGGATGGCTGTTTCTCGGCATTTTGTTTGTACCGATGTTTATCGCCGGGATCGTGATGATGTTCAAAAACCCGGAGCTTCTTAAAAAGCGTCTGAACGCCAAGGAAGAAGAAAAGGAACAGAAGACGGTGATCGCACTGTCCGGGCTCATGTTCCTCGCCGCGTTCATCGTTGCCGGGCTGAACTTTCGCTTTCAATGGATCGTGCTGCCCGCGTGGGCGGTTTGGATCGGCGTCGGCGTCTTCCTCGCCGCGTATCTCATGTATGCGGAGGTCCTACGGGAAAACACCTATCTTTCGCGGACAGTCGAGGTGCAGGAGAATCAGAAGGTCATCGACACCGGGCTCTACGGGATCGTGCGGCATCCGATGTACAGCGCCACGCTGTTTCTGTTCCTGTCCATGGGGATCGTGCTCGGCTCGCCGATCTCGGTCGCGATCCTGTTCCTGTATATCCCGATCATTGCGCTGCGCATGAAAAACGAGGAACAAGTACTTGAAAAAGGATTGGATGGCTACAAGGCATACAAAACACGCGTGAAATACAAGGTGATCCCCTTTATCTGGTAAACGCAAACGGGAGAGGCAAACGCCTCCCCCGTCTTTTTGTTTTGGTTTACAGATCCATCAGGATCGCGCGGCACGGCGCGCCGTCGGTTTCGCCGAGATTCAGCGGCGCGCAGTTCAAAAGATACGCGCCGTCCGGCACCGCAGAAAGACGAACGCCTTCCAAAAGCACGACCTCCTTGGAAAGCAATGCAAGATGCACCGCCATCGGCGCGTCCATGGGTCCCACGGTCTGCGATTCGTTGCCGACAAGGTCGATCCCCGCCTTTGCGAACACCTCCGCCGCTTCCAGCGTGACCGTTGCGTTTCCTTTGATCAGGATACGCTTTTCTGCGCCGGGAAAGGCTTTTGCCGCCGTTTCAAGCAGCGTGCTTGCTGCTTCTGCACCGACGTTGCCTTCCATCGTACCCACATACGCGGGTCCGACGAACTTTTCGAGCGCAACGGAGCCTATGCCTTTGCCGCCCTTCAAAAAGTGCAGCGGCGCGTCGACGTGCGTGCCGTTGTGCGCGCACATCGAGAACGCGGAAAGGTTGCACACTTCCCCGTCCTCCAACCGCGAGAGCATCGTCTTTTCCGGGCTCGGATCGCCCGGGTAGACGGCGCAGCCGAACACCGGCTGCGAGATGTCGTAAATCATACCGTTACCGTCCCTTTATACTGTTTGTTTCACGGTCGTGTGGGCTGCAGCTCGATCACGACCGTCTCCGGTCGGTTCCAGATGCGCGGCATAGCGGTCGACTCCCGCGAAAGTCCGCGGCTGACGATCAGCAATGTTTCCTCAACCCGGTATTCTCCGCCTGCATACTTCGGGAACCATTGTTCGCCCGGCGAGAATAAGCCGTTGACAAGCCCGGGGATCCGGACCTGCCCGCCGTGCGCGTGCCCCGACACGACCAGATCGAAGCCGTACTGCGCATAGGTTTCGATCAGCTCCGGACGGTGCGCAAGCAGGATCGTATAGTACCCGTCCTCCGCGGCGTCCTTCGCCGATTGAAGCTGTTCCGCCGTAACCGCTTCCCTTGCGGCTTTCCGCTGTTCCGTTGCATTCTCGTCCAGTCCGATTTCCGCGCACGCCGGGTCCGCGATCCCGCAGAGGTTCAACGTCGTTTGCCCGGTCGAAACCGTTTCGCAGGTCCCGTGCAGGATCGGAATGCCAAGGTCGCGGACGGCGTCGAACAGCGCTTCGGGATCCTCGTACCAATATTCGTGATTTCCCGAAACATAGAAGCACCGATAACGTTCGGAAACATGCTTCAGGACCGTCAGTGTGTTGTCGTTCGGAAGATCGTCGTCGAAGATATCGCCGCAAAGCAGCACAAGATCCGGCGTCTGCGCGTCGATCGCGTCCAGCAGCGTCTTCTGCCCCTCGCCGTACTTGCAGGAATGCAGATCGGCGATCAGCACGATCCGGACCGGCGTTTCGATCCGCGCGTCCGAAACCGTATAGGAAACAACGCGCAGCCGCGTATCCAATGCCGACAAAGTCAGCAAAAGCAGTGCGGCTGCGACGATTGCGATGATGACGATTCTCCGCTTCCTGCGCATTGCGCGGTTTACAGAGCCTGTTCGATAAACTGCGCGATCAGCGCCTTCGGACGCGCGCCCGCGCTCTGATCGAGCACGTCGCCGTCCTTGAACAGAACGAGGTTCGGGATCGAGCTCACCCGATACTTTTCGCAAAGCTCCGGCTGTTCGTCGACGTTGACCTTCATAAACGCGACCCTGCCTTCGTATTCGTCCGCAAGCTGTTCAATGAACGGACCGACCATGCGGCACGGACCGCACCAGGTCGCCCAGAAATCCACCAGAACGGGAAGCTCGCCGTTGATGACTTCGTTGAAGTTTTCGTTTGTGCCTGTGATGATGTTTGCCATAGTTGTAGCTCCTTTCTTTATTTCAATCTCATTCTTCCTCGGGAACGACCGCGATATGCAGTTCTTCAAGCTGTTTTGCGTCGACCGGATCCGGCGCGTTCGTCAGCGGGCAGGATGCGTTCTGCACCTTCGGGAACGCGATGACGTCGCGGATACTCGCAGCGCCGCAGATCAGCATGGTCACGCGGTCGAGCCCGTACGCCAGTCCGCCGTGCGGCGGCGTGCCGTACTTCAGCGCTTCGAGCAGGAACTTGAACCGCGCCTCCGCCTGTTCTTTGGAAAGTCCGATGACGTCGAACATCTTTGCCTGCAGCTCGGTCGAATGGATACGGATCGAGCCGCCGCCGATCTCGTTGCCGTTCAGCACGATATCGTACGCCTTGGCGCGGACCTTGCCTGGATCGGTGTCGAGGAGCGGAAGGTCCTCGTCCATCGGGCTTGTGAACGGATGGTGCATCGCAACGAAGCGGTTCTCCTCCTCGCTCCACTCCAGAAGCGGGAACTCAACGACCCACAGGAGGTTGAACTTCTTCGGATCGATCAGCCCGAGCTTGTCGCCGAGCTTCAGACGCAGCGCGCCGAGCGCCGCCCACACGACCGGGTTCTTGTCCGCCACGATGAACATGACGTCGCCGGGCTCGAAGTTCGCCTTCGCCTTGATCGCTTCAAGCTCTTCCTCGGTGAGGAACTTCGCGATCGGGGACTGTAAGCCTTCGGGCTTCCAGTTCATCCACGCAAGTCCCTTCGCCTTATAGGTCTTGACAAACTCGCCGAGCGCGTCGATCTCCTTGCGGGAAAAATGTGCCGTCGCGCCTTTTGCGACGATGCAGCGGACGCTGCCGCCGTTATCAAGCGCGTTTTTGAACACGGAAAAGCCGCAGCTACGGACGCATTCGGAAAGATCCTTTAGCTCCATGCCGAAGCGCGTATCGGGCTTATCGGAGCCGTAGCGATCCATCGCGTCCTGCCATGTGATGCGCGGCAGCGGAAGCTGTACGTCGAAGTCCAGCGTTTCTTTGAACAGGCGCTTGATGAAGCCCTCGTTCATCGCCATGACGTCGTCGGCTTCGACAAACGACATCTCAAGGTCGATCTGCGTAAAGTCCGGCTGACGGTCGGCGCGAAGGTCCTCGTCGCGGAAGCAGCGGGCAATCTGCATGTAGCGATCGAAGCCAGAAAGCATCAAAAGCTGCTTAAAGAGCTGTGGGCTCTGCGGCAGCGCGTAGAAGCTGCCCGGATGGACACGGCTCGGCACGAGGTAGTCGCGCGCGCCTTCCGGCGTGCTTTTCGTCAGCATCGGCGTTTCGATCTCCAGGAAGCCGTTTTCCGCAAAGTATTCGTGCGTGATGCGCGTGATCTTGTTGCGCATCATGAGGTTCTTCTGCATGCACGGACGGCGAAGGTCCAGATAACGGTACTTCAAGCGCAAAAGCTCGCCCGCGTTGCAGTCGTCGCCCGTGTCGATCGGCGGCGTTTCGGCGGTGCTCAGAATCTTGAACTCCTTCACCTTCACTTCGACCTCGCCGGTCTTCATGTTCGGGTTGATCATATTGCCGGTACGGGCTTCCAGAACGCCCCTGACGGCAAGCACATATTCGGAACGGATCGTGCTTGCGCGGTCGAAATCCTCCTTGCTCAAAGTCGAGGAGTCGAATACGATCTGCATCAGCCCCGAACGGTCTCTTAATTGTACAAAGATCAGCGCGCCGAGATCGCGGCGGACGTTCGTCCAGCCCATCAGCGTCACTTCTCTGCCGACGTCTTCTTTTCCGAGCTCCGTGCAGTAGCACGTCCGCTTCCATCCGCTTAAAAATTCGCCCATTGTCTTACCCTCTTTCAATCGAATTTGCGATTGCCTGTGCGTCGAGCGCAACCAGCATCGAACCGCCGTTCGTCATGGATTTCAGATTTGCGGCGTTGTTGTTCATTTCATCCTCGCCGATGACCAGCGTATACAGCGCGCCGGTCTTGTCGGCATACTTCATCTGCGCCTTGACGCTGCGATCCATGAGGTCGAGATCGACCGAAAGACCGCGCGCGCGAAGCTCCCGCGCAAGCGTAAAGCACTTGTCCTTTGCCGCCTGCCCGAGCCCGATCAGCATCACGTCGTAGCGGACCGGCTTTTTGATCTCGATCCCGAGATTGTCCATGATGAGCAGAAGCCGCTCCATGCCGAGACCGAAGCCGACCGCGGGCATATCGGGACCGCCGAGCTCCTTGATGAGCCCGTCATAGCGTCCGCCGCCGCAAAGCGTACCCTGCGCGCCGGGCATGCCGGACACGATCTCGAACACGGTCTTGGTGTAGTAATCGAGCCCGCGCACCAGCATCGGGTCGATCTCGTAACGGATCCCCGCAAGGTCCAGAAGCCGCATCAGCTCGTTCATGTGTGCACGGCAGTCGTCGCAGACGTAGTCCATCGTGTGCGGCGCGTCCTTGACGATCTCCTTGCAGGTATCGACCTTGCAGTCGAGGATGCGCAGCGGGTTCGTCTCGAACCGTCCGCGGCAGGTCTCGCAAAGCTCGCCGAGCCGTCCGCCGAGGTACTCTTTCAGCGCCTGCTGATAGCGCGCGCGGCACTTCGGACAGCCGATGCTGTTCAGCTTGATCGTAAGGTCCGTGCAGCCGAGCGTTTGAAAGAGCTCCGACGCAATCGAAATGACTTCCGCGTCCGCCGCGGGGCTATTGGATCCGAAGATCTCCACGCCGAACTGGTGATGCTCGCGAAGCCGTCCCGCCTGCGGACGCTCGTAGCGGAACACCGGGCAGTAGAGATAGTACATCTTGGTCGGCTGCGCTTCACTGAACAGTCCGTTTTCCACGAACATGCGGACCGCGCCCGCCGTGCCCTCTGGCTTTAAGGTGATGCTGCGGTCGCCCTTGTCGGTGAACGTGTACATTTCCTTCTGCACGATGTCGGTCGTGTCGCCCACGCCGCGCAAAAACAGCTCGGTGTGCTCGATGCACGGGGTACGCGCTTCCAGAAGTCCGTACTTTTTCACGATACCGCGGATCGTGCTCTCGAGATACTGCCAGCGATAGCTCTCCTCCGGGAGAACGTCCTTTGTGCCTTTCGGCGCTTTGTATGCCATAAAAACCTCCTATGAAAAAATCGCGGTCTTTCGCCCTCAAAAGGGACGGAAGGACCGCGGTGCCACCCTGTTTCGCAGCGGATGCTGCGCGCTTTTCCCCGATAACGGAGGGTCTCCGGCATGCCTTTTTCTTCCGGCATGCAGCTTCCGGCTGTCCTTCCCCGTTTTCTCTCCGCACGTCTTTCAGCCGCGGACGCGCTCTCTTTGATTCGATACGGCGGGTACTCTTCCGTTCAACGCTTTGCGCTTATTATACCCACGGGATACTGACTTGTCAAGAAAAATCAAGGTAAAAACAGCTTTCTTTTGGCGGCGTCCAGGATATCCAGCTTTGCGCCGTAGGTCGGGACGTCCTTCGGATTCGGAATGCGCTCGACGCGGTTTTCGGAACCGAACACGCGCTTGGTCATCGCGCCCGCGCCGTGGGCAAGGATCGAGGTCGTCTCCTCCATCATGTCGACGTTGTACACGCACAGCTTGCCGTCCGCCGCGTAGCCGACGTTTTCGAGGTTGCCGTTCTGATACTTTTGCCGGTACATGTAGTACGGCCAGAGCCCGATCTCCTTCGCCGCCGAAAAGCCCATGTCGATCATGGTCTCGACGTCCTCGCGCGAGGGCAGCGGGTACTTGTCCAGCTGGTCCTTCAATCTGCTCGAACGCTTGATCGCAAGCGTATGCACGGTGAGATTGTCGGGTCTCATCGCCTTGATCTCCGCAAGCGTCCGCTCGAAGTCCGCAACGGTCTCGCCTGGCAGTCCCGCAATGAGGTCCATATTGATCGAGGAGAAGCCCATCGAACGCGCCAGCGCGAAGGCTTCTTTGATCTCCGCCGCTGTGTGCGCCCTGCCGATGCGTCGGAGCGTTTCGTCCGACATCGTCTGCGGGTTGATCGAGATGCGCTCCACGCCGTGCGCTCTGAATACCTGCAGCTTTTCCTTTGTGATCGTGTCCGGTCTGCCCGCTTCCACGGTGCATTCCGCGCCGTAGCCGCCGTAACAGGCTTCAAAATGCGTTAAAAGCGCGTCAAGCTCGTCTGCAGAGAGCACGGTCGGCGTGCCGCCGCCGAAATACGCCGCGCGGATATGAAACCCGCCGTCCTTCAAAAGCCTTGCGCCGTTTTCGACGTCCCTGTACAGAAACGGCAGATACTCCGCAATCGCGTTCTTTTTGGCGATCTCCGCGCCGAACGAACAGTAGAGACACCGTGTTTTGCAGTACGGAATGCCGACGTAGACGTCGATATCGTCCGGACGGACCGATTCGATAAACGGCTTCTGCACCGCGTTGATCGTCGCCGCAAGCCGCAGCTTGTCGATGCGGACCGAAAAGACGTCCCGAAACTGCCGCACAGCTTCCTCTTCGCCGACGCGTTCGCAAAGCTCTCGCAGAAGCTTGGTCGGGCGAATGCCGGTGAGACTGCCCCACGGCATCTCCGTCGGGCGGATGCGCTGCATCAGCGCATAGACCGCGCGCTTTTCGGCGCGCTTCTCCTGCCGCTTCCGGTCGAGCGGATCGGCCGGATCAAACGTATACGGGATCACGATCGGCTCGCCGTCCGGCGTCGCCGCCGTCGCCGTCATCGCGGTGTCGTCCAGCGTCACGGAGACCGTCAGCTCGGTTTCCGGCGTTTCGTCGGGCGTGATCGGAACAAGGCCGAGGAACATGCGGATCTCCTCGGCGACGTCATTTGCGTATTGCGGTGTATTGGTGATCAGTCGAACCATAATCCCTCGTAATGGATCGGATTGCTTCGTTTTTCTTCGGCGACGGTCGTCGCTTCCTCGTGTCCCGGATAGATCGTATAGTCCTCCGGCAGCGCAAAGAGAATGTTCTTGATCGAATGCGTCAGCGCGGAAAAATCGCCGCCGGGCAAATCGAACCTCCCGTAGCCGCCGGCAAACAGCGTATCGCCGACAAACGCGCAGCGTTCTTCGTCGCAGACGAACGTGATCCCGCCCGCGGTATGCCCCGGCGTTTCGAGTACGCGGAAAGAAAGCCCCGCCGCGGTGAACGTATCGCCGTCGTGCAGCAGCACGTCCGGCTCGACCGGCTCCTGCGTTTCGCCGACCATGGACGCAAGGCTTTCCCTGCCGCTCCGCAAGCCGTCGGCATCCGTTTCGGAGATGTAGACCTTTGCGCCGGTCGCTTTTTTGAGCGCCGCAACGCCCAAAAGATGGTCGAAATGCCGATGCGTGACGAGAATATCGGAAAGCGTCCAGCCGTGATCCTTGAGGATCGCAAGCGCAAGCGCTCCGTCGGAAGGGTCAATGACGGCGACGGTCTTTGCGTCGTCGCGCCCGACGAAGATCATGTTCGCGGAGACCGGTCCGCACGGATAGATCTTGATGCGCATATCAAAAGCCTTTCTTGGAATCCAACAGGATCGTAAACGGACCGTCGTTTTGAATCGAGACCGACATATCCGCGCCGAAGCGGCCGGTCTCGACCGGAACCGCCTGTCTGAGCCTTTCGATGCAGCGCTCATAGAGCGGGATCGCCTGCTCCGGCCGCGCCGCGTTGATATAGCTCGGACGCCTGCCCTTTCTGGCGTCGCCCAAAAGCGTAAACTGAGAGATCAGCAGGATCGCGCCGGAACAATCGAGCACGCTTTTGTTCGGCACGCCGTTTTCGTCGTCGAAGATGCGAAGCCCCAGAAGCTTCTCCGTGATATAATCCGCGTCCGTTTCCGTATCGTCCGTCGATACGCCCAAAAGAACGCAGAGCCCGTTGGAAATTGCGCCGACCGTTTCGCCGTCGATTTTGACGGACGCTTCGGTCACGCGCTGTACGACCGCTCGCATGCTGTCCTCCTTATAAGAGCGTGCAAATGGGGAAGCCAAGCATTTGTTATCAAACGATTCACTCGCCCTACTTCACGCCGATGATATGTGCTGCCGTGCGTTGCTTTCGAGATACCTTACACGCGGAATACGTCAATGACCTGTTTGATCTTCTTCAGATTGCTGATGATGATCTGCAGCTGCTCGGTGCCGGACACCGTACAGGTGATCTCCATCGCGGCGTATCCATCCTCGGTCGAGCGGCTCGAAAGGTCGGTCATGTTGACGTTCAGATTCAACAATACCTTCGATACCTCCATCAGCGAACCCGGCTTGTCCTCGATAAACACGCGGATCGTTGCGGAGAAGTCCGTGCGCGCGTCGACCGCCCATTCGACCTCGATCATGCGGTCGGCTTCCTGCATCAGGCTCTGGACATTTTTGCAGTCCGCGCGATGCACGGAAACGCCTCTGCCGCGCGTAACGTAGCCGACGATCGGATCGCCCGGCAGCGGGTTGCAGCAGTTTCCGAAGAACACCGCCATGCCCGGATCGCCGTGCACATAGATCCCCTTCGGATTCGCCTTATGCACCGGCTTCTTGAGAAGCTCCGGATCGGATTCCTCGAAGCGCTTTTTGAGCTCGTCGAGACGCTCCTCCTTGCGGTGCAGGTCGATGAGCTTATGCAGGACCTGTCCCGCCGAAACGCCGCCGAAGCCGATCGCGGAATAGAGATCGTCCAGCGTCGCAAGGTTCTGACGCTTCAGGACCTCGTTGTAGTATTCCGGCTTCATCAGGATCGCAAGGCTCTGCGCGTGGCGCTTTGCGGTCTCTTCGAGCATCTCGCGTCCGCGCTGGATGTTCTCCTCGCGGTTCTCGTGCTTGAACCATTGCCGGATCTTGTTCTTCGCCGTCTGCGTCTTGACGATCGAAAGCCAGTCGCGGCTCGGTCCTGCCTGCGAATTGGATGTGATGATCTCGACGACGTCATTCGTTTTGAGCTTATAATCGAGCCGCACGACGTTCCCGTTGACGCGGGCGTGCTGGCAGTGATGTCCGACGTTCGTATGGATGCGGTACGCAAAGTCCAGCGGCGTCGAGCCGACCGGCAGGTCGATGATCTCGCCCTTCGGCGTCAGAACGAAGACGTACTCGCCTAAAAAGTCCTTTAGGATGTTGTCGACAAATTCCTTGCTGTCCTCCGCCGTCTCATCCGCTTCGAGCACCTGCCTCAGCCACGCGGTCCTGCGGTCGAGCTCCGTCATTGACTGACGGCCTTCCTTGTACATCCAGTGCGCCGCGATGCCGTATTCGGCGGTCGCGTGCATCTCCTTGGTCCGGATCTGCACCTCGAACGGAATGCCCTTTTCGTCCATGACCGTCGTGTGCAGCGAGCGGTACAGGTTCGGCTTCGGCATGGCGATGTAGTCCTTGAACCGTCCGGGCAGCGGCTTCCACGTTGCGTGAATTACGCCGAGCGCCGCGTAGCAGTCCGTGACCGTGTCCACGATGATGCGGATCGCGATGAGGTCGTAGAGCTCGTGGAGCGTGCAGTTGTTGCGCTGCATCTTGCGGTAGGAGGAATACAGGTGCTTCGGACGACCCGAAATGCTGCCCTCGATGTTGGCTTCTTTGAGGAGCACCTTCATCTTTTCCATGGCGCTGGACAAAAGCTCCAGCCGTTCCTTCTGCTGTACGTCGACCTGCGCCTTGATGTTCTCGTATTCCTCGGGCATCAGATAGCGGAACGAAAGATCTTCGAGCTCGCTGCGGATCGCGCCCATGCCGAAGCGGTGCGCGAGCGGCGCGTAAACCTCCAGGGTCTCCTTTGCCTTTTTGATCTGCTTCGCCGGCGTGCATACGTCGATCGTCCGCATGTTGTGCAGGCGGTCGGCAAGCTTGATGATGACGACGCGAACATCCTCCGCGATCGCAAGGAAGAGCTTGCGGAGGTTCTCCGTCTGCTCCTGTTTTTTCGTGACATACGTCTGCTTTCCGGATTTGGTGAGCTTGGTGACGCCGTCCACGAGGAACGCGACCTCTTTCCCGAACATCTTCTCAATGTCCGCGATCTGCACGTTGTCCCCGTCCTCAACGGTATCGTGCAGCACGCCCGCGATCACGGTCGGCGCATCCATGCCCATATCCAAAAGATAGGACGCTACGGTCAAAGGATGCGTCACGAACGGCGTACCGTCGTCGCGCTTCTGATTGCAGTGCACGCGCGACGCAAACGATATCGCTTCCGCCATTTTCTTTGCCTGTTCCTCGCCGAAGCGTTCCCGGAACATGGCGATCAGCCGTTCCTCCATGTGCATCCTCCTTTCTCTGAACCTTTATATTTTACCCGATACGATCACCGGATACAAGAGGGCATTTTGAATTTGTTTCTTTTCCTGTACCGATTCCGTAAAAAATCTTCCGTTTTCGTACCGCACGACTCCGATCTCAAGGAGCGGCAGCAGCGCGGTCTGCTCACGGTCGGTCAGGCATTCGCGCAGCGCGCCGCTTCTGAGCCGCGAAAGAAGCGCACGGTACATCGCGCGGATCTCCGCTTCCGGTACCCTCGGCAGAAGCTTCAGCGTCTCCGCGTCCGGCAAAGGCGCGCCGCTGCGGACCGACCGGATGCATGCGGAGAGCGCGTCGTTTACCGCGCCGTCGATCGGCGCCTTCAAAGCCTCGGTCCGTACCGAAACCTCCGGCCTTCCGAGATAGCTGCCGAGCTCGATCGAAGCGTACGCGCGCGCAAGGCGCATTGCGCTCCAGTCCGGATAGCGGTCGCCGTTCCCAAACGAAACGATGCGCACGGAGGCCCCTTCACTGCTGAGCTTCGCCCCGATGTGGCTTCCGTCCTTTCCCATCGTTCGGACGTCCGAAAGCGTTCCCTCGATCGCAAACAGCGGCGCGCGGTTCTCTTCGCCGAACGGAGAAAGATACCCGAGCTCCCGCGCAAACGCCGGCGTGATCTCGGAAAGCGTAAGCGTGTCCTCCACGACCCGCTCCTCCTCCGGCAGTCCCATGGGAAACCGTTCCGCAAGGTCGTCCGAAAGCGCCGTTCTGAGCGTCTCAAACGCCGAAATCGCAACGGTCGCGCCTGCGGCGAGCCGATGCCCGCCGAAGCGCACAAGCAGCTCCCGATGGCGTGTGAGCAGCGCAAAGAGGTCGACGGAACCGACGCTGCGCCCGGACCCGACAAGGACGCCGTTGACCTCGGAGAACAGGAGCACCGGACAGTGTCGGCGTTCGAGAATGCGCGACGCGACGATCCCGATGACGCCGGTGTTCCAGTCCGTCCCCCGAAGTACGAGGATGCGCGGCTCGGATTCTTTGATCTGCGCCTCCGCTTCCTTCAGAATGCGCTGTTCCTCGGTGCGGCGACGGATATTTTCGCTCTCCAGCTCCGCCGCAAGCGCCTGCCGTTCGCCTTCATCCTCCGTCAGCAGCAGCCGCACCGCGCGCGTCGCGTCGCCCATGCGTCCGGCGGCGTTGATCCGCGGGGCGAGAATGAACGACAGCACGCCCTCTCCGGCGATTTCGGTGACCCCTGCTGCATCCAGAAGCGCGGCAAGTCCGGGCTGCATGCCGATGAGCGGCAAGCCCTTTTTCACGATCGTGCGGTTGATCGCGCGAAGCGGCACGACGTCCGCCATCGTCGCAAGCGCGGCGATCGGCAGGTATTTCCCGATCCGCAGACCGAGCCCTTCCGCAAGCAGCATCGCGACCGCCGCCCCGCAAAGGCAATGCAGCGCGGGATCCTGATCGATGCGCGACGCACAGACGACCGCATCGGCGTTCGGCAGCGTTTCGTGACAGCGGTGATGGTCGGTCACGACCGTGTCCATGCCGAGCGTTTTTGCGTAATCGATCTCCGCGTGCGCCGAAATACCGTTGTCGACGGTCACGATGAGGCGCACTCCGTCCGCGCGCATGGCGTCGACGGCGGTGTTGTTCAGCCCGTAGCCCTCCCCGAACCGGCTCGGCAGAAGGTATGCGGCGTCGGCGCCGCATGTACGCAGCGCATCAAAGAGGATCGCCGTTGCGCAGACGCCGTCGGTGTCGTAATCGCCGTACACACAGATGCGTTCGCCCTCGGCGATCGCACGCCGGATGCGCGAGACCGCGCGGTCCATGTCGGAAAACGCAAACGGGTCGGCAAGCTCCTGCGATTCGGGATGCAGAAACGATTCGATCGCGGCGTCGTCCGCAAGACCGCGCCGCGCGAGCATGGCGGCAAACGGTCTTGTGAACCCGAAGCGGGTCATAATCTTCTGTATGACGGCGTCGGAACCATCCGTGTTTTCACGCATCACATATCGCATACGGCAAAAAAAGGGCTGCGGAAACGCATCCGCAGCCCAACAGTGTTTTACAGCGCGATCGCGGCGGTATCTCTTGCGATCGCCAGCTCTTCGTCGGTCGGCAGGACCATGACGGTGACCTTGGAGCCGGGCTTAGAAAGCACGACCTCTTTTCCTCTCGGCGCGGTGCGGTTCAGCTCGAAGTCGAAGTCGATGCCGAGGTAGTCCATGTTCTGCATGACCAGCTCGCGCGTTGCCGCGTCGTTCTCGCCGACGCCCGCCGTAAAGACGATGCAGTCCACGCCGTCCATCTCAGCGGAATAGCCGCCGATCAGACGCTTGACGCCCTGTGCGAACATGTCGAGCGCGAGCGCCGCGCGCTCGTTGCCTTCCTTCTTTGCCGCCCACAGATCGCGGAAGTCGCTGGACACGCCGGAAACGCCGAGCATGCCGCTCTTCTTGTTCATCATGGTGTCGATTTCCTTTGCGGGAACGTCCATCGCCTTCACAAGGAACGGAACGATCGCCGGGTCGATGCTGCCGCAGCGCGTGCCCATCGGAAGACCTTCGAGCGGCGTCAGACCCATCGAGGTATTGACGCACTTGCCGCCCTTTGAGCAGCTCACGGAAGAGCCGCTGCCGAGGTGGCACGAGATCACGCGGACGGAAGGATCGCCTTCTCTTCCGAGGCGCTTGATCGCTTCGCCGGTGACGAACATGTGCGAAGTGCCGTGGAAGCCGTAGCGGCGGACCTGATACTGTTCATAGATCTCATACGGCAGGGCGTAGATGTAGTTTTTCGGCTCCATGCTCATGCCCCACGCGGTGTCGAATACGGCGACCATCGGGGTCTCCGGCATAACGGCGCGGCATGCGTTGATGCCCATGAGGTTTGCCGGATTGTGCAGCGGCGCCAGCGGGATGCACTCCTCAATCATGCCGATGACCTCGTCGGTGATCAGCACGGACTTCGTGAACTTCGTGCCGCCGTGGACGACGCGGTGTCCCACCGCTACGATGGACTTCATGTCGGAAATGACGCCGATCTCTTTGTCCGCGAGCACGTCGAGCACCATCGCGATCGCTTCCTGATGCGTCGGCATCGGCGCGTCCTTTTCGAGCTTGTCGCCGCCCGTGGGCTTATAGGTGAGCTTGCCGTCGATGCCGATGCGCTCGCAAAGGCCCTTTGCGAGAACGCTCTCGGTGTCGATGTCGATCAGCTGATACTTCAGAGAAGAGCTGCCTGCGTTGATAACAAGAATGGATCTCATGGCTTTCCCTCCGTTACATATTCTGTGCCTGGACCGCCGTGATCGCAACAACGGAGACGATATCCTCGACGCTGCAGCCGCGGCTCAGGTCGTTGATCGGCGCCGCGAAGCCCTGGCAGATCGGGCCGATGGCTTCCGCGCCCGCGAGACGCTGTACGAGCTTGTAGCCGATGTTGCCCGCCTGCAGGTCCGGGAAGACCAGCACGTTCGCCTTGCCGGCGACGGGGCTGCCCGGGCTCTTGAGCTGACCGACCTTTTCGACCAGCGCGGCGTCCGCCTGCAGCTCGCCGTCCACCATCAGCTCGGGCGCGCGCTCATGGACCATTTCGGTCGCGATGCGGACCTTATCGACGTTGTCGTGCTTTGCGCTGCCCTTCGTGGAGAAGGAAAGCATTGCGATGCGCGCGTCCATGCCAAGTAGCGCCTTTGCGCTCGCCGCGGACGAGATCGCGATCTCGGCAAGCTGTTCGGAGGTCGGATCGATGTTGACCGCGCAGTCCGCAAAGATCATCAGACCGTCGTCGCCGTATGCCTTGTTCGGGATCTCCATGATGAAGAAGCTCGAAACCGTATTGATGCCGGGCTTCATCTTGATGATCTGCAGACCCGGACGAAGCGTATTGCCCGTGGTGTTGATCGCGCCGGAAACGAAGCCGTCGCCCTTGCCGTCCTTGATCATCATCGCCGCAAAGAACAGCGGGTTCTTGATCATGTCGGCAGCCTTTTCGGGCGTGACGCCCTTTGCCT
>JAEESS010000097.1 GCA_016286445.1 Bacillota bacterium
GCGCGGGCATCACGCACATCACCCGCCGCGGACACAGCATCCCGTCCGACTATGTGACCAAGGAGTTCCGCGACGGACTCGGCTTTGACGCGACGGTGGACTCCGGTCACATCGACTTCAGCTTCAAAAACGACACCGGCCACACGATCTATATGTTCATCTACATCTCCAAAAATAAGGAGAGCGCGCGCAAGAAGAACATCAACGTCGAGATCTACGGACAGGTCGAAGAGGGCGTCGAATACCGCTGTCGCAACGAGATCATTGAGGAGATCTTCTGGAAGGACGATCCGAGCAAGATCGAGTACGAGGAGGACAAGACCCTTGCCGCCGGCAAGCAGGTGCAGGTCCGCAACCCGCACGACGGCTACCGCGTCGTGACCTATGTGGACAAATACAAGGACGGAAAGTTTATCAAGACCGTCCGCACCGAGGAGACGTTCTATAAGCCGATCTACCCGAAGTACAAGATCGGCGTCGCGGCGGAAACGCCCGTCCCGACCAAGTCCCCGAAGCCGACGAGCACGCCGGAGGATTACGGCTTCGACGAACCGTAAACACGAAAGAGAAAAGGGCTGTTCCGAAACGAACCCGCGTTTTGGAACAGCCTCTTTTTGTATTCTCGCTTCGCCCCGTGAACGGTCCGAAGAACATGCATCAACGCGCTGCGTTCCTCCGGCACCTCTTCCGCCCGCAGCAGGCAAGCGGACGCCGGAGAAAGGCATTTATGAAAGCCGCATCCACATCATTTTTTATCATACTCAGACTGCGCGCCGTCCAGAACCGCAACGCCGTCGACATACACGATCCCGTTGTTGATTATATTGTCGTTCGGGACTTCAAACTCGCTCATGAAGAAATCCACGGTGCGCAGATACAGCGCTCCGTTGTTGACGAGGCTGCCGCTGGCCTTGTACTGAATATGGAACGCACCCTGCAGGGAAACCTCGCCGTTGTTTTCATAGTTGCCGCCCACAAAGATGAAGGTCGCTCCGTCTGTCAGATTGTGCCGCCCGCCCTTTTCGATGCGGATCTGTCCGCAATGCACCGTTGTGCTCTCCCGGAAGGTGCATACGCCGCCGTTTTCGACCGCAATCGTACCGTAAACGGACTGCTTGCAGGTCGTCTTCCAGACGCCTTCGTCACGGACAGTTCCGTAAACGCTGATTGAAATATCGCTGTCTCGTTCGGTGAGAACAACGCCGGGACGAATCCGGATCTCCTCGCCGTGCGGAACGGTGACGGTTTTCATGATGCAGATATCAGTCACCAGCGGATCCTGTAAGGCTTCCGCCAGTTCGGAATACCGGTAGACCGGTGTATCGAGGCAGACGATCTCAAACGGCGTCTCGCCGAGTGCTTTCGCGGTGTCAAGCTGTCTCGAATCGATATAGACGGTCTCCAGAGACGGCGCCGACAGAAGCGGTTCGAGAGAAACCGCATCAGTATACGCGACATTCAGGATGCGCAGCTTTCGGAGATTTGCAATTTCGTCGAGCTCCGAAATATCGTTGTGCGATACGTTCCGCGTCTCCAGCTCGGAAAGCGCGCCGATCCCGTTGAAATCCGAGATCCGGTTGTGCGAAACATCCAGCAGCGTCAGCTGCTTGAGCGAAAGGATCGGCTTGATCGAATCGATCCGGTTGTTGCAGATACACAGCTCCTTCAGATCCGTGAGCAGCGCAAAATCGTCGAGCTTAGTGATACTGCCCTGCGGGATCGCCCGTTCGCTGAGCTGCGCCCAGTCGTTCTCGCCGTCCGCATAGATGCGGTACCGCGGCATCTCATACGAAGCGTTTTGCGTTTTGCCGTAAACATAGAGCGTTCCGACGTTTTCAAAATCGGGCGGCACGCCGATACGCCGCAGCGGCGAGCTCGGCAGCATCGCCTTCAACGACCGCCAGTTTAAGCCGATCAGTACCGCTGCCGTCAGAACAACCGTGCCTCCGATCGCCCAGAGCAGCGTATGCCGCCGGAGGGCTTTTTTCTGCTGTGAAGTCACGGACATCGTTTGCAGTGCCGGCGCCTTCAGCAGCTTTCTGTAAAACGCCTCATCGCTCTCCTCCCGGAATTTCGGGATCGCCTGCATCTGACCGAGCTGCATGGAAAGCCCGGGCGTCAGCCGTGTTTCCGTCAGAAAAACGGTCAGAATGGTTTTACCCATCACGCACGCTTTTCCGATGCCCTTCAGAACGGCTTTATCGCGCACCGCTTCGGGCGAAAGAAACAGCAAAATGACGGCGGCGCGCGAAAAGCAGTTCGTAAGCCGCCGTTTCGGAACGGCGCATTGGATCTTATAATGCGCAAGCGTTTGCATCACGGCGCCTGCTTCCCGCGCGTCGCTTTCGGTGAACAGCGCACAGCAAAACGGAAACCGGTTCCCAATGCTTTCCCGGTATTGATTATAGATGATTTTTCGTCTATACTTAGGGGCGAACACAATGTGGTACTTGCACAGCCATTTTGTGTGCGCTAAACTGTTTTCTTGTTTAGCCATGAAAGCTTCACTTCCTTTCTTCGTTTGAGAGCTTGGACACCCTCATTCTACAGGAAGTGAAGCTTTTTGTGTATAACCTTTGTCTCTCACCCGCATAGCGGGTGGTTTATTGTTTCGCTTCGCTCAACTGTCTGAAGACGTAACGAAAAAAAGCTGCCGGTTCATCCGACAGCCTTTCCTGTTGTGTTCCTATGCTTCGATCCCAAAGGCGCGTAAGCTGTTTTCATAGAGCGCTTCCGAAAGCGGTTCCGGATCCATGCCCCTGAGCTCGGTAAGCTTATGAAGCGTCAGCACGATGCGGCTCGGGTCGTTCCGCGTGCCGCGGAACGGCACCGGCGTCATGTACGGGCAGTCCGTTTCGATGAGCAGCCGGTCGAGCGGAAGCTTTGACGCGATCTCCCACTGATGCACCGCGTTTTTGAACGTCAGCGCGCCGCCGAACGCAATGAAAAGCCCCAGGTCGATGCATTCCTTTGCGATCTCGTAACTTGCCGAAAAGCAGTGCATCACGCCCGAAAGGTTCCCGCGATACCGCCTTAAAAGATCCATCGTGTCGCCGTGCGCCTCGCGGTCGTGGATGATGACCGGCGCGTGAAGCTCCGCCGCCAGCGCAAGCTGCGCATCGAAGCAGTCCCGCTGCACGCTGCGCGGGGAGAAATCGTAATGGTAATCGAGCCCGATCTCGCCGATCGCGAGCATGCGCTCGTGTTTGAGCGCTTCCCGGATATGATCAAGCGTTTCCGGTCTGAACTCGTCCGCCGAATGCGGATGCACGCCCGCGCTGCCGTAAAAATACGGTACGCGCGCGACCAGCTCAACGACCCGGTCGATGCCCGCCTCGTCGCAGCAGGCTTCCATGATGTGCGCGATCCCGGCTTCGGGCAGCGAAACGAGCAGCGCTTCGCGGTCTGCGTCGAACTGCTCGTCAAGTAAATGCGCGTGTGTATCGAAGATGCGCATCAGCGCACCACCCATCCGGGCGTCAGCGCCTTTGCAGGCGTGACGAACGCAAGCTCCTTATCCTCCGGATCGGAAGCGCACAGGATCATGCCGTGGCTTTCGACGCCGCAGAGCGTGACGGGCTTGAGGTTTGCAACGACCACGACCGTCTTGCCCACGAGGTCCTCGGGCTGATACCAGGTCTTGATGCCGGAGACGACCGTGCGCTGCTCGCTGCCGATGTCCACCGTCAGCTTCAGAAGCTTCTTGGCGCGCTTGACCTCTTCGCAGGCAACGACCTTTCCGAGACGTAGATCCATCTTCGCAAAGTCGTCGTAGGTGATCTCATCCTTGATCGGCAAAAGTGCCGGCGCTTCGGGCTCTTCGGGCTTTCTCTGCTTTGCCATAAGCGCTTCCGCCTTCTCCATCACGACCTTCGGATCGAGCCTTGCAAACAGGATCTCCGGCTTCTCCGCGACCTTGTTTCCGGTCTCGGGATAGACGCCGAAGGTGCGCAATGTTTCGATCGCGCGCGGCTCCGTGCCGATCTCTTTGAGGATCTTTTCCGCAGTCGCGGGAAGGAACGGTGCGAGGAGGTTTGCGCCGATCGAAATGCTCTCGATCAGATTATAGAGCACTTCCGAAAGCCGATCCGCCTTCTCGGGATCCTTTGCGAGGATCCACGGCGCGGTCTCGTCGATGTATTTGTTGCTGCGGCGGAAGATGTTGAAGATCTCGTTCAGCGCGTCGGCGATCCGGAACTCGTCCAGCGCCTTCTGCGCCGCCGGCGCGGCGTCCGTCGCGACCTTCTTGAGCTCGTCGTCGACCGGTTCCGTGACGTCGGTCCTCTTCACCGCTCCGCCGAAATACTTGTTGCTCATCGCGACCGTGCGGTTCACGAGGTTTCCGAGCGTATTGGCAAGGTCCGCGTTGAGCCGCTCGATCAGATTGTCCCATGTGATCGATCCGTCATTGTCGTACGGCATCTCGTGCAGCACATAGTAGCGCACCGCATCCACGCCGAACAGCTCGCAAAGATCGTCCGCGTACATGACGTTGCCCTTGGACTTGCTCATCTTGTCGCCCTGCTGCAGAAGCCACGGATGCCCGAAGACGGTCTTCGGCAGCGGGAGGTCAAGCGCCATCAGGAAGATCGGCCAGTAGATCGTGTGGAAGCGGATGATGTCCTTTCCGATCACATGCAGATCGGCGGGCCAGAGTTTATTGAACAGCTCGGTCGATTCCCCGCCGCATTCGTAGCCGATGCAGGTGATGTAGTTTGCGAGCGCGTCGAGCCAGACGTAGACGACGTGCTTCGGATCGAAGTCGACCGGAATCCCCCACTTGAACGACGTGCGCGATACGCACAGGTCCTGCAGCCCCGGCAGCAGGAAGTTGTTCATCATCTCGTTCTTGCGCGATACGGGCTTGATGAAATCCGGATGCGTATTGATGTACTCGATCAGCTGCGGCGCGTACTTGCTCATCTTGAAGAAGTACGCTTCCTCCTTCGCGGGCTGCACCTCTCTGCCGCAGTCGGGACACTTGCCGTCCACAAGCTGCGAGGGCGTGAAGAACGATTCGCACGGCACGCAGTACATGCCCTCGTAATATCCCTTATAGATATCGCCCTTGTCGTACATATATTTGAAGATCTTCTGTACGGCTTTGACGTGATCCTCATCGGTCGTGCGGATAAAGCGGTCGTACCTCGTGCCGACAAGGTCCCAAAGGCGCTTGATCTCGCCCGCGACGTTGTCCACATATTCCTTCGGCGTGATGCCCGCCGCCTTCGCCTTTTCCTCGATCTTCTGACCGTGCTCGTCCGTGCCGGTCTGCAGATATACGTCATAGCCCTCGTAGCGCTTCCACCGCGCGATGGAATCCGCAAGGATCGCCTCGTAGGTGTTGCCGATGTGCGGCTTGCCGGACGCGTACGCGATCG
>JAEESS010000037.1 GCA_016286445.1 Bacillota bacterium
CCAGGATCGTGTTATATGCGTGTTGAATATCCTCTGCGATGAGGCAAATATGGCTGATTTCACTATAGCCGGAAAGCTTATGAAATACGGAACGCAGTCGTTTCGGAAAACGGAAGCGCTTTTTCCCGGCGGGTTCCATAGAGATCAATTCCAGATACTGACCTGGCGTGATGATCAAATAAACGGCTGAGAGGGTTCCGTCGTCTCGCTTCAGTCGAAACGCCTCTTTCAGCCCGAGAACGTCCGTATAATACCGGATACTTTCCGTTATATTTCGGGTATTGATTGCCGCGTGATGCAACCCTGTCAGCGGTTGATCGCACAGACCTGCCGGACTCGATGTCTGCATGCTTTTCAAATCCTTCACCTTATTATAATTCCTATCTTAATACTCACCGCAAAACAGTAAAAATAACGGTATCATAATAGCATAGGAGGCGTCAAATTGCAATGTCATGACCGGGTTTTGCTGCCAACCCTCACGCGTTGCCGCGTTTATCCGCCCGTTAGAGTCTGATCTCGAGACAGGGTCTTTCGTCGGGGGTCGAAAGAGATCGGATCAAAAGCAAGCGGGTGAGTTCCAACAAAAGCAATATCCGTTCGCCTGCCCGACTGCGGCTCCTCTCCGTTTCGATCGTCTGCCGGGTACGCTGCGCAGATGGTAATAAACCGTCCGGCTTTCAGCGACGTTCGCCGTTGGCAAACTGGGCGTAGATCTCCTCGGGGATCATCGGCGTATGACAGAAAACATTTCCATATATAATACATCGAAATCGTATAACTTGTCAATGTTCATCGTTCGCCGCTGTATCAATACATCTGCGGGCGTCAAATGCAGGCAACCCAAAAACGGCAAAACAGAGCCCTCCGATTTGATCGTAAACGGAAGGACAATACTATACGGTTCTGACAATTTGAAAAATATAGTCACAATGCAGTCAGCACAACAAAGAACCGAAATTCCGAAAACACAGTGTATTGGGGGCTTCTTGGCGTGCTTGACACGATACGGCGCTGCTTCTGATTGCCAAGACATAGGAAGCAGCGCTGAGCAGGCGGCTTTGCCGCGTATGTGCACTGCGTTCAAGTTATCAATTGCGCCGCAGGCGCACACCGCAAGCGATTGGTAGCGCAGCGGAGGCGCCGCGAGGGCGTTTACAACCGAGCATAGCGACGCGCGATCAAACGCGCGACGGCACCTCTGTAACGAAGCGCAGCGAAGTGGACAGGCGAGCCGAGCGTGACCATGGTACGCGCGATGGTACGCGCGGGAAGCGCGCAATCTACCGCCGTAATGAAGCGAAGCGAAATGGAGCTTGTGGAAGCGCGCGACGGCACCTATGTAACGGAGCAAAGCGGAGTGGATGCGGAACAAAGCGCAGCGGTGACTTGTTATGCAATAAAAAAGTCGCCGCAAGCCAAGTGAAGCTTGCGGCGACGTAGCGTGCCCGACACGATACGGCGTCTTTTCTGATTGCATAATCAGAAGAAAAGACGCCGGCGACACAGCCCTCCGGGCTGTGTAAATGCACTACGTTCAAATCCTGCACGCTGCGCGTGCAAAAGAAATCGACCCCGCCCGGGGCGAGGTCGATTTCTTGTGGCGTGCCCGACACGATTTGAACGTGCGGCCTTCAGAGTCGGAGTCTGACGCTCTATCCAGCTGAGCTACGGGCACATGACGCGATGCATATTATAACACAGGTTTTCCGCCGTTGCAAGTGCTTCCCGATGAAAAAAACGGAACCGCTGCGTTTTGCGGTTCCATATGCAGATCAATCCCCGTTTTCCTTCTGAAAATAGAGCTTCCCGGGTTCCAGCGGCTTTCCCGTGCTCTCCAGCAGTTCGGAGACGGTGACAAGGTCGTATCCCTGTTCGAGAAGCCACGGGATCATTTCGTCGAGCGCGTCGAGCGTCGGCTTGTGGTGGTCGTGACAGAGGATAATCGCGCCGTCCTTTGTCTCCTTTTTCACAACGTCCATGATTTTTTTGACGTCCTGCGTATACCAATCCAGCGTATCCACAGACCAAATAATGACCGCAAGCCCGGCGTCTTTTGCGCCGTTTTTGACGTTGCCGTTGTTGCTGCCTCCCGGCGGGCGCATGGTCTTCGGCTGATAGCCGCCCTCGATCCAGTCGGAGATCGTTTCGCACGCCTTCGTCAGACGCTGCGCGTTTTCCGCCCTTGTGAAATGCGTCATCAGCTCGTGCGTGAGTCCGTGCACGCCGATCTCATGCCCGCCGTCCACCATCATCTGCAGCATCGGCACCGTCGTTTCGTTGAACGCCGGACACAGCACATAAAAGGTCGCCTTGACATGATACTGCTCCAGCTTTTCGAGCACCGGGATCGTCAGGTTCATGTTCGGTCCGTCGTCAAACGTCAGCGCAACCATCGGACGGTTCGGATCCTTGGTCGGTTCCGGCGTCGGCGTCGGCTCCTCCGTCGGCTCCGGTGTGGGCGCTTCCGTCGGTTCCGGGGTCGGTTCTTCCGTGGGCGCCTCCGTCGGCTTCGGCGTCGGTTCCGGGGTTTTCGGCACGTCCGTGATTTCCGCCGTCGGCTGCGCCTGCGACGCGGCGGGTTTTGCCTCCGCGCAGGCAAAGCTGCCGAGGAGAAGCAAAACAGATATCATGATAACAAACAGCTTCTTCATGTTCCGTATTATGACACATCCTGTCGGAAAATGCAATCTCCGAACGGCGGCCGCGGCAAAAAAGAAACCGCGGAAAATCGCGGTTTCACTGTTCGGATCAGTTGTTGATCTCCTTTCGGAAATAGACCTTGCCGGGCTCCAAAGACTGTCCCGTGCTTTCCAGAAGCTCGGAAACGGTGACCAGCTCATAGCCCTGTTCGAGAAGCCACGGGATCATTTCATCGAGCGCGTCGAGCGTCGGCTTGTGGTGGTCGTGGCAGAGGATGATCGAGCCGTTCTTCGTCTCTTTTTTTATGACGTCCATGATCTTTTTGACGTTCTGCGTCTTCCAGTCATAGGTGTCCACAGACCACTTGATGACCGCAAGCCCCGCCTTTTTCGCGCCGCTCTTGACGTGGCTGTTGATGCTGCCTCCCGGCGGACGCATGGTTCTCGGCTGGTAGCCGCCCTCGATCCAGCCGGAGATCTCTTTGCACGTCTTTTCAAGGCGCTCCGCGTTCTTGCCGCTGGAAAACTGCGTCATCTTGTCGTGATTCCATCCGTGCACGCCGATTTCGTGCCCGCCGTCCACCATCATCTGCAGCATGTATCCGTTCTTGTCGTTGATCGCGGAGGCAAGCACAAAGAACGTCGCCTTGACGTGGTACTGCTCCAGCTTTTCGAGCACTGGGACCGTGATCTTCATGTTCGGTCCGTCGTCGAACGTCAGCGCGACCATCGGACGGTTCGGGTCCTTGGTGGGCTCCGGCGTAGGAGTCGGTTCCGGCGTCGGGGTCGGCTCCGGCGTCGGCGTGGGATCCGGCGTCGGCGCGGGCGTGGGCGTCGGCGGAAGCGTTTCGGGAACCGGTGTGTCGGCAATGACAATGATCTCGTCCGGTTCCGTCATGACCGGCACCGCCGTCGGCTCCGACAGCTGCGCGCCGTCGACCGTCTGCGCGGGCCGATACTCCGCGCAGCCGGCAAGAAGCAGTATGGCAAACAGCAATACAAGGATTCGTTTCATGCTTCATTTTATATCACATTTTGCCGAAAAATGCAAGAACGAGCCGCGCAGGCAGAAAAACAACCGGACCGCATTTACGGTCCGGCTTTGCGTCAGAGATGTTATTTCTCGAAGGAGAAGTGATAGTCGAGATGCTTTTCGTCGCGAACGGCGATCATTTCCTTCTGCACGGCTTCGTTCACGGGAACGCCCTTGTCCTTGCGGTCCTGCCAAACGAGCCATTCTTTTTCGCCTGCGGTGTAGATGCGCTCCTCACCCGGCGCCTTTTCGGAATTGCGCAGCGCGCGGAGGATGTCGCCGCAGGTCTTTTTGAACGTGTCGAGCCCCATGAACGCTTCGGGATCGATCGCGATGAAGAAGTGGCCGAGGTGATACGGACGCTTGTTGCCGTTCTCGTCCATGCCGGTCAGCATCTTCATGTAGCTGCCCGCCTGCAGCGCCGCGGAGAGGATCTCCACGACCGTCGCGTAGCCGTAGCCCTTGTAGCCCGCAAGCTCTTCGCCGATGCCGCCGAGCGGGGCAAGCGCCGCCGCGCCCTTGGTGAGGTCGACAAGGATCTGCTTACTGTCGGTCAGCGCCGAGCCGTCTCTTCCGATGACCATGCCCGCGGGCGTGGACTTGTCGTTTCTGGCGTAATACTCGATCTTGCCGCGCTGCGTGATGCTCGTTGCGCAGTCGATGCAGAACGGGAACTCCTCATCGGTCGGCAGCGCGATCGTCAGCGGGTTTGTACCGAGCATGTTTTCCACGCCGAAGGTCGGCGCGATGGACGGACGCGCGTTCGTACCGGTAATGCCGATCAGCCCCTGCTTGGTCGCCATCGTGGTCCAGTAGCCCGCGATGCCGTAGTGCGAGGAATTGCGCACCGCGACCATGCCCATGCCGTATTGCTTCGCCTTGTCGATCGCGGTCTGCATGGCGCGCTTAGAGATCACCATGCCCATGCCGTCGTGCCCGTCGACCACAGCGGTCGTCGGGGTTTCTTTGAGCACTTCGTACTCGGTGACGGGGTTTAAGATGCCCGCCTTGATGCGATCCAGATAGATCGGCTTGAAGCGGTTGACGCCGTGGCTCTCGATGCCGCGGCGGTCGCTCTCCATCAGAACGTCCGCGCAGATCTCCGCATCCTCACGCGGCACGCCGTACGCGACGAACGCGTCGACGATGAAGTTTCCGATGGTTTCCCAGTCCACATAAGGTCTTGTTTCTTTGATCGTCATATTCTTTATCTCCCTTCGGATCAATCTTCCCAGTTCTTTGCCTTTTCGACCGCCTTGGTCCAGCCGCGCTGCCGGTTGGCGCGCTCCACATCGCTCATTTGCGGCCGGAAGATCTTTTCGCTCTGCCAGTAGTGCAGAACGTCGCTCTCGTCCCGATACAGCCCCACGCCGATCGCCGCAAGATACGCGGCGCCGAGCGCGGTGGATTCGACGCACTTCGGGCGATTGACCGGCACGTCGAGCATGTCCGCCTGGAACTGCATCATCACGTTCGACACGGAAGCGCCGCCGTCGACCTTGAGCTCTTCAAGCTTCTTGCCGCTGTCAAACTCCATCGTGCGGGCAAGATCGCCCACCTGATACACGATGCCCTCGAGGACCGCTCTTGCGATGTGCGCCCGGTTCGTGGCGCGGGTCACGCCGACCAGCGCGCCGCGCGCGTACATGTCCCAATGCGGCGCGCCTAATCCCGTGAACGCGGAAACGAAATACGCTCCGCCCGCGTCCGGCACGGATTCGGCAAGCCGATCGATCTCGCTTGCCGACGAGATCAGCCCAACCTCGTCTCTTAACCACTTGATCGAGCTGCCCGCGTTGAAGATACTGCCCTCCAGCGCGTAGCGGACCTTGTCTCCGATGCCCCACGCGATCGTGGTCAGCAGTCGGTTTTTGCTTGCGACCGGCGTTTCACCCGTCTGCATCATCAAAAAGCCGCCGGTGCCGTAGGTGCATTTCGCCTGTCCCGGCTCAAAGCACGCCTGTCCGAACAGCGCCGCCTGCTGATCGCCCGCGTCGCCCGCGATCGGAACGCCCGCAAGCGCTTCAAGCCCTTCGATGCCTTCCTTGACGTAGCCGTAGATGTGCGCGGAAGGCAAAACCTCCGGCAGCATGCACGCCGGGATGTTCAGCCGGTGCATAATGACCGGATCGTATTTGAGCGTGTGGATGTTATAGAGCATGGTGCGCGACGCGTTGCTGTAATCGGTGACGTGCGCGCCGGTCAGATTCCAGATCAGCCATGTATCGACCGTGCCGAACAGGAGATTGCCGGATTCGGCAAGCATCTGTCCGTTCGGAACGGCGTCCAGGATGTAGCGAAGCTTCGTTGCGGAAAAGTATGCGTCGATGAGAAGCCCCGTCGACTGCGCGATGTAGTCCCGCATGCCCTCGCGGATCAGCTGCTCGCACAGCGGCGCGGTGCGGCGGCACTGCCACACGATCGCCGGATGCACGGGCTTGCCCGTCGCCTTTTCCCAGACGATCGTCGTTTCGCGCTGGTTCGTGACGCCGATCGCAGCGACCTCACCGGGCTTGACGTCCGCTTGTTTCAGGACCTCACGGACCGCGTCGAGCTCGGTCTTTAAGATCTCGTTCGCGTCGTGCTCGACATAGCCGGGCATCGGATAATGCTGCGTAAACTCGAACTGCGCCGAGGTGATGATGGTTCCTTCAAGATCGAAGAGGATCGCGCGCGAGCTCGTCGTGCCCTGATCCAGCGACAAAAGATACTTCTGCATAGTCGGCACTCCTTTTCCGGAATAATTTATTATAACACGGATTTTCCCTTGTGAAAACAGTTTTTTTCATGTATAATGCAGGTATGGAAAAAAACTTGAACGACTATCCTTCCGGGGAAGCGCTTCCCCTCGAAAACGAACCATCCGAAGAGATCGACCTCCTTGCGGCAGACGAGCCGTCCGCCGGGGACGAGGTCTCTTTGGGCGACGAGCTCTCCTTTGACGACACGTTTCAAAAGGAGCATATCGGTCTTTCGCGCAGGCGCGCGCTGATCCTTGTCGCCGCGCTGGTCCTTCTTGTCGCGGTCATTACGGTCATTGCGCTGCTGCTGCCGAAGCCGACCGGACTTCCGAAGTTCTCCGAGGTCATGACCTCGAATCACGGCGCGTACCTGCATCCCGAATACGGTTCGGTCGACTGGGTCGAGATCGTAAATCCCACCGACGCGGACATCGACCTTTCCGGCTACGGCTTTACGAACGATCTCAAGCACCACCATTTCCGCTACCGCTTCCCGGAGGGCACGATCTTAAAGCCCGGCGAATACCTTGTGCTCTACTGCACCGGCGGTACGGAACAGAGCGATTCCGATCCGTTCTGCACCGGGTTCAATCTTTCCGCATCCGGCGAGATGCTCTTTCTCGTCACACCGATGAAGGTCGAGGCGGATGAGCTTGCCGTTCCCGAGCTCGAATCCGACACCTCCTACGCGAGAACGGACAGCGGCACGTTCGTCGTCACCCAGTTCCCCACCCCAAACGGAGCAAACCGCTTTGAATAACGTATTTTTCTATCGCTCGCCGCTCGGCTCGATGCGCGTCACCGGGCAGAACGGCGCGCTTGTTTCCGCGGCGTTTACAGACGACGTGATCGAAACGGAACCGTCCTCTCCCGTACTCTTTGAAGCAAAAGCGTGGCTCGACCGGTATTTTGCGGGACGCGATCCGGGTCCGGTCCCACCGCTTGCGCCGTCCGGCACAGCGTTTCAGAAGGCGGTGTGGACTGCTGTCTCCGCCGTTCCGTACGGCGAAACGATCTCCTACGGCGATCTTGCCGTTTCGATGGGTCTTTCGCCGCGCCACGCCCGCGCCGTCGGAAACGCGCTGCATCGGAATCCGCTTCTTTTGTTCATCCCCTGCCACCGCGCGATCGGCAGGGACGGCGCGCTCACCGGCTTTGCCGACGGGATAGCGCGAAAGGAAGCGCTGCTGAAATCGGAACAGGCACGCAGATAAGCGCCGGAAACGGCTTTTTTGTACAGAAAAGCGCTGTGCACGAGGCACAGCGCTTTTTGATTCGGTTTTCAGTTGCCCATGAAGCTCAGAATATCGGAAATGGAGGTCTCACCGTCGCTGCTTCTGTACACATAGACAAAGGCGTAGTTTGCGTTCGGCTTGCCCGTGATCTTGCCTCTTTCGCAGAAGAAGCAGTAGTTCGTACCGGATGCGGACTGTGTGGAGATCAGAGCGATCGGCGAATAGCTTGCGCCGACAAAGCCCTCAAACGCAGTGTTGAATAGCTCCTTCAGTTCGCTCGTCATCTTCGGATTGTCCGTTATGGTCCATCCGCCCATCCCCGTATCGGTATACGTCCGGACGCCGGACATGATCACATCGGTAATCTGCACGTTATTGTCCTGATCCTCATAGAGGCAGACGATCGCGTATACGTCCGGCGAATCGGGCGCGGCGATCGACGTGTCGCACAGGAACGCGTAATTCGTGCCGTTCACCGGCTGGCTTCCGAGGAACGCGACCGGCGTATAGCTGACGCCGACAACGGAATCGGAAATCTTTTTAAAGAGTTTTCGATGCTTGCTGCTGACCGCTGGAGACTTTGCCCTTTCCCATGCACCGGGCGTTTGCTCTGTCGGAATCGGCGTCGGCTCGGGTTCTTCCGTAGGTTCCGGCGTCGGCTCCTCGGTGGGCTCCGGCGTCGGCTCCTCGGTGGGCTCTGCAGTCGGCTCTTCCGTAGGCTCCTCAGTCGGTTCCGGTTCTTCAGTCGGCTTCGGTGTCGGTTCTTTGGTCGGTTTCGGCGTCGGTTCTTTGGTCGGTTTCGGCGTCGGCGTGTGCTTCGGCGTTGCAGTCGGAACCGGCGTTGCGGTCGGGACCGGCGTCGCGGTCGGGACCGGTGTTGCCGTAGGAACAGGTGTATCGGTCGGCTCGGGCGTCGGATCATATTCGCCCGGCTGATCCAGCTCCGCGTCAAATTCGATGATCTCCTTAACGAAAAACTTGCCCTGATTGTTCCGCTCAATGTAAACGAAAGAGTATCCGGGCTCCTCTATCTTTGTGATCGGTTGTGACTCGGCGACGATCGCAAACGTCAGTCCGGACGCGACCTTTGTTCCGCAGAGTGCAACCGGTATATACCGTACGTTCACGATAGCCGCAACCGCTTCGTTAAATCCTGTGATCAGCTCTTCACTCAATGTCGGATCCTCTGCCGGTTCAAATCCGCTGAAGGGGTCTTCCATTTCGGTCGGAACGGCGGAACGCGAGATATTGATAATCCTGACTTCTCCGTTCTGTTCCTCATACAGGAATACGAGCGCGTACGTTTCTTTCGCGCCGGGATAAATGACTGTCGATCTTGCCAGATAGGTATGGACCGTTCCCGCAACGACCTGCTTTCCGAGATAGGCAAGCGGCTCGTAGCTCACGCCAACCAGATTGGTGAACGCTTTGTAGAACAGTTCCGTCGTCTCCTCGGTCAGCTTCGGTGAAACGGTGGTCTCCCATTTGGACGGATCAACGATAATCTCTCCTTCCTCCTCCGACTCCGGCGTTGTCTCCGGTTCATCCGTTGCCGCCGATTCGGGCGTTACAATCGGTACCGGTTCGGGCGTTACGATCGGCGCCGGTTCGTCGTTCGTGCACGCCGCAAACATCGACAGGATCATCAGGATCGCAAGGATCCATGTCACGGTTTTCTTCATATCATATTGCCCCTTCATTAATTGTTTTATTTATATATTATATCACGATGGATTCAGCTCTGTCAATTCATTTATACAGGTTATACCGCTGTTAGCGAAAGCCACGGCGGACGCGCATCAATCCATATCGATCGGCGCAGTTTGATCGCTTTTTTTCTTGCTTTTGCGCAAGGCGCTTGATATAATAAAACATAAGCTTTATAAAGGGGAATCTGCATGAAGATCATCGAATTGAAGGAAACGATCACGGCGTCGAATGACCGCGACGCCGAGGTGCTGCGCGGCGAGCTCAAGGAAAAGGGCACGCTGCTGATCAACCTCATGGCATCGCCCGGCGCGGGCAAAACGACGCTTCTGGAGCGCACGATCCGCGACATGAAGGACGAGATGCGCATTGCGGTCATGGAAGCGGACGTCGACTCCGACGTGGACGCGGTCCGCATTGAAAAGCTCGGCGCAAGGGCGGTGCAGGCGCACACCGACGGCATGTGCCACATGGACGCGGGCATGACGCGCCGCGCGCTGGAGGGCCTCGGCGACGAGCAGTTCGATCTCGTCGTGCTCGAAAACGTCGGCAACCTCATCTGCCCCGCGGAGTTCGACACCGGCGCAGGCAAGTGCGTGATGCTGCTTTCCGTGCCGGAAGGCGACGACAAGCCCTTGAAATATCCGCTGATGTTCTCGGTAAGCGACGTTCTGATCATCACCAAGACCGACGTCGCGCCGTACTTCGATTTCGACTTTGACAAGTGCATCGAACGCGCACGGAAGCTGAACCCGGACATCCGCATCTTTGCGGTCTCCGCAAAGACCGGCGACGGCTTTGCCGCCTGGGAGGACTGGCTTCGCTGCGCCGTTGCGAACTGGAAACACGAACCGTCCATCATACAAGAATAAGGAGATACAGCCATGCCTGAAACCTACGATCAAAATCCACGCACCAAATCCAAGTACGACGGCGAGCCGGAGCTTCAAAAAAAATACGCGAAGCTCGGCGCAAAGATCACGGACAACGTCCCGCACAAGCTTTTCGGGCTCAAGACGACCGACGAGGAATACTGGGGACTCCGCGAGGTCCTGAACGAACATGAGGTCGACATCGCGCTTTCGATGAAGCAGCGCAAGTGGTATACCTACGAGCAGCTCTTTGAGATGAACAAGGCGATGGGCGAGCAGCTCTTCAAGGAATCCCTCGATCTGCTGTGCGTGCACGGCTTCGTCGAGTACGACTACGGCGATCACTACAACGACGACGGTCCGATCCCCGGCGCGCCGAAGGAGATCCGCTACCGCACGAGCTATTTCGTGCCGGGCAGCGCGGAGCTGTTCAACTCCTCCGTCTCCCGCATCGAGGCGAACCCGCCGGTGGCGAAGATGTTCGAGCGCATGACGTTTTTGCCGCTTGAACACATCACCTCGATGGTTCGTCCCGGCGGCGACGGCATCGGCATGCACGTCATCCCGGTCGAAAAGGAGGTCGCGGCAAACCGCGAATCGGTCAAGATCGAGAAGATCTCGCACTGGCTGACAAAATACGACGGGCATATCTCAGCGGGCATCTGCTCCTGCCGCGCGTCCCGCGCGATGCTCGGCGAGGGCTGCACGGACGACGAGAACGACTGGTGCATCCAGCTCGGCGACATGGCGGACTACACGGTCGAGACAGGCAGAGCGCACTATATCACCAAGGAGCAGGCGCTTGAGATTTTGAAACGCGCCGAGGAAAACGGCTATGTGCATCAGATCACGAACATCGACGGCGAGGATCACATCTTCGACATCTGCAACTGCAACGTCAAGATCTGCAACGCGCTCCGAACCTCCCTGCTCTATAACACCCCGAACATGTCAAAATCCGCGTACACCGCGCACGTCGAGAAGGAAAAATGCGTCGCGTGCGGCCGCTGCGTGGAGTTCTGCCCGGCAGGCGCCTTGAAGCTCGGGCAGAAGCTCTGCAAAAAGGACGGCACGGAGGTCGAATATCCGAAGTCCGTTCTGCCCGACCGCATCCGCTGGGGCAAGTACGCGTGGGACGAGAATTACCGCGACTCCGCACGCGTCAACACGCACAAGACCGGCACCGCGCCGTGCAAGACGGCGTGTCCCGCGCATGTGCCGATCCAGGGCTACCTCAAGATGGCAAAGGAAGGCCGCTACGACGAGGCGTTGGCGCTCATTAAGCGCGAAAACCCCTTCCCCGCGATCTGCGGACGTGTCTGCAACAAGCGCTGCGAGGACGCGTGCACGCGCGGCACGATCGACCAGCCCGTTGCGATCGACGACGTGAAGCGGTTCCTGGCGGACCGCGACCTGCACGCCGAAACGCGCTATGTGCCGAAGAAGATCATCAACAACCTGACCGGCGAATGGCCGCAGAAGATCGCGATCATCGGCGCGGGTCCCGCGGGGCTCTCCGCCGCGTACTATCTCGGCGAGATGGGCTACCGTCCAACCGTGTTTGAAAAGAACCAAAAGCCCGGCGGCATGATGACCTACGGCATCCCGTCGTTCAAGCTCGAAAAGGACGTCATCGACGCGGAGATCGACGTGATCCGCGCGCTCGGCGTCGACATCCGCTGCGGCGTCGAGGTCGGCAAAGATATAACGATTGAGGAGCTCAAACAGCAGGGCTATGAAGCGTTCTACATTGCGATCGGCTGCCAGGGCGGCAAGCTGCCCGGCGTGCCGAACGAGAAAGCTCCCGGCACCGAGATCGCGGTGAGCTTTTTGAATAAGGCGCTTTCTGACAACAGCCGGAAGCTTGAAGGTGACGTGATCGTCGTCGGCGGCGGCAACGTCGCGATCGACTGCGCGCGCACCGCGCACCGCTTCGGCGCAAAGCGCGTGTCCATGTTCTGCCTTGAATCGCGCGAGACGATGCCCGCCTCCCCCGAGGAGATCAAAGAAGCCGAAGAGGAGGACGTGAAGATCAACCCCTCCTGGGGTCCGAAGGAAGTCCTTGTGGACGGCGAAGGCAAGGTCAAGGGGCTCGTTTTGAAACGCTGCGTCTCCACGATCGATCCGGAGACAAAGAAGTTCTCCCCGAAGTACGACGAAAACGAGACGATCACGGTCGAAGCAAAGACGATCGTGTTCGCGATCGGTCAGGCGATCGAGTGGGGCAAACTTCTGGACGGCACGAACGTGAAGTTCCACCACGGCAACTACCCCGTCGCCGATCCGTTCACCTATCAGACCGACGATCCTATGATCTTTGTCGGCGGCGACGTATTCACCGGTCCGAAGTTCGTGATCGACGCGATCGGACAGGGACATATGGCGGCGGAATCGCTCGCCCGCGCCGTGTCGAAGAACAGCGTGAACCAAACGCTCGGCAGAGATCGCCGCTTCTTTAAGGAGCTCGACAAGACCGACGTCGCGATCGACGAATACGATCACGCGCAGCGGCAGGTGCCTCCGACGGATTCTTCGATCGACGCAAAGAACGGCTTCCGCGATCCTTCGCTCCCGCTCACCGAAGAACAGGTAAAGATCGAAACGTCCCGCTGTCTCGGCTGCGGCGCGACGATCGTCGATGAAAACAAGTGCATCGGCTGCGGTCTGTGCACCACGCGCTGCGAGTTCGACGCGATCCACCTTCTGCGCGATCATCCGAAAAACTCGGATATGCGCCGTGCGGAGGACAAGGTCGGCGGGCTCTTGACCTATGCCGCAAAGCGCGCGGTGAAGATCGTGCTGCACAGCGGTTCCAAGGAAGCGAAGATGATGCGGGCAAAGCGCAAGGCGTACAACAAGGCGACGAAGGCGTTCCGTAAGACGCATCCGCACACCGGCAATTCCGTCACGATCGAGGAGCTCACGAAGGACTGATATGCACGAGATGGGCATCATCCTGCACCTTGCGAAGACTCTGGAGGAAACCGCGGAGCAGGAGAAAATCAAAAAGATCACGCGCGTTGCGCTCGAGGTCGGCGAGGTGTCCGGCATCATGACGGACTACTTCGAGGAGTGCTGGAACTATTTCCGAAGAAAGCATCCGGTGCTGGAGACCGCCGAGCTCGAACTCATCACGACCCCTGCGGTCACCTGGTGCGATTCGTGCAAACGAACGTACCCCACCGTGCAGTACGGGCGCACCTGCCCCTACTGCAAAAGCGGCGAAACGTGGCTTCTGAAGGGCAACGAATGCATCATCAAGGAGATCGAGGTCGAGGAATAAGATCCCTTGCCGCCGCCCGCTCCGCTGCGCTTCGTTACATAGGTGTCGTCGCGCGCTTCCCGCGCGTCGCCATGCTCAGGATGACAACAAGAGAGCCGCCCGGAAAACCGGGCGGCTTTTGCATCCGAAAAAGTCCCTGTTTTCGGGGGATTCTACTCCCGGTAGAGAAGCAGATCCGGCACTCTACCGGGTTGTTTTTTTCTGTAGAAACGCGAACGCCGGGTGTAGATTGACCGCGGGCGGTTTTTGCGCGTATAATCGGCTCAGACGAGCGGCGCACGGTTTTTCCTGCGCCGCGATCGTGTTTCAAAGCGGAAAGGAACGATGCCCGTACATGGACAAACGAAAGATCATTTACTACGCCGACGAGCTGCATGACGAGTTCTCGACGTTTGAAACGACGCCGCCGAAGGTCGACGCCTCGTATGATTACGAGCGCAGATCGCCGGGCAAGCGCTTCCTGCGCTTCTTCCTCTACCGCATCGTGATGTATCCCGTCGTCGTCTTTTACGGGCGCGTGATCTTCCGGCAGAGGATCGTCGGAAAGGAAAAGCTGAAGCCGTTCTCACATATGGGATATTTCCTCTACGGCAACCACACCCAGCCGCTCGGCGACGCGCTGCTGGAGACGCGGCTGCCTTGGCCCAAAAGCACCTATGTGATCGTGCATCCGAACAATCTTGCGGTGCCGGTGCTGGGCAGGTGGACGCCGGCTTTGGGCGGTCTGCCGCTGCCGGACGGGATCAAAGCATACCGGAATTTTCTCGCGGCGATCAAAAACCGGATCGCGGAGGGGCATCCGGTCGTGATCTACCCGGAAGCGCACATCTGGCCGTATTACACGAAGATCCGCCCCTTCCCCGACACGTCGTTTGCCTACCCGGTCGAATGCGGCGTTCCGTCGTTCTGTTTTGTGAACACGTATCACAAGAGCCGGTTTCTGAAGCGCCCGAAGATGATCACCTACATCGACGGACCGTTCTTTCCGCCGGAGGAGGGCGAGACGAAGACAAAGAAAAAAGCGCTGCGCGACGCTGTCTATTCGCGCATGACGGAGCTTGCCGGTCACTCCGACGTCGAGGTGATCCGCTACGTCAAAAGAGAGGTCAACGATGGTTAATGTCCTGTTTTGCGGCAACGCGGGCGTGTTCGACGGCATGCTGACCTGTGCGCTTTCGATCCTCCGGCGGACCGCGTCCGAAGAACCGTTCCGGTTTTTCGTGTTTACGATGGACCTGACGGATCTGAAAGACAATTACGTTCCGCTTTCCGCCGCGCAGACGGAGACGCTCAAAAAAGCGGTCCGTTCGTTCCATCCCGAAAACAGCGTGACCGTGATCGACGTCGGCGATCTTTACCGGAAGCACTTTTCCGGCTGTCCGAACGAAGGGGCGTACTGCTCCCCCTACACGCTGATCCGGCTGTTTGCCGATCTCGTGCCGGAGATCCCGGAAAAGCTCCTGTATCTCGACGCGGACATCCTGTTCAACCGCGACGTGCATCTTTTGTACGACATCGACGTTTCCGGCTTCGAGTTTGCCGCCGCGCCGGACCATTACGGCAAGTATCTGATCCATCCGCACTACATCAACGCGGGCGTGCTGCTGTTCAATATGAAAAAAGCGCGTGAAACGGGGCTGTTTGAAAAAGCCCGCGGTTGGATCAAAAAGAAGAAGCTCGTCTTTGCCGATCAGAGCGCACTGATCCGCGCTGCATCGAAGCGAAAGGTCCTGCCGCAGCGCTTCAACGATCAAAAATTTTTGCACAAACACACGGTCGTGCGTCATTTCAGCAAAAGGCTGTTCTGGTTTCCCTATCCGCACACCGAGAACATCAAGCAATGGCAGATCGACAAGGTCCACAGGATCTTCCGCTACCGGCAGTTTGACGATATTTACGAAACCTATCAGACCATCAAATCCGAATGTGAGGTACATTGACATGCAAGAACCGATCATCCCCGTCTTCTACGCCTGCGACGAGCGCTTTCTGAAATACTGCCTCGTTTCGCTGCACTCCCTGCTCGAAAACGCTTCCCCGGACCGCAGATACCGCGTATATATCCTGCACACGGATATTTCCGCGGCAGCGCAGGAAACGGTGCTTCTTGAGCGCAGACCGAATGCCGAGATCCTTTTCGAGGACGTTTCCGAATACCTGCACTCGATCGCGCACAAGCTCCCGCTGCGCGACTATTATTCCAAGACGACCTATTTCCGCCTGTTCATCGCGGATATGCATCCGGAGTATCCGAAGGCGATCTACATCGACGCGGATACGATCGTACAGGGCGATATCAGCGAGCTCTACGAGACCGATCTCATGGACAACTACCTCGGCGCGTGTCACGAGCAGGCGATGATCGAGGTCGAGGAATACGGCGATTATGTGGAAAAATGCGTCGGCGTTTCGCGTTGGAACTACTTCAACGCGGGCGTTCTTCTCATCAACTGCGAAGCGTTCCGCTCGCATCTTTTGCTGTACCGTTTTCTCAACGTGCTCGGCGAGTATGATTTTGTCGTGACGCAGGACGAGGACTATCTGAATCTCATTTGTAAGGACCGCGTGCTGTTTCTCGATCAGCGCTGGAACACTGAGATCTTCGGCGAGATCCCTTACCCGGTCGAAGAAGCGCATATCCTGCATTACATCATGTTCAACAAGCCGTGGCACTATCCCGAATGCCCGTGCGGCGGGGTCTATTTCCGCTATGCCGCCGAAACGCCGGTGTATGAAACGCTTCTCGGGGAGCGCGACGCGTACTCTGCCGAGGAGCGCAAGCGCGATATGCTGCGCTGCGAACGGCTTCTGAAGCTCGCAAAGCGCGAGGCGAACAGCGAAGACAACTATCTGAACCGTCAAAACCGTGAAAAGCGCGCGCCGGACCGCGTCGCGATCATCCGGAAAATCGCGGAATACGAGCGGACGGGACGCTTTTCCGAGGACGTTGAGGAGGATCCGCCGAGCAAGCCCCTGCTGCCGGAGGACATCGACTATCTGCGCCGCGGGCGTATCGAAAAGCTCAAGACGAAGCTTGCGTTCCGCTCCGCGCACGCGCTCGTCGACCGGCTGATCGCAAACAGACAGTTCATCATCAAAGAGATGCGCGGACTCGAACACTTCAAGGCGCTCGATTCCGGCGCTGTCATCACCTGCAATCATTTTCACGCGTTCGACAGCTTTGCGATCCAGCTCGTTTACGAAGCCGCGGAACAGCCCGACCGCACGTTTTACCGCGTGATCCGCGAGGGCAACTATACTTCCTTCCCCGGCTTCTACGGCTTTTTGATGCGGCACTGCAACACGCTGCCGCTGTCCAGCGATATCCGCACGATGAGAAAGTTCATTGAGGCGACGAACACGCTCCTCAAAGAAGGACATTTCGTGCTGATCTACCCGGAGCAGAGCATGTGGTGGAACTACCGGAAACCGAAGCCCCTGAAGGACGGCGCGTTCGCCTTCGCCGCAAAGAACGGCGTGCCGGTGCTGCCGTGCTTCATCACAATGAAGGATACCGACATCCCCGGCGAGGGCGGATTCCCGGTGCAGGAGTATACGGTGCACGTTTCCGCGCCGATCTTTCCCGATCCTTGCCTCAGCTACAGAAAGCAGGTCGAGGATATGAAGAACCGGAACAGCGAAATCTGGAAGGAGATCTACGAGCGCGAATACCAGCAGCCGCTTGTTTATACGACCGAACAGTCGTCGGAGACCGCCGAAAAAGGGCAAACCGCCGTTCGCGCGTGATCGAAGCCGCAAAGTCAAAGCCGCCCAGGCGTCATGCCCGGGCGGCTCTTTGTCATTCTGTCAGTTTTGCTTCATGTCCGATTGCAGCGCAAGGAGCTTTTCAAAGACGCGGCGGCAGTTTTCGCGATCGTTGAAGGCGAAGAAGCCGTCGATGCGCGCGCGGTAATCGTCCTTGAGCCGACAGCCGTTTTCCATGTATTCGATCAGCCGGTCGACGGTCGCGTCGTACTCCGTTTCCACCTCGCCGAAGCCGTCGCGTACATAGTCGAAGTAGCCCGTTCTGCATACATGCTCGCCGGAATAGAACTCATCGAAATCGAACTGCGTATACACAACCGGTTTTCTGAGATACGCGAAATCAAATGCGACCGAGGAATAATCCGTCAGCACGAGATCGCTCTCGGCAAGCACCTTCCGATATGGCTCGGAAGCGGGGAGAAACGCTGTTTCCGCGTTCCTCGTAAAGCGCTCTGCATGCGGCTGCAGATGCGGATGCGGCAAAAACCGCACGGTATAACCGTTCTTTTTCGCTGCATCCAAAAGACGCGGATCGTTCAGAAGCGCATTGTAGAAGCGGAAAAACCTTCCCTCCTCAAATCCCGGCTTCAGGTCCCGGACGCTGTTGTTTACGGTGGATACCCACATTTGCCGCCATGTCGGCATGATTGTGATACAGCGTTTTTCGTCGTGATACAGTCGGTCGTGGCGCGGAAGCCCCGTCAGCCAGATCACGCTGTCCGGATAGCAATATGCATATTCACGGATCGAATCCGCCTCTGCCTTTGCTGAAACGACAAATCCCGAAATGTTGCATTGATAGCGATTCAGCCAATTTGACAGATCATTCCCGATCACACCGTGCTGCAGGAACACAAACCGGATGCGGCTTTCAATGTCGCGGTACGGTCCGTCGTACCGCGAAAACTGCGTGACGACGTCGCTGTCCGCCTGAGAGGATATATTCAGATCCGAAAGCAGGAACAGCAGCTTGTGCCGGAAGGACCGCGCTTTGACGACGGGTCCGATCTTTTTCAGCGCGGCATAGTCCCCGGAATTGCCCGACACGGCAAAGACCGGCTTTGCAGGCCTCTTTTTGAGCGCGCAGAGATAGCGGAACAGCGCTTCCCCGTTGTCCCCTGCCTGCTCCATCCGGTCGGAAATCAACCAAAGAGGCTTCCTCATAAGCGGTTTGCAGACCGCATACACGAGCCTTCCGATCACCGCGTGGCGTTCGCCCTTTCCGTTGCGTTTCCAAAGCTCCTGCAAAAACCGGACCTCGCGCATGAACCGTCCGCCGCGCTTTCTTTCGGACAGCGTGATCGTGCCGTTTTTTACGGTCAGCACGCGTTTTCCGATCTCGGCATATGCATGCGCATATTGTTCGGAAACCGGGAAAAACTGCCCGCAGGTGATCCTTTCGATCGGTTTTTCTCCTTCATCCGACGCCCAAAAGAGCCGGATGCGCAGCGCTGTGCCGTCGTTTGGCAGCGGGATACGGAACGTGCATCCTTTCCGCTGTGCCGCCGATTCGTCGAGCAATGTCAGCGTTCGTCTGCGGTCGACGTAAGCGGCGGAATAGACCGTGCCGTTCGCCTCAACGGAAAGCGCGGGCAGCGGACGCAGCGCGCTCGTAAGCTGCAGGACCGAGCATTCCAGCGTGACCATTCCGTCGCGCACGGTCAAAAACTCGCATTCCGGAACGCCGCGACAGGCGTCAAGATATGCGTCCGGCACAAAACCGTGCTTGAGATACAGCGCAAAACCGTTCTGATATGGGGCAATATCGATCTGTCCCGCGATGACGTCATCGTCAAGATACGAGCAGACCTCCTTCACGAGCTGTTTGTACGCATCCTTCTGCTCCTGCGAAAACAGCGCAGACGGAATATGCTCCTTACTGATGCGCCATTGCAGGTCATACGCGATCGTGTACTGCACAAACCGCGGTACGCCGCCCGTCTTCGCAATACAGGCGCGGATGGTATCGAGACAGAACCGTTCAAGATACGGATGATACCATGCCGGTTTCAGCTCAGACGACTGGATCGCGCTTGCCTCGCCCGTCGAACGCCGGCGATAGAAATGCGTTGCGTCCGCAACGACGCCGAGGGTCTGTTTTTCGAGCAGAACGGACTGCAGCAGCTTGGCGTCCTCCGCGTAGCTCAGACGCGTGTCGAACGATCTTCCATTGAGCGCATCTGCGCGGATGAACGCAGAGGTCACCGCAAGCTGCGGGTTGTTCGGTTCCTGCGAAAGATCGATGACGCGCGAGCCGTTCCGGTACTTGCGGTTCAGCGGATGCGGACCGGTCTGTCCGTCGAAAAACGTCATCGGCAGGGAGACCGCATCCGTCTCCGGATGCGCTTCAAAGAACGCAAACACCTTGGACAGCGCGTTTTCGGACAGACAGTCGTCGGCGTCAAGAAAGCTTACATATTTGCCGCGCACGCGCTCGAGCCCGGCGTTGCGCGCCGAACTGACGCCGCCGTTCTCCTTATGGATCACCTCAACATTGTCCGGATACCGCTCGGCGTACGCATCGCAGATCGCGCCGCTTCCATCCTTCGAGCCATCGTCGACAAGAATCAGCTGCACGCGGGAAAAGCCGAAATCCTGCCGAAGCAGGCTTTCGACCGTTTCCCGTAAAAACGCTTCCGCTTGATAAACCGCCGTTACGACCGAAAAATCATAGGAATCCTTCAAGCTATTGCCCTCTCGCTGTTCTGTCCGGCTGTCCGCCGCCGTTTGTTTTATTATATCTGCTTCCGTGCCGTCTGTCAATTTTGCGCAGCGAATCAACGCCTTCCGGAAAACGGATCGGCGGACAGGCAATTTCCATCCGCCGATCTGATCGCATCTGTGTTTTTATCCTATGCTTTCAGGTCTTCGCCCGCCTACCCCGCCATGTCGAGGTTGTCGAAGTAGTCCTCCGCGTCGACGCCGTCGATCAGATAGCGAGCGATATCGAAGCCGTCGTCCGAGCGCTCCGTCTGCACCTCCAGCGTCGCTTCTCTGCCGTCCTCGGTCCGGATCACGATCCGAGTGCCGTCCCAGCGGAGCACATAGACCCACGTTCCCGCCTCGATCACGGCAGGCGCATCCTTTATCGTGCAGGGCAGGTCCCGTACGACCTTAATGAGATCATGGAACTCGATCTGCTCCTCGCGCGTCCTGTTCTGTACGCGGTCCAGAACGCCCGTTTCGACCCATCCCGGCGGCACGCGCCGGAGCAGCGCGCCCTGACGCAGCGAGGTCCCCGAGATCGAACCGAGCACATAACACCATTCGGTAAAGTACACCTCCCCGTCGACCAGCCGCATGGAGCAATCCGGGTAAGATGTGTGCGCTTTCTTTCCGTTTTTGATTCGCAGTACGCACACCGTCGTATAGTCGATCTGCCGGTCCTTGATTTCCAGTGCAAGCGTCAGATCGCCGGTCGAATCGTGCGTGTTCAGCAGAATTGCCTCCCGAAGAATCGCGCCTTTCCTCGCCTCCGGAAAATACGCTTCTATCTCGCCGATGCGTATCACAAGTTCCCCCTCGTCGTCGGTCCCGAACGAAATCGGATCCCACGATCCGTCGCCGTCGACGTCATAGAGGAACAGCTGTCCCTCCGTTGCATCAAGCGCATCGACCGGGCAGGAGACCGGCAGCGTCAGAAGCGTTCTTGCCGAACGGTCCAAAGGATCGCGCCGCGGCAGAACGAGATCATAGGCGCGCGTCGCCGTACGCTCGCTACCGTCCGAAAACCGCACGGTCAGTGTGTCCGTTTCGGGATCATAGACCGCCGTTCTGAGCAGCGTCCCCTTTGAGAACAGCAAGTAATTTGATGCGTCCGGGTCCGCGTCAAAGCGGCATTGCTCGTCCGCGCGGGCGTCATACGTCGTTTCAAGCATCCGCACCGTGCCGTTCGGATGCAGTTCAAGATACGACGTGCCGTAGCCGTACCGGTCCGGCATGGTCCATACGCCGGGGAGCGTGGACCGGACATAATAGACCGTCAGCAGATACCAATGCTGCTCAAGCGGGATCAGCACATCCCGGTATAGGTCGCTGATCTGCTCCGGCGGATCCTGCGCGTAGATAAGCCGCACCTCATAGAGCTCGCCCGCGTCGGTCCGCGTCGTGTCGACCGCCCACGGGAACGCAAGCACCGTCACCGGTTCCTGCGTCTGCACAAAATATGCGGACGGATCGGCAAGGGACACGCTTGCGTCCGGCTCATCCGAACGTGCGATCACCTCGTTCCATGCGGAAAGATCGTCGCCCGCGCGTTCGAGCGCCTCCCTGTTCTCCTTTAGGAACGCCCTTGCCCGCCCCTGCATCTCGCTTGCGGGGGCGTTCAGATCGGACCCGAAGTTCACATCCGGTCCCGGATTCATGAACATCGTCTCATACGGCTTCGATTCCGGCGCAGGCGCAGGGTCGGGCTCCATTTCAAACGGCGCTTCCTGCCATCGCTCCGAATAGATCGCCCACGTCCGGTCCTCCGAGAGCGGCGTCGGCGTGACGTCCTCTGCGGCGGGATAGTTTGCGTACAGATAGTCCGGATCCTCCGCATAGACAAGGCTCGTCTGATAGTACCCGGTCTCGTTCGTCCAGTAAACCGTGAGGAAGAAGACCGGGACCCGATCGGTGCGCTCCCATCCGGCAAAGAAGTACCTGCTGCCGGGAAACTGCAGAAGCCTTCGGATCGCTTCCGTCGTGTCCGCGCACGGATGCTCCCAGTCGATCGCATTGACGCCGCGGTCGACGTACAGCACGCCGCCCTTCAGAACGCGATGCTCCGGCTCGTTGAGATCATCCCTGACCTTTTCGATCAGCTCAGGGAACACCGTAAACATCTGCCGCATCGCGGATTCCGCTTCCTCCGTATCCCGATAGGTGACGGCGGTATAGGGCAGCGGCTTTCCGGGTTCAAACGGGTGTTCCGGCGTAGGCTCGACCGCTGCGGACGGCTCAGGGATCTCCGGCAGCGCGCTTGCGCCGGGCTTGACCTTGCCCTCCGCGCCGAACCGGATCATCAGCGCGACCACGAAGATCACGACGGCGGCGCTTGCCGCGGTCATGATGTAACCGAACCATTGGCGCACAGGCTTTTTCTGCGGTTCCGTCTTCTGCGGCGCAGCGGGTGCGGCGGGCTCCCGCGCGGGCGCTGCGGGTGCTTTCCGTTCCTTTCGATCCATCGCCGCGTCAAACCGCGCCTGCGCCGTTTCGGGGACCGGCATGACGGGCTCGGCGTCCAAACGCCTGCCCTGCTCCTCTGCCGCCGAGAGGATCGCTTCTTTTAACAGCGTATCAAACGATTTATGCTTCATAGCCGCCCTCCCTACAAAGCGCAAGCACCGCTTTTTTCGCGCGCATCAGGTACACGCGCACCGACGCCTTCGAGACGCCGAGTGCGCTTGCGATCTCGCCGTCATTGAGATCCAGAAGATACTTATACCGCAGTACGTCCTGCTGACTGTCCGGAAGCTTCAAAAACGCCGCCTTGACCGCCTCGACGGTCAGGCTTTTGATCACGCGCTCCTCGACCGGGTCGCTCTCATCCGGCATGTCGATCTCCTCCATCGGCACGCTTTTGAACGCGCCGCCCTTGCGAAGCTTGTCCAGCGCGTTGTGCCGGACGGCGGTTAAAAGATACACCGACCGCGCGTGCTCCGGAAGCGTCCGCAGCGTGTCGATCTTCTGCATGCAGCGCACAAACGTATCCTGCACGGCGTCCTCCGCCACGCCTTCCTCATGTAAAATGCCGATCGCCGCGCGTTTCATGCGGTGATAATTCGATGCGAACAGCTCGCCGATCAGCGCGCGATCCGATTCGCTGTCCAGCATCAGCAGCAAAAACAACATTCGACAGTCTTCCCCCTTGACCTCTCTATGATATAGACGATCGAAACGGCAAATGTGTTACAGGGTTTGATAAAAAAAGTATAACATAGGTATGCGCTCCTGTGTTATACCTTTTTGCGAACAGAGGAAATCGTTCCCCCCGCCTCAATATGCGTAGAAATATACCGCGATGGGTATTGTCCTGAGATCGGATTTTATGACACGTTTTGATTCCAATCGACTGTTGTCGGAAGAACCGTCTCCCTGCCGCTTGAATTATGGGTTGTCAAGAGAACAACCATGTTCCGGATAGCGCACACATATACATCATGCGTTCGAAATTTCGGTTTCATCCCACGCTAACCGTCCCCCTGACACCTTCATACTCTTTCTTCCGTACTTCGTGCGTTCAATCTGCCTGCCTGATAAACCGTGTCTGTCCGCCTTCATCGTTCGGTACAAACAGGGTGTCCGTTTCGAGATCATAGGTCATGACGCCGTCGGAAACGAACAGATAGTATTCCTGCTTTTCCTTGACGATAGAACCGTCGGGATATACCTCATAGCTTTCCATATACAGATGCACGTCGTTGTCTGTAATGATATAAGTAAATGCAACACTGCTGGTTTTCCCCGATTGGGAAACATTCAGCGCGACCTTCTCGTCCGATTCAAACACCAGTTCCAATGTATACCCCTGTGCGGACAACGTCGGGTCGATCATTGTCCACGTGCCGACAAGACTTTTGATCTCACTCCATGTTCCGACGAGAGCATCTTGTGTCATGGTCTGTTCTGCATTCGACAATTTTCGGAACACCAACACCGGATCCGCCTCGGTCAGTTCCCGTTCATAGAAAAGTGTGCAGAGCTTCAATTCGTTCGTATACGGATCCAGGATCGCTATGATCTTGCCATTGCTGTTGCCGGTCTCGGTCAGCACGGAATCGATCACGGAACACGCCAATGAAGTGGAATGATCCTCTCCCGCCAGCCGCATCCCAATCCGGAAGCTTCCTTGCTCGATCGAAAGATACCCCGAAAGCCCGGACAGATCAAAGGACGAAAAAGCGGATTCCGCCCGTTCCAGCGTCCAGACGCCGAAAAGGTCTTCCATGGCAACGGTTTTCTTCAAAAGCGGTTTCCTCTGCATTTCAAACCAATGCTCTAACATGTATGTATCGGGGTTCCGATACAGCGTCAGCCACGACGTCTCCGATTCGAACAGCAGCAGCGCATCCGATTCCGGATCATAAACCGCCTGCATCGTTTCATCGCCGAACGTCACAGTGATCCCATTCTTAACGGAATATGTTCCCTCAATCGTTTGTTCACCCGACAAAGGGATCTGATACACCATCTTCGCCGTTCCGTCCCTGAACAGGGTCAGCCGATAGCCAACATCCACGTTGTCCGGCGTCCACTCTCTTCAGACGCCTTCGAGGTCTTCCGCCCGAATCTCGACGATCAAGCGGTAGCTCACCCGTGTCGCCTCGATGGTACTGCCGTCCGCAAGCGTCAGCGTCATGGTGTCCGTGTCCGTATTCAGCTCCGCCGTCCTGACGATCGTCTGATCGGAGAAGGTGAGCAAAACGATATTTCGGCTTGTCATATTCCATGCGTAGTGCGCCCGGATATCATAATCGCCGAACAGTCCCAGAATGCGGGCTGTTCCGTCGTCGAACAGCTCCAGATACAGAGACGGATAATCATAATCGTCCGTCTCCCATACGCCGGTTTCCAGTCCAAGCGCATAGCTTGAATCGTGATAGTACGGTGCTTTCTTCCAGCAGATCGTATAGACGCCCCACGCGCTGTCTTCGTACACCGGTTCCAGCGTTGAGCCGCCTTTTTCGTACATCATCTTTACGATCCGCTGACCGTCTTCCGCAAAAACGAGTTCTGTCGAATAATACCCGCTGTCATTCGTCCATCGCAGTGAGACGGAAAAGACCGATTCGTCATCCCACGAGAGGATGTAGTCCCCGCTGTCCGGAAGGTCCAAAAACGCGCGGATCGAATCCGTCATT
>JAEESS010000038.1 GCA_016286445.1 Bacillota bacterium
ACCGAGCCAGATTCCGGTGATATCGAGGAACCGGCTCAGCACAAACGCAAACAGCGCGGGGAATACGAAATTCTGCAGAACGGAGATCAGCTCCGCAAAGCCGATGCGATCGACGCCCTGATAATAGTTCTTGAACGCAGAGTTCAGAGACGACGGAACGAGCGAGAGGACAAAGAGACGAAACCCGGACGCGGCGATCCGGACGGCTTCCGTGCTGTCGCCCAAAAACAGCGTCACGAGCGGAACGGCAACGAGCAGCATGATCGCCATGACGGCAAGGTCAAGCAGGATCGCGTGAAACGTCATCAGCCGTACCAGCTCACAGATGGATTTGCGGTCGCGATCGGTATAGAAAACGGACGCAAGCATCATGGCAACGGACCCGATGCCGGTACCGAAGCAGTAGCAGATATTTCCGACCGTGGTGATCACCGAGTATGCGGCGACGGCGACCATCCCGTTTGCGGTTGCTTCCAGCAAACGGTTGAGCAGGAGCACCAGCAGCACCGTACTGATCTGGTTGATGACCGTCGGGACGCCGTAGGAAATCAGCTCCTTGAAAACGCGCCGGCGCATCAGACGGAAGCGAAACCGGAACAAACAATCCTTCCGGAAGAAATACAGCAGTCCGATCGCAAGCGCGATGTAATAACTCAGCGTGGAGGCAAGCCCCATTCCGAAGGTACCGCCGTGAAACACGAATACGTTCAGAAGATCGAAAATGATGTCCGAAACGGTCATGGCGACGACAGCCGCGATCAGCCGCATCCGTTTGCCGGACAGCTGCAGGAACGGGACCATAATCTGCGCGCAGAGAAACGCCGGCGCGCCGAGGATGAAGCCTTTGATATAATCCGTCGTCAGCCCGGCGACGGGGTTGTCCGGCGAAGGTGTTCCGGCGCCCAAAAGCCGTGTGAGCGGTTTCAGAAGGGAGAAGACCAAAATCAGTCCGACCGCCGAGATCACGGCGGAAAGAAACATCGCCGCGGTGTAGCACGCATCGGTGCCTTCGCGGTCACCGTTGCCGATCGTTTTGCCGCAGACGATCTGTACGCCTGCGGAGATCATACTGCCGAGCGCAGCAAACACCAGAAGCAGCGGCGTTGCGAATCCGTATGCGCTCATGGAATCCACGCCGAGAAATCTGCCGATCATAATGCTGTCGATCAGCATGCAAAGCGTCACGGTCATCGTCGAAACGATCTGCGTGACAAGCATTTCACGAAACAGTTTTTTAATCATTGCCCTCTATCCCAACTGACAGTTACTTCTCAAAAAGTATATCACAGATCCGCGCTGGAATCAACGCCGTTCGACGTTCCTTTTCCGGCTCGTTCTTTTGACATAACGAAACCGCGCATCCGTTTCGGGATCGAAACGAATGCGCGGTCTTTGAACGTATGAAACGCCGGATGAATGCTTTCCGAGGCAATCACCCGTTGATCACATACGCCGCGAGGTTCAGATATCCGGCAAAACAGAGCCAGAGAAGATACGGGATCTGCAGGATGCCCGCCCATTTGCGCACGCGGTAAAACGCGACGGTCATCCAGACCGCCAGCCCGAGCATGCCGAGCAGAACAAAAAATGCGGCAAGCCGGAGCTTCAGCGCAAAGAACAGCGGCGACCAAAGAAAGTTCAGCACGAGCTGCGCATAAAACGGGATCAGCGCATCCTTTTTTCCGCGCGGGTAGGCATTCCAGACGAGTCCGGCGCCGAGCCCCATGAGAAGATAGAGGATCGTCCAGGCGGTGATGAACACCCAGGGCGGCGGCTGCAGCGCGGGCTGCGGAAGAAGCGCGTTTTCGCGCATGCCGTTCATGGAAATCAACGAGGACAGACCGCCGACCGCAAGCGGCAGCAGCGTCCACAATAGATAGGAAAGATCGATTTTCTGTTTCTTGTTCATGGTACTACGATATGCATGCAGGCGGGGAATCATACGCCGCGCGATTTATATTTTTTGTCGAAATATAAAACCAAATCGATTTCGGAACCGTCTTACCATACAAAAGGCTCAATAGGAGCAGCATCATGACGTTCTATGAATTGATCAGAGCAAGCCTTTTATGGGACGCGGAACAGATCCTGCTTCGGATCAGGGGCTCGGTGCAGGACGAACCGCCGGAAAGCGACAAACGGCGTAAGGATTCGGATCTGCAGGCGGATTCATAACGGCTTGGGGGCAATGCCGTGCATTTGCGCGCATCCGCAGAAAAAGACTGTTTCATCACGGGGGAATAGGATGAACACAACACATATCGAAAACGGGACCTTTACGGCGTCCTTCTTCTGCCGTATCCCGTCAGAGCAGCAGCCTTCCCGGTTTACGGTTGCAAACGGTTATAGAATGGATTATAATCGTAATATCACGGGGGAGGGCACTAAATGAACGTAATGCGGAGCTATTCCGAGATCGCGAAGGACGCAGCGGCGGCGCAGCAAGACGACGCTGCGGCGATGGATCGGATCTTAACGGACGTTCGGGATCATGTATATTATACCTGCATGAGCATTCTGCAGAACAGCGAGGCGGCGCAGGATGCGACGCAGGATGTTTTGCTGACTGTTTTCACAAAGCTGCACACGCTGAAGAATACCGGGACATATATCGAATGGGTCAATCGCATCACCGCGAATGCGTGCAAGGACCGGCTTGCAAAGCCGAACCGGGAGCTTTTTGTGAACGTGGATGACAACGGACACGATCCGTTTGTTGTGTTCGAGAATCTCGACGAGCAGAGTATTCCGGACAAGGCGTTTGACAATGCCGAGACCCGGCAGATGATCGTGGAGCTTATCAACAACCTGCCGGACGAGCAGCGCATGTGCGTGATGCTGTACTATTACGGCGAGATGAAAACGCGCGAGATCGCGGACGCGCTCGACGTTTCGGAGGGAACGGTCAAAAGCCGTCTGAACTACGCGCGAAAAGCGCTGAAGCAGGGCGTGGAACGGTTGGAAAAGCAGGGCAACATCCGCCTGCACGGATTTTCACCGATCCCGCTCCTTGCATACTGCCTCAAAAAGGCGGCGGAGGAAAGCGCATCGCCGGTTACGGTGCAGTTTGTTCGCGCGGCGGCGGGAAAGGCGGCGGCAGCGTCCGGCACGGCAAGCGCAGCCGCAGCTTCGGGCACGGCAGGCACGGTCGCTGCAGCGACGGCAGGCGGCACTGCGGCGACGATCGCGGGGAGGGTCCTTGCGGGGCTGTTGTCCGTCGGACTGCTGTTCGGCGTCGGATACGGCATATGGCATGCGCTTGATCGGGAACCGCCGGAGATTCCGGAAGAGATCTTTGCGTCGGAGGACACGCCGGGGCCTTCCGATGCGCCGGTGAACACGCCCGCGGCGGAAGCGACGCAGACGCCCGAGCCGGAGACGTACGCGCTGTACGGCGAGACGTATCACCGCGGCGCGCAGTTCACGGTGGACCAGGAGTTTCAAACGGACGGCGCGATTCAGCTGCGTTATGAGAACGACGAGACGGTGTTCTCGCTCAGCGACGCCGCGTTCACGCTGGAGACCGAGGACGGCACGTTCCCGCTGGAACGAAGCGCCGGAGCCGAAGAGATTCCGGCGGGCGGGACCGGCTCGATCGAGCTTGCCGCTTCGGACGCGCACGGCGAGCCCGTTGCATTGACGGCAAGGAACCTTGCGGCAGAGACGGACGATTCGCTTCGGATCGTCTTTACGAACGCGCGGGAGGACAAATCTGCGGAAAGCGATCGTGTTGCGGGACAGGCGCAGGTTCTCGGCATGCGGCTTTCGGTCGATCAGATCTATACGGACAGCGGCATGGGCAAGATCGTCCTGCGCGTGCAGAACAGCTGGAGATTGACCTGCTTCGGCGGGAGCGGCGCAAGCGCGGCGACGCTTTTGACCGGAAAAGGACGCTTTGAAACGTCGGTCCGGAGGACCTTTGAGCCGAATGCGGATGAGAGCATAACGCTTTACTTCGACAATGCGGAGGGGATGCCGGAATCGCTGTCGATCGACGGGATCTATATGCTGGACGACGCCGGACAGCCGACCGGCGAGGCGAGCAGCGTGACGATTCCGCTTGTGCGGGGCGAGCCGACGCAAAGACCGACTGCAGCGCCGACTGCAGCGCCGACAGCAACGCCGGCGCCGGTCTGGTCCGAATGGAGTACGGAGGAGCCGCCGGCGGACGCCGTCGAAACGATGCAGCGGGTCCAGATACGGTATCGGATCAAATGGTGGACGGTGTATCGGGAATCGCCCGCATCGTATCCGGAATTGACCAACGCATGGTTCAACGATACGCGCAGCCGTTATGCGACGGGCTATACCGAAGACCGCGGGGAAGAGGAAACCATGCAGGACAGCTGGTTCGACACGAAGGGGGAGGCGGAAAGCTTCATCACAGCGCATAAAAACGATCCGGCATACCATTTTTATGCTTTTTCCACGGTACAGGCAATGACGAACGGACAGTATAAAGTACAATATGCGGTGAAGGTCCGTAAAACCTACGGCTGTTTTTACTCGGCATATTCCGACTGGGTGGATTCTGAGCATTACGTCAAACCCGGGAGCGAAAGCGCCAATACAACGATCGAAGAGGAAACCAGAGTACTGTGGAGATATACAAAATGATTTCGGCGAACGGCATGCCGCACAGAGCGGCGGCGTGAACCGAACAGGATCCGGGGAACAACTGATCCCCGAGCGGCAGGCGGGTCACACTACCACACCACCATCCATTCCCGTCGCCGATTTCAGCCTTCGGAAGAGCCCCATTGTCCGAAGGCGCCGGACGGTCATATTCCGGCAAAGACAGGAACCCGATGCGAAAGATCCCCCCGGTCGATCGCGTCGGGTTCGCTTTTTCGGAAGCGAAGGATCGGCGCGCGGTTTGATCCGAGCGCATTTCACACGCAGATCGGTCTGAATGCATCCTTTTTGTTATTTTTTTCAAAATCATAAAACCAAAACGATTTTGGGTCGTCATATCGACAAAGACATAGAAGGAGTACGCTCATGACGTTCTATGAATTGATCAGGGCAAGCCTTTTGAAGGATGCAGAACTGCATCCGCATGCTTTGAAGGGCGGCGCACATGACCCGCCGCCGGAAAATGACAAACGGCGGGACGAAACCGATCGGCAAAAGGATTCGTAACGGACAGAGGCAGTTCCGTGTTCCGACGCTGTCGGAAAACATGGGATTTCGTCGCGGGGGATTCAGATGAAAACGAAAAAAAGGTTCAACAGTATCTTTGCGGAAGTACGCTTCAGCCGTGCTTTGTTCATGCTGCGATCCTCCCGACTTCAGGGTTGCATATGACTGCGATCTTATATATAATTTAGCTATCACGGGAGGGGGCAAACCGAACGCAATGCGGACATATACGCAAATTGCAAAAGATGTAACATCGGCACAAAGGGGCGACGGCGCGGCAATGGATCGGATCCTTGCGGACGTCAGGGATCCGGTGTATTACACCTGTCTCAGAATCCTTCGCAGCGAAGATGCGGCGCAGGATGTGACGCAGACTGTTCTGCTGTCCGTTTTTACAAAACTGAATACGCTGAAGAATGCCGGCGCATATATCAGCTGGGTCAATCGCATCACGGCGAACGCATGCAAGGATCGCCTTTCAAAACGGAATCGCGAGCTGTTTCTTGATACGAATGAGAATGGACACGATCCGTTTGCCGCGTTTGAGGGCGTCGACGAGCAGAACATCCCGGACAAAGTATTCGACGACGCCGAAACCCGGCGTCTGATCGTAGAGCTTGTCAATAAACTGTCGGATGAGCAGCGCATGTGCGTGATGCTGTATTATTACGACGAGATGAAAACGCGCGAGATCGCGGATGCGCTCGACGTTTCGGAGGGAACGGTCAAGAGCCGCCTGAACTATGCGAGAAAGACGCTGAAGGAAGGCATCGAACGGCTGGAAAAGCAGGGCAACATCCGACTGCACGGGCTTTTGCCGATCCCGTTCCTCGCGTACTGTCTCAAAAAAGCGGCGGAGGAAAGTACAGCGCCCGTCACGGTGCAGTTGATCCGCGCGGCGGCGGGAAAGGCGGCGGCATCCGGCACGGCGGCTTCCGGCACCGCGGCGTCCGGAGCGGCGACAGCGGCTTCCGGCACAGCGGCTGCAGCGGCTGCAGGCAGCGCCGCGGCGACGATTGCGGGAAGGATCCTTGCGGGACTGTTGTCCGTCGGGCTGCTGCTCGGCATCGGATACGGCATATGGCATGCGCTTGATCGGGAACCGCCGGAGATCCCGGAGGAGGTATTTGCGGCGGAGGATACGCCCGAACCCTCCGCTTCCGAAATGCCGGTGAACACGCCTTCGGCGGAGCCGGAGCAGACGCCCGCGTCGGAGATGTACACGCTGTACGGTAAGACGTACCATCAAGGCACACTGTTTACGGTGGACCAGCAGTTCCGGACGAACGACACGATCCGGCTGCATTTTGAGAATGACGAGACGGCGTTCACGCTCGAAGGCGCACAGTTTGCGCTGGAGACCGCGGACGGCACGCTCCCTCTTGAACGGAGGGCGGGACCCGAAGAGATCCGGGAGGGTGAAAACGGCTCGATCGAGCTTGTCGCTTCGGAGGTGCACGGCAAGCCGAACGCGCTGACGGTGCAGAACCTTCCGATCGAGGCAAGCAGCAGATTTCGGCTCGTCTTTACCGACGCGCGGGAGGACAAGCCCGCGGCAAGCGAGCGGATCCGCGGACAGGCGCAGGCTCTCGGCATGCGGCTTTCGGTCGATCAGATCTATACGGACAACGGCATGGGCAAGATCGTCCTGCAGGTGCAGAACAGCTGGAGACGAACCTGCTTCGGCGGGAGCGGCATGAGCGCGGCGACGCTTTTGACCGGAAAAGGGCGCTTTGAAACGTCGGTCCGGAGGATCTTCGAGCCGAATGCGGACGAGAGCGTAACGCTTTACTTCGACAACGCGGAGGGCTTGCCAGAGTCGCTGTCGGTCGACGGGATCTATATGCTGGACGACGCCGGGCAGCCGACCGGCGAGGCGAGCAGCGTGACGATCCGGTTCATGTACGGCGACCCGACGCAAAGACCGACGGCAGCGCCGACCGCGACCCCGACGCCGACCGCGACCGCGACGCCGACCGCGACCCCGGAGCCCACCTTAACGCCGGTGCCGACAATAACTCCGCAGCCTGTCTGGTCGGAATGGAGTATTGACGAGCCGCCGGAGGATGCAATCGAAGTCGAAACGCGGCAGGTCTATCGCAAAAGAGCATATTATGCGAAGGAGTATTCATTCAGCCAGTATCCCGGAGAAACAAAGGAGGAGGTCGAGGCGGCGGTCGACGCAGCGATTGCTGCCGAGCTGAACGATCTTCGGAGCAGAGGATTTACGGTGACTGCCGGTCCGGATTTCTATAACACATATTACGGGGATGAATGGAAAGAAAACTGGTATAAAGAGATCGAGCTGCTCGGACCGTATTCGGGCTGGCTTCAGTGGAAAGGCGATCCGAATGACCTGTCAAGCACCGAGGGACTTCCGGATCCGGGATACGGGTATACCGTTGTACCGTTCAGTTATTATACGGAACAGGATTACTCGTTTCAGTACGAATTTGGGACGCAATACCGGTATTTGAGATGATCGCGGCGGAACAAACTGCAAAGAGGGAGGCGACATGTGTAATATGAAAAGAAAGCTCATTGCAATCATCCTGTGCGCGCTGATGCTGCTAAGCCTTGTTCCGTCTGCGATCGCCGAAACGCGGGGCGCATCAGAACGGTATCTGGAGATCAATAAGAACAATTTCCCGGACCTTTACAGTTGGATCATTGAGCATTATCATCCCCACGGTGATGCGCAGAGCGGATACTATATGACCGAGCGGGACGTTCAAAATGTCAAGGTGATCTACCTGGACCGCGTGAATGACAGCATATCGATGAAGGGGCTGGAGCTGCTGCCGTATATCGAGGAGATTTATGTTGAAAATGCCATCCTTTCCGATTTTTCGATAGATCGGCTGAAGCATCTGAAACGCATTGATTTCAGTAATGTGAAATCTTCGGTCGTGGATTATTCCGGCTGTATCGATTTGGAGAGCTTCGTATGGTTCAACGGCGCTTACGAGCTGTTTGACATACTCTACATGGACAGCGGAGATGAAAGCGGAAATAACGTCATAGAATCTCTTGATTTTACCGGATGCGTCAACTTGAAACAGATCAAGGCAAGCGCAAGGAGGGTGAACGTCAAAAACTGCTCAAAGCTGGAATCGCTCAAATTGTATGCGTATTCCGGCATGTTTGACGAACGCCGCAACCCGATCACGGGGGTCGCGGACAATCTCAGCGGATGCCATGCGCTGAAGGAGCTGTGGACGCAAACAGACGATCGCATTGATTTTGCTGATTTTCCGCAGCTGGAGGTTCTGGCGCTCGGCGCGCGGGATCCATACCGGGGAACGATCGCTTTGGATCTGCATGCAGTCCCCGATTTGAAAGTGCTTCTGATCGGCAATACCTATGCATTGGAACAATACAGAGACGGCAGATATATCACCGATACAGAATTTATGTACAACTATAATGAGAGAGAAGGACTCGTGAACGAGATCACATCGCTGGATCTCAGTCATAATACCGCACTTGAGTATCTGGCGGTCAGCTGTCCCATGCTGACGGAGCTTGATCTGAGCAATAACGCTTCGCTGCGCTTTCTGCAGTGCTTTAACACCAAATTCGATCAGCTGGATCTGACCGGCAATACGGGATTAAAAAGGCTGGACGTGATGGCGAGCGAGATTGACCTTGATCTTCGGAGAAACACGGAGCTGGAGATCATCTACTGTGAACGAAGCGCGATCGACAGGCTGGATCTTTCCGGAAATACGGGACAACCGTATGTGTGCTGCAGCAGATGTACGATTTCCGAGTTAAACGCGTCTCAATGTGCAAATCTGCAGGAGCTGAACTGCACGGGCGGCAGCTTGACGACGCTGAATCTGGCTGGGTGCACCGGTCTGAAAAAGCTGTATTGCAGCGGCTTTATGGACCTTGTCGAACTGGATCTGTCTCAAAGTCCGATGCTGAATGAACTGTATTGTGAAGAATGCGGTCTGACCGAATTGGATCTGTCGGAAAACCCGGAGCTGCGGGTGCTGGACTGCAGCGACTGCAATTTGGGCAGATTGGATCTGTCTCACAATCCGAAGCTGGAGGAACTGAGCTGTCTGCGCTGCGAATTGTATGAACTCGACCTGTCTCACAATCCGGAATTGGTGCGCGCAAATCTCAGAGGCAACCATTTGTCCGTCCTTGATACAAGCGGCAACCCGAAGCTGGATGACGATAACCTTCTGGGCTTTGATCAGACCTTATTCTTTGAACAGGGCATGGAACGGAACGGCGATACATATACGTTCGATCTCGCGAAGACGGTCGGCGCTGCGCCGGATGAGCTGACAGACGTCGAAGAATGCTGCTATAAACTGGGGGAAAACACATGGATCTCAAACGCGGTCTCTTACAATCCGGAAACCGGCATCGTGACGGCGGACCATGAGCTCGCGAGCATCTATTATTCAAGAGGTCCGCTGGGGATCGAAGCGGTGATCCCGTATACGGGGAACGTCAGGATCGTCTGGACGGATCAGGACGGTTCCGTACATGGCGAAGCGCTTGACGCTGCGGAGTTCAAAGGGACCACTCCGTACGTCGTATATCAGGGCAGAAGAGCTTATGAGCCGCAATACTGCATTGCGACCGATGACGATCTTATTCTGAGCGAGCTTCGGTTTACCTATGCGTTCAGCAGCAATACGACGCCCGGCACCGGCAGACTCGCGGTCACGATGAATGGTTCGGGCAGGAAGCTTTCAAGCTGGTTCAAGATCTATCTGCCCGCAACGGGAAAAACCGACGTCGCCAATACGAAGACCGGCATCACGGTCACCTGGAAAAAGGTCGACAGCGCAAAGGGGTATGTCATCTACCGCCGCGCATGGAACCTGGTCGACAACGGCTGGACGATGTTCGAACGCTGGAACAACACGACGGCGACGTCCTGGACCGATACGAAGGTCTTTGCGGGCACGCGCTATCAGTACGGCGTCAAGGCGTATTACAGCGACCCGATGGACAACTACAACCTCGGACTTCTCGGTCCCCTGAAGACGACGACGCGCATCACCACGCGTACGTTGAAATCGGCTGCTGCGGGCACGAAGAGTCTCACGGCGAAGTGGGACGGCTCGAAGACGGTCACCGGGTATCAGGTCAAGATCGCGACGGACGCGGGCTTCACCAAAAACGTCAAGGCGGTCAAGGTGACAAGACCGGATATCTATCAGACGACGCTCAAGGGACTCAAGTCGAACACGACCTACTATGTGACGGTACGCGGCTACCAGGTGTTCAACGGCATGACATATTTCGGCGAATGGTCGAATGTGAAAAGCTGCAGGGTAAAATAGCGACGGATCGTATTTTTTCAAAAAATATAAAACCAAATTTGAACGGCGCTGTCTTATTGTATGAAATCGGCAAAAGCTGAAAAGAGAGGGCATATGAAAAGAAAGGTACTTGCATGCATTTTGTGCGCGCTGATGCTGCTGACGCTGATCCCGAGCGCTTCCGCGGATACGGGAGAGAAGGCGACGCGGTATCTGGAGATCAACAAAACAAACTTTCCGGACGACGATCTGCGCGGCTGGATCATTGAGCATCTGCCGGTGAGCGGCAGCGCGAGCGGCGGATACTACATGACGCAGACACAGGTCAACAGTCTGAAGGAGATCTGTATCAACGGTTACGACGACGATTATGCGCTGTATGATAAGGACCTGTCCCTCAAGGGACTGGAGAAGTTTACCGCGCTTGAATCGCTGGAATTGCTGGGTATGGGACTGAAGTCCTTTGCGTTTTCGAGCCTGAAAAAGCTGAAGACGGTCAAAGGATACGATATATACTGCAAGTCGGACCTGGATTTTTCCGGTTCAAAGTCTCTTGTCAGCATCTGCTGGGAATCCGGCGAAAAGGATGAATGCGACGACCGGCTGAACGTATCCGATTGTCCGGAACTGAAACAGGTCATGGCATGCGCAAGGGTCGTCAATGCGAAAAACTGCACGAAGCTGGAAACGCTTGCCGTGTTAAGCAACGCGTACGTCGGTATCGGGTGCGGCACTGTAGAAAACATCGGCAGCTGCCCCAATCTGAAGGAGCTGTACTGCGATGCGAACAAAGGAAAGATCGATCTTTCCCAAAACACGCTTCTGGAAACGCTGTACATCTGGGATGTTTACCCGACGCTGGACCTCAGCAAGAACACCGGACTGAAGACGCTGGCGATCAACAGAAGCTTTGTCGGACCGATCAACAAAGAAACTGAGGAAGCATATGCCGAGCTCGAAGAGGAGAAAACCCTTGCGAAGCCAAAGAATGATGCAAACATGCTGCAGACGCTGGATCTCAGCAAGAACACGGCGCTTGTTTCCCTGGAACTGAACAACACGCAGCTGACGTCCCTGCAGTTGACCCGGAATACGAAATTGGAATCGGTTTCCATCAGTGACGACAGCAAACTCAAGACGCTCGATTTCGGCGAAAACGTGAAGTTAGCGTCGGTTGAGATCTATAACAGCGAAATCAAGACGCTCAATTTCTGTGGAAACCCGGTGCTGAAAACGCTGACGGTTGTCGTTTGTCCGATCGATGGGCTTGATCTCAGCCGGAACACAAAGCTGGAAAAGCTGAATGTGCAATACACGAAAATTGCCGGATTGGACCTTTCCGCATGTACGGCGTTGGCGGAACTGGACTGCAGAAGCAACATGCTTTCAAAGTTGAAGCTTTCCGGGTGTACGAAGCTGACGTATCTGACGTGCAGCAGCAACCGACTTACGGAGCTGGATCTTTCCGCATGTACGAAGCTGACGAGTCTGGGCTGCAGCCGGAACCGGCTTACGGAGCTGGACCTTTCCGCATGTACGGCGTTGACGAAGCTGACGTGCGACAACAACCGGCTTACGGAGCTGGATCTTTCGCATAATCCGGAGCTTGAAAGAATAGAAGTCCAAAACAACCGCCTGCTGACGCTCGATCTCAGCCATCAAACAAATCTCGATTATTTTGCGGGCGAAGGGCAGACCTTCCTGCTCGATCATGGAATGGAGGCTTCCGGCGATTCCTATACGCTGGATCTTGCGGCGCTCACGGGAGCGGAGCCGGATCGGCTCATCAACGACGGCGAGTTTTATAATACAGAAACGACTTCCACATGGGCAGGCATGGGTATTGCCTACGATTCCGAAACAGGCGTATTGACCGCCGACCGGCCGCTCAGGAATCTGGTGTATCGCTATGAGACCGACGGCTATCTGAATTATGAATCCGAAAACGATGAGGCAATGCTCACCGTAAAGCTGCTCTTCCCGTATGAAGGAAAGGTGACCGTAAAGTGGACGGGCGTTCTGGACACCGGAGCGATCACCAATAACGACGACGAGGTCGAATATAAGGGAACGACGCCGTATATGATGTATACCTCGCGCAAAGCATATGAACCGGCGTACCGCGTTTTCTGTGAGGACGGCGTGATCCTCGAACGGGATTATTTTGACACGCTGTTTCAGAACAACGACGTCCCGGGCAGCGCGACGATCAAGGTCACGATGAAGCAGACGGGCAAGACCGCTTCGAACTGGTTCAAGCTCTACCTGCCCGCAACGGATGAAACCGACGTCTCCAATACAAAGACCGGCATTACGGTCGCATGGAGAATGGTCGACAGCGCAAAGGGTTATGTCATCTACCGCCGCGCATGGAACCTGGTCGACAACGGCTGGACGACGTTCGAGCGCTGGAACAACACAACGGCGACGTCCTGGACCGACGCGAAGGTCTTTGCGGGCACGCGTTATCAGTACGGTGTCAAGGCATATTACAAGGATCCGATGAACAACTACGACCTCGGCATGATCGGACCGCTGCGCACGACGACGCGCATCACCACACGCACGCTGAAATCGGCAACGGCAGGCACGAAGTGCCTTACGGCGAAGTGGGACGGCTCAAAGACGGTCACCGGATATCAAGTCAAGGTCGCGACGGACGCGGGCTTTACCAAAAACGTCAAGGCGGTCAAGGTGACGAAGCCGGATATCTATCAGACGACGATCAAGTGGCTCCAGTCCGGCACGACCTACTATGTGACGGTACGCGGCTACCAGGTGTTTGAAGGCATGACCTATTTCGGCGAATGGTCGAACGTTCTGAGCTGCAAAGTGAAATAACAGAACCCCCGGGGACCCTTTGATTCCCGGGATACCGCAGCGGCTTACAGCACACAGCCGTTTTGCCCGCCGCCCAAAAGAAATGCCTTCGGATCATGCCCCAAAGTCCGAAGGCAAGCCGGACAGCCGATATCCGGCAGAGACCTGAACCCGGTGCGAACGATCCCCCCGGTCGATCGCATCGGGTTCTCGGTTTTTGGCAGTGTCAACGAAGCGCGCGGTCGATCTCCGCTTCAACCTTTTCCAGGATCGCTTCGGCGTCGGCGCCGACGATATCAAGCCCTTCGGCGCAGAACAGCACGGCGTCCGCAATGCCGTAGAACTCCGCGCCGAGCGCTTTCACATAGCCGAAGCCGAAGTCGTGACTGCGCACCGGACCGCCTGCGGAAGCCGTGTAGATAAGCCGCTTTGCGCGGCAGAGTGTGGTCGGGACGTCGCTGTCCGTATAAAAGAAGGTCAGCCCGACGACGTTGATCTGCTCAAAGTACTGCTTGAGCGCCGCAGGAAAGCTGAGGTCCCAGTGCGGCGCGGCGACCACGATCGTGTCCGCGCGGGCGAACTGCTTTGCGAGATCGAACATCGGATCGGAGAAATCGCCGGTCGCGATGCACGCGTCGCGCTTCAGAAGGAACGCTTCGTCCGTTTTCGGAAAGACGAGCCTCTCCAGACGCACCGTTTCGACGGGTCCGTTAAGATGCGAAAGCACCCGCTCTGCAAGCCTTTTCGTGCGCGACGCTTTGCGCACGCATGCGTCGATGAACAGGATCATAGGCGCCTCAATCGACGAACACGCGGTCTTTGAGCCGGTTCATTGCTTCCTCGACGAGCGCAAAAGGCAGAGCGACATTCAGCCGGATGCTGTCCGGTTCGCCGAAGTCCGCGCCGCGCTGCCAGATGACTCCGGCGCGTACGCCGCGCTCTAAAAGCTCGTCCATCGGCACATGATGCGCCTCGCACCATCCGCGGCAGTTCAAAAACAGCATGTACGTTCCCTCGGGCAGAAACATCGAAACGCCGGGGAAGTTCGATTCCATAAAGTATTTCACATAGCAGAGATTTCCGTACAAAACCGCCCTGAGCTCGTCGAGCCAGCGCGCGCCTTCGGGACTGTACGCGCCGAGCAGCGCGTGCAGGGACAACACGTTGCAGGAGTTGTAAAACGTCTCCTTGCCCTTGGAGGTGACGGCTTCGTTGAGCTCCTTGTTGTAGATGATATGGTACGAGCCGATCAGCCCGGCAAGGCTGAACGTCTTGCTCGGCGCGTAGAACGCGACCGTGCGCATTCTGGCGTCCTCACTGACGCTTTGCGTCGGGATGTGCTTATGGTTTTCAAAGGTCAGGTCCGCCCAGATCTCGTCGGAAATGACCGTGCAGCCGCAGTCGCGGTACACCGCCATCGCGCGCTCGATCTCCCAGCGCTCCCAAACCCTGCCGCAGGGATTGTGCGGCGAGCAGAAGATGACGAGACGGATCCCGTTTTCTTTGATCTTGCGCTCCATATCGGCAAAGTCCATGCGCCAGACGCCGTGCTCGTCGCGCGTCAGCGGACTGGTGACGACCCGGCGCTTGAGGTCCTCCAGCACATGCAGAAAGCCGATATAGGTCGGGCTGTGCACCAGGATCGGATCGCCCTCGTTCGTGAGCAGACGGATCGTTGAACTGACGCCGCCGAGCACGCCGTTCTCGTAGCCGATGTGTTCCTTTTCGAGCCCTTCGACGCCGTGCCGCGTCTTCTGCCAGCTTTTGATCGCGTCAAAGTATGCGTCCGGCAGCAGGAAATAACCGAAGTTCGGGTGATCGAGCCGCTTCTGTACGGCTTCCGTGATGCTCGGCGCGGTTTTGAAGCTCATGTCCGCGACCCACATGGGGATGGGGCGGACGCCGTTTTCGACGGTCACGTCGGGATAGGGGATGATGTCGACCGCAAGCGCGTCCTTGCCGCGCCGATCGAGGATCGTGGTAAAATCAAATTCCATAAAGCCCTCCGTTCAATTGACGGTTTTTTGCGAAATGCCCTTGATCGAATAGACGGTCCAGTCGTGGTCCGAGAAGGTCAGCACCGAATCGCAGTACGGGCACTTGATGCTCTCGTTGACCGACAGCGGCGCGCCGCAGTTCGGGCAATGGCGCTCGGTTACGCCCTCCGCGCGCGGCTCGGTCTTCTTGCCGATCGGACGCGACAGCGCGTATTCGTAGGTCATGAACTTCTCCTGCGTCTTGCTGCCGAGGACCACCTGCTTGGTTTCGTCGTCGATGGTGTAATCCGTAATGCGCGCATAGATCTCGGCAATGATCACGTCCTCGCCCTTGTCCTGACAGAAGCCGCGAAGATCCACGGACAGCACCGCGATGCGCTCGACAACGTTGGTGCGATGCTGGCTCTTGAGCTCCTTCATCTGCCGGTCAAACTGCTGCCACAAGGCATCCGCAAAGTACGGACGGATTGGCTCGACGTCGCGCTTCGTGCAGCAGTCCTGCATCTTGATGTAGAGGTTCTGAAGCCATTCCTTGAGATCCTCCGGCGAGAAGTTCGGATCGTTCTTCTGAAGCTCTATGATCGGCTTCAGCATGGACGCCGCGGTGCGCGTCGCACCCCGCGGGACGGAGCTTTGCTTTTTCGCCTTGCTCATGGAAATGATCACGATCACGATCACGACGACCGCAATGATCATTACTTCCGGCGCGCTGCAGGAACCGCCGGAACGGCTTGAGTACGAGCTGCCGGAGCTCCAGCCGGAGCTGCCGCCCCAGTCGGAACCGCCGCCTCCGCCTCCGCCGTAATCGCCGCCGCCGGAGAACCCGCCGAGATCGGCGCGTCCGATGCGCGGCGTCAGTGCAAATGCCGCTATGAGCAGCACAGTCAAAAGAACCAGCAAGCGTTTCTTCATGGAATGATCTCCTTCTTTTGCGGCGGTCTTCGCCCTTTTTATCAGTATATCATATTTTTCCGCGCGTGCAACAATATTTTCACCGGGCCGAATGTCACAGAGTTGTAAAAACATTGGAAACACCGCGCGGCTTCCGTTGACCGAAGGAACAAGCCGTGATACGATACGGGTATCAAAGAAACGTGCTCCGGCACGGTAAACGAGGATGCGTATGAAATGCAAAAACTGCGGCGCGCCGCTTGACGAAGGCGCGCTGTTCTGCCGCAGATGCGGGACCGCGGTGCCCAAAGCGCCGGAACCCGCCCCGAAGCGGATCGTAAAGAAAAAGAACGGCGTTCTGTCCGGAATCACGGATTGGGTCGCGGACCGCGCGGGATGGATCGGCAAATGGTGCGCCGACGTCTTTGATAAGGTCCGCAATTGGTTCGGCGGGCTCAAGGACAGCAAGCTGTTTCAAAACCGCCGCCTTCTCATGCTGACGGGCGCGGGCGCAGCGCTGCTGCTGGTGCTGATCATTATAATCGCTTCCGCGGCGTCGTGCAAAAAAACCGAAAAATACAAAACGCCGGAGGAGCTGACCGCCGCCGTGATCGACGCGCTCGACGCGGGCGACGGCGAACGGCTGTACAAGATGTCGAAGCTGTCCCATAAGGTTCTCGGCGAGCACACGGAGCTTTTCGGCGAGGGCGATACGCCGGAGGCGGTCATGCAGGGCTATTATCAACGCATGGCAGAAGAGGTCAAGGAAAAACGCGCGGCGATCGAGGACACGGACGGCGCGCTGACCGGACAGACGGAAACGAATATCATCACCGACACGTCGATCTATGAAACGAACCGCGCGCTCGGGCTGGAAGCGGCGCAGTACGCCGAGATCACCGGACCGCTACTCGAAGACGACGCGTTTGTTGCAAATGTCCGGATCGTCGCGGTCGAGCTCGACGGCGAATGGAAACTGCTCGTCGTGTATCTGTATTGATTCCGTTTCGACTTCTAAAACAAACGCCTTCGGGCGTTTTTTTGATGTACGTATCTTGCCTTGCGATCGGAGCTGTGCTATCATATAATCATATATAAGAAGGGGGATTTTACATTGAAACGATTTCTTGCACTGTTGATCTGCTTTATGATGCTGCTTTCCGTGCTCCCGTATGCCGCCGCAGAAGCGGAGACGGTAGACGAGCCGGATTTTGTCATTGACCCGTCGGAAGGAGCGGAGCTTTCGCATTCGGAAGGCGCGCTCGAGGAAGAACGACTGAAACGGATCCCGACGGACGACGCGCAATACGAAGCGTTCCGGGCGGTGATGGCGGTTCCGCAGGAGGAGCGTTGGTTCGATCCGGACATTCCGGAGATCGGCGGCATTGTTGCGGACGATAACGCCGAAGGCGAGAAGGCGATCTCGGGCGGGAAGCTCTATATCAACGCGACCAACTTCCCGGACGAGCAATTCCGCTGGTATGTCGATCAGGCGTTCGGGCATGCAAACAGCAGCTACTTCACCACATCGGAATTGAATAACATCGTTTCCGCTTACCCTATGGGGTACGGCATCAAAAGCGTCAAGGGTATTGAATACTTTCCGAATCTGGAGGTTCTGAACTGCGGATACGGTTATGATTATGACGCTGAAGAATACGTTTATAACGAGATCACAACACTGGATGTCAGCAAAAACACAAAACTGCTGACGCTGGCTTGCGGCTACAATCAGCTGAAAAGCCTGGACGTCAGCAAAAATACAAAGCTGGAGACACTGGATTGTGGGGGCAATCAGCTGACAAGTCTTGACGTCGGCAAAAACACCAATCTGCAATGGCTGGATTGCTATTCGAATCAGCTGCAAGCATTGAATGTCACCAAAAACACGGCGTTGGAGTATCTTGAGTGCGGTAATAACCCGATCGGAACGCTGGACGTGAGCAAGAACACAAAGCTGGAATACCTGTATTGCTATAGCAACAATCTTCTGACGCTTGACGTTACGAAAAATACTGCACTGTTGAATTTGGTGTGCCAAGCAAACGATCTGCGCACGCTGGACGTGAGCAAGAACACCAATTTGAAACAGCTTTGGTGCTTCCGTAACGGGCTGAAGAGCCTGGACGTGAGCAAGAACGCCGAGCTTGCAGATCTAAGCTGCTATCTGAACCGTCTGACCACGCTGGACGTTTCCCACAATCCGAATCTGGTGGATTTCCGCTGCTTCAGAAACCATCTGACCTCGCTGGACGTCACGCATAACCCGAATATCGAGCTGCTGTCCTGCGGCAACAACCGGATCACCTCGCTCGACGTCAGCAAGATCACCGCGCTGGATACACTGTTTTGCAACAATATGCCGCTGACCTCGCTGAACGTTACTCGCAACACGGCGCTTACAAATTTAAGCTGCTACTCGGATCAGCTTACCTCGCTGAATGTTTCAAAGAACGGAAACCTCCGGGAGCTGGACTGCTCTGACAATCATCTGAAAGCGCTCGACGTCAGCAACAATCCCGATCTTGCGTATCTGGAATGTGGTGGGAACGAGATCGTCGCGCTGGATCTGGGCAATAACGACATGATTCGGAATGCATATATCATTAACCAAAGCCGTCTATTGAACGCTTCCGATCTCACGCAATCCGGCAACAATTATGTATTCGATCTACATAAGCTCGGGCTTTCGGACGAGGAGCTGGAGGAACGGGTCTGGATCTGGGACGAGGGCGACTACAGCGCGAGCACCGGAAAGGTGACTTTCCCGAAAGCCAACGGAGCTGTGACCTATGCGTATGAAACGCAGCAGGACGAAATTTTGCTTGTCACACTTGCGCTCTCATTTACCGACGACGCAGAGATCGTTCTGAACGACCCGACGTACATCTTCTATAAGGGCACGACGCCGTACATGGTCTATCGGGATGGGAACCTTGAACCGAATTTCTGGGTGGAAGGCGCGAACGGGGAAGAGGTCGGTGTTGCGTTCTACACCTACCAATTCCTGAACAACGTCAAGCCCGGCACCGCGACGATCAAGGTGACGTTCAAGGGGACCGGCAAGGTGATCACCAAGAATTTCAAGATCTATATGCCGGCGACGACGGCAACGACGGTGGCAAATGTGAGCAACGGGATCAAGATCGCATGGCGATCGGTGCAGGACGCGAAGGGATATGTCATCTACCGCCGCGCGTGGAATCTCGCTTCGTCCGGCTGGACGACGTTTGAGCGCTGGAACAATACGACCGCGACGACGTGGACCGACACGAAGGTATATGCCGGCACGCGCTATCAGTACGGCGTCAAGGCATACTACAGCGATCCGATGGACAACTATAACCTCGGTTTGGTCGGTCCTTTGAAGACGACGGTGCGCATCACGTCCCGCACGCTGAAATCGCTGACCGCGGGCAGCAAGAAGTTCACCGCCGTGTGGGACGCGTCCGGCGTATTCACCGGATATCAGCTGCAGTACGCAACGAACAGCGCGTTCACGGCGGGGGTGAAGACCGTGTCGATCACCGACAAAAAGACGGCGTCGCAAACGGTCTCCGGACTCACCTCCGGCACGACCTACTATGTGCGTGTGCGCTCGTACCACAAGTTCGAAGGCATGACCTACTACGGCGCATGGTCTGCGGTCAAGTCCTGCACGGTAAAATAAACGACGGCAGTCCTTAAATTTTACATATTTATATCATATTTTTTAATATCATATTTTTTATTGGATCAGTCTTGCAAACCTGTCTTGCATATGATATATTCTATAAGTAATCATATACTTTCTTTGAACATGCGTGTTTCAAAGAGTAAATCTATGCATAACAGGATAAGGGAGGTCTTTATGAAAACCAAAAAACTTCTGTCTCTGCTCCTGGCGCTCGCGCTCGTGTTCGGCCTGCTGCCGACGGCGGCGTTCGCCGAGATCTCCGAGGACGATATGGCTAACGCGCCGGAGCTCGTCCTGGGCGAGAATACCGTCGAGGTCACGACTGCCAGTCAGCAGGCGTATTACAAATTCATACCGCCGGCAACGGACAAATACGTCCTGACCTCATACAGCGGAGACGACCCGAGGGGCTATCTGTATGACAGCAGCGGGTCGCAGCTTGCTTCGCACGACGACATCAGCTACGGCACGAACAACAATTTCCGGCTGGAGTACACGCTGACGGGCGGGGAAACCTATTATTACGGCGTGTATCTGTGGAACAGCGCTACGGGCAGCTTCACCGTGACGCTGGAGCGAGTCCATAACTACGTGCTTTCAAGCACGACCTCGACCTGTCAGGAATTGGGTGTAGACACCTATACCTGTACGACGTGCGGCGACAGCTACACCGAGCCGGCAACTGCGCTGGCTGACCACGACGACACGATCGTGTCCAACAACGACGGTACGCACACGATGACCTGCTCGGTCTGCAGCCGCGTCGAGACCGAAGACTGCACCTATGAGACGGTGTCCGAAGGCGGCGTTGCACAGCACACCTGCACCAAATGCGGGTATTCCTATTCGGAAGCGGTCAACGAGCCGGAGGTCATACAGGGCTGGTACTTTGAATCCGACGACGAGCTGACCGGCTGGACCATGCTCGACGTCGATGGTGACAACTACACATGGGAGCGCTTCGGGTCAAACGCGTATGAGGGCAGCGGCTGTATTCGCGTGCATTGGAACACCAGCGGCGCCGACAACTGGGCGATCTCCCCGGCGGTCGATCTGCGCGGCTGCGAAAACGCGACGCTCTCGATCTGGTCCAGGAGACAAAGCACGGGTTATCCGGACAGATTTGAGCTCTACGCGGGCACCTCGAGCGATCCCGATCAAATGACCAAGGTGCTCGATGAAACGACGCCTTCCACGTCATACGAGAACTTCACTGCGGACATCTCCGCGTTTGCCGGCGAATCCGCAGTCTATATCGCGATCCGGCACCATACCACGGAAGATTCGTGGTATCTGTACGCGGATCAGGTGGAGATCACGACGCTGCGCGACGCCGATTGCGAGCACCAGATCGTTCTGATGCCGGCAGCCCCGGCGACCTGCACGGCGGCGGGCAATTCGCAGCCCTACTATAAGTGCACCGAATGCGGCAGACTGTTCTATGACGCGGAAGGAACGCAGCCCGCATTGACGAGCGATATCATGGACATTCCCGCGCTCGGCCATGACTGGAGCGAATGGGAGGACACGACCCCGGCGACCTGCACCGAAGCGGGCGAGCAAACAAGGACCTGTTCCCGCTGCGGCGAGACGGAGACGCAGGCGATCGCGGCGCTCGGTCACGCCTGGGGCGAATGGGAGGATGTGGCCCCGGCGACCTGCACCGAAGCGGGCGAGCAGGAGAGGACCTGTTCCCGCTGCAACGAGACGGAGACGCAGACCGTTGCGGCGCTCGGTCACAATTGGGGCGCAGCGGTTTCCAACAACGACGGCACGCACACCTATACCTGCGGTCGCTGCAGCGAAACGGAGATGGAGGACTGCACGTTCGATCAGCACGTAGAAGGCGGAACGGTGACGAAAACCTGCACCGAATGCGGCTATTCCGTCTCGGAGCAGGCGATCGGCGAGCTGACCGTGGATACCTGGGACTTTGAAGAAGGGTCCACCGGCTGGACACTGCTCGACGTCGACGGCGACGGCTACGCATGGTATTGGAATAATGAAGGTCTCGGTCACGAAGACAGCGTCGGCATGATCTTCTCCTTCTCCTATTACAACAATGTCGGCGCGCTGACGCCGGACAACTGGGCGATCTCCCCGGCGTTCTCTCTGGAGGGGACCGTCGAGGCGTCGGTCTCTCTGTGGGTGAGAGATTACGGGTACACTGAGAACTTCGCGATCTTCGCCGGGACCTCGGCGGATCCCGATCAGATGATCGCGGTGTCCGAAGATTTCACTACCACATCCGAATATACGCAGTACACGGCGGATCTTACCGAGTTCTGCGGCGAATCGGAGGTCTATATCGCGGTCCGTCACTATAACTGCACGGACGGGTACTATATTTTCGTCGACGACGTGGCGATCACGGCAACGTTCGCAGCCGAATGTGAACCGGGCCATCACAACCTGTACCACGAAGAGGCGACGGAAGCGACCTGCACCGAGCCGGGCTATGCGGAGTATTGGTACTGCGACATCTGCGGCAGATACTTCACGGACGCGGAGGGCACGAACGCGGTTTCGCTCAGCGCCCTGATCACGTCGCCGGCGCTCGGTCATGACTGGGGCGATCCGGTAGATCATGACGACGGCACGCATATCTATACCTGCGATCGCTGCGGCGTAACGTACAGCGAGGATTGCGGGCACTTTGTGACTGTGGCGTTCAACGAGAAGTCGGAAGTGTGCCCCATTTGCGGACACGTTTTCGGTGAAGAAGACGTCTACGGCGAACAGACGGCGATCGGCTGGTACTTCGAAGAAGCGTATGAGGTTGCGGACTGGACCTTTATCGACGCGAACGGAGACGGGTTTACCTGGGTGTGGGATACGGATCCCAAGATGGTTGCGTATGAAGGCGTCGGCAAGATCTGTTCGCCTTCCTATGACAAACCCACGCAGACGCCGCTCACGCCGGACAACTGGGCGATCTCCCCGGCGTTTTCGCTGGACATCGGCTGCAGGAACCCGATGCTGTCCCTGTGGGCAAGAGGACAGGACAGCACCTATTACAACGAAGTCTTTGCGGTCTATGCCGGCACCACGCCCGATCCGGCTGACATGGTGAAGATGACGGACGACATTACCACCGACAATAACTATCAGAACGTCACGGTGGATCTCTCCGATTACCTCGGCGAGGAGACCGTCTATATCGCGATCCGGCATTATAACTGCGGGGATATGTTCTGGCTGAACGTCGACAACGTGGAGATCGTTGCCGAGTTCCCGTATCTCGTTGCGGTCGATGAAGCGATCGAGCACGGCGCGGTTGCCCCGGACCAGGAACTGGCATTTGAAGGCGATACGGTCACGCTGACGGTCGAGCCTGACACGGGGTATGTGCTCGAAACGCTGACCGTCACGGATGCGAACGGCGATCCGGTCGAGGTCACGGACAATACGTTCGTGATGCCGGCGTCGAACGTCACGGTCTATGCGACGTTCACGGCGGGCACGCTCAGCGACGGCTACTATCTGATCGGACAGAACGGCTGGACGGCGGACGATATCGACCTTGCGCAGCAGTTCACGGTGAACCCGGAGAATGCAAACGAGTACATGCTCGAGACCACGCTTGCGGAAGGCGATACGATCAAGGTCGTGCGCGTTGCGGACGGCGCGATCGCGCAGTGGTATCCGGATCCGGGCGACAACTACACCGTTGCGGCCGACTATGCGGGCAGCGTCACGATCTACTTCAAGACGACGTATGACAATGCATGGTCCGCGTTCGGCGGTCATATCTGGATCGTGAAGAAGGCGCCGGAGTTCAAGACCCAGAATCTGGTTCTGGAAGGCCTGATCGGCGTGAGCTTCAATATGGAACTGCCGGAGATCGAGGGCGTCGACTGGACGACGAGCTACATGACGTTCACGGTACCGCACGGTGAGTACACGGACCGCGTTGATTACAGCGCAACGAGGACAAGGAGCAGTCAGAACAAGGGCTTCGTCTGCTACGTCAGCTCGATCATGATGGCGGAACCGATCACGGCTACGTTCCATTGGACGGAGGGCGAAGAGGAAAAGACGATCGAAAAGATCTATGCGATCACGGATTATCTGATTGCGTTCGACAACGCGCTCGACGAGAATCCGGAAGCGTACGACGAGACGACGATCGCGCTCGTACATGCGCTCGCGGACTACGGTCATTTCGTACAGGCATTCCTGGCCATGCAGAAGGGCTGGACGCTCGGCACGGACTACGAGGAGATGGGTATGTTCTACACGGAGGTCTACGATATCGAAGAGATCAAGGCTGATGTCTCGGAGTTCGGGATCATCAAGGACTTCGATCCGACCGGCGATATCGCAAAGATCACGTATACGCTGCGTCTCGACAGCGCCGTGACGATCGAGGTGTACTTCAAGTACGCAAGCGGCTATAACGGCACGTTCACGGCGAAGCTGGACGGTTTGGACTGCGCCGTGACCAAGACCGGCGGACGGTATGTGGTGAAGATCGAGAACATCCCGGCGCATCAGTTGATCGACGATCATATCATCGAACTCACAACGGACAACAGCACCGCGACGGTCACTGTCTCCGCTCTGTCGTACGTGAAGAGCATGCTGGATGCTTATACGGACGAGGTCCCGCAGAATGCTGCGGCAGCGATCTATGCGTACGCAATCGCGGCGGACGAGTACAAACTCGAACACTGATCCATAAGACCGGAAAAGAACAGAAAGGCGAAGCCAAACCGGCTTCGCCTTTTTCGTGCCGTGAGAAGGATCCGCGGCATGAGCGGCAAATTGCACGAAGGTACGGAAACAAAGGCCGTCATCTTGACATTTCCCCTTGACAACGGAGAAAAATGTGATATGATAATACAAGGTTAGCAAATGCTAACTATCGAAACGGGAATGCTTTTGCAAAAAGCATCTTTTTTCGGGAAAGAGGTTAGCGGATG
>JAEESS010000039.1 GCA_016286445.1 Bacillota bacterium
CAATTATGAACGCATTAATCTGAAAAACGGCCTTACTCCCGATGAAATCAGGAGTAAAGCCGCGTAATTTGTTGAATTTCTACGATTGGGTGCTTTTTTTCATGTCCGTTCCCCGGGGAACGGTCCACGCGTTTGCGCGGGGCTTTTTCATGCACACTTGCGGGAATCGTTTGTTGATCAACTTGCATTCCGCCGGATTTATGATATACTGATTATAGAATATACAGGAGGGGAATCATGAAAAAACTGCTTGCAATCGTAGTGAGCGCTTTGATGCTTATGGCGCTGATGCCGCTGAACTTGCAGACGGCGATGGCAGATGATTACGGTATTTGCGGCGAAACACTTGAATGGTATTTTAATGAGCGTACCGGCACATTAAAGATCATCGGCTACGGCGACATGTGGAACTATTCGGAATCACAGTACGGAGATTCGGCGCCTTGGTATCCGTATTACGACCGTATCGTATCTTTGGAGCTTTCGGATCAAATGACGAGCATCGGCGAATGGGCATTCGATTACTGCCTGAATCTGAAATCGGTCACGATCCCGAGCAGCGTTGACGGGATCGGCGCGTACGCATTCTATCAATGCAGCGGATTGAAATCACTCACGATCGAGAACGGGGTATACACAATCAATGAGCGCGCATTTTATATGTGTGAAGGGCTGACGCACATCACTTTTCCGGAAAGCATAAACAATATCGGTGCATGCGCGTTTTTCAGATGTACCAATCTGAAGTCGATAAGCCTTGGCGCATGGGTTGACACGATCGGCGAATGGGCGTTTGAGGATACGCAGTTATCGGAAGTGTATTACAACGGAACAATAGAAGATTGTGAGTACATCTACTTTGATCAGGACAATGACACGCTTTTCAACGCAACGTGGTATTATTTGGACGATGATGCCTACGGGACGGTTGAATTGAATGAGAACGACGTGCAATTCAACGGATATACTCCGTATGTGATCGCAAACGGATCGGTGCAGAAACCGCGGTTTGTTGTGAGGGATAGTTGGGGTCAGGTGGTTTCACCGACCTATTATGATTATAAATACCTGGAAAACATAAGACCCGGTACAGCGCATATTATGATAAAATTCAAAAACGGCTACTACGGGACCGCCCACGGTTGGTTCAAGATCTACTTGCCGGCAACAACGAAAACCGAGGTTGCAAACGTGTCGAACGGCATTAGGATCACATGGGCGCCGGTTGAAGGAGCGGCGGGCTATGTCATTTACCGCAGAGCCTGGAGCAGCACAACGAACGGCTGGACGACGTTTGAACGGTGGAATAACACGCCGAATCGCACCTATACAGATACTGCAGTCTATGCGGGCACGCGCTATCAGTATGGCGTCAAGGCATACTTTGAACAGCGTTACGATCCGGTAAGCTGCGTGACGCTTGGCGGCAATGTCGGGGATAATTACAATCTCGGGAGAGTCGGTCCGCTGAAGACCATGGTCCGTATCACCACGCGTACACTGAAGGGTCTGACCGCAGGCAGCGGGAGCTTTACCGCCAATTGGGATACTTCCAAACTGTTTACGGGTTATCAGATCAAGTACTCGACGGATTCATCTTTCAAAAACAATGTCAAAACGGTTTGGATCAGCAACTGGAAAACGGGACAAAAGACCGTCTATTCGCTGCAGAGCGGCAGAGCGTATTATGTCTGCGTTCGTTCCTACCATGTTTTCGAGGGTATCCGTTACTTCGGCGAGTGGTCGAATGTCAAGAGCTGCAAGGTAAAATAAAAGGGATATAACAAAGGAGCTGTTAAGAACTCCGAGAGGGAGGCTTAACAGCTCTTGTTGTATTGGGATACGGATGATGCGTTACGCTTCGGGCGTGGCGGAGGGCTCGGCATCCTCGATGTAGGTAAAGACCTTGCGCATGGCATAAGGTCCTTCCTCGAAGAGCGAGGGGGAAAGTTCGGAAAGCGAGAAGTGCATGCCGTCGCAGGTATGCGGATAGTAAAGCCCCCAGGAGAACCCGGCGCGGAAGAAGGCAAGCTCGTAAAGCAGGTAGTTCATCAGCGGCTCGGGTACGCCTTTTTTGTCTGCCGACGCGCTGCCGGTATAGGTGAAGTCGTAAACAAGCTGACCCTTGTATTCCTCAATGCCGTTGTAGGTCAGATTGTCCGTGACTTCATGGTAGATCTTTTCGCGGTTACTGAGGACGTTGCGATGGCTCGGCGTGTACGCGTTGATGTCGACCGCAGTGCCGAAGGAGTGGTGGCTCACAAAATCTCCGGAGTTGACAAACCGGCGCACGGTCGTTCCGTTCATTTCGACGAGGTCCGCAAGACGCACCGCGCCGGTGTCCAGCTTGGCGCCGTGTATGCGGATATAGGTATTTTCCATGTAGCGTCCCGCCTGTTCAAAGTACGGCACGGCGTCGATATGGCAGCCCCATTTTTTGCCGTTGATCACGGTCGCCTTGGCGTCGTACTGTCTGAGCCAGTCACTGTCGACCGAAATCCGCTTGCCGTCGGGCTTGAACGAGTAGCAGAACATGAACCGCTCCGGCGAGCCGAAGAACGCAAGCGCGGTCGTGTAATTGCCGCGGAGGTTGTTCGGCAGGAGCTGTACCTTTTTATCGGACGTGACCGTAAGGTTCGCGGAAACGAGGTCCGCGCTGTGTCCTTGCGCGTCCTCGGCGGAGATCTCGAGAACGTAGCTTCCCGCGGAGAGCTTTTCAAAGCGCAGGTTTTCGGAGATGCAGTCGATCTCCTTCGAGAACGTCAGATCAAAAAGCCGGCATTCCGTCACGTTTTCGCTTTCTGTAAAGGTCTGCTCCGCCTCGATCACGACCTTGCCGCCGCTGTTCTTTACGCACGCATAGACCCGAAGAAGCGGCGCGATCGACTGCACCGTGCCGTCGATGCGGAACGGATGTCCCCTCATGATCGGACTGTTCGGGTCCGGCATGGGCATATCGACCGATTCCGTAAAGGTGATCGGATCAGGTTCCGGCGTGGGCGAAGGGGTCGGCTCGGGCGTCGGCGTCGGCTCGGGGGTCGGCGAGGGCGTCGGCGGCAGCGTCGGCAGCGGGACTTCCGTCATGACGGGGGTCGCGACCGTTTCCGCGCTGATCTCGGTTTCCGCGACGGGCGCAGGCGTTTCGACCGGCGCCGCCGTTTCCAACGCCTCGCCGGTTTGTACAGGCATATTGCACGCGAGCATGAGGCATGCGAGCAGGATCAAAAGGATCGGTTTCCAAATAGAATGCTGTTTCATATCCTTTATTATAGCACGCGGCGACAATCCCCGCAAGTACGGAAAAGAGCCGCCCTTCGGCGGCTCAGTATGACGGGATATACGGCTCGCGGCGCTTACAGCTCCTTCAGCAGCGTCTTGAGCTCGCGGACGGAATCGCCGAAGACCTTCAGCGCGTCCTTGACCGGCTGCGGGCTCGTAAGGTCGACGCCCGCAAGCTTCAGCTCGTTCAGCGCATAGTCGCTGCCGCCGGTGGTGAGGAACTTGAGATAGCCCTCGGCGTCGCCGGTCTCGACGATGTGCGACGCGATCGCCACTGCGGACGAGAAGCCCGTTGCGTACTGGAAGACGTAGAACGCAGTGTAGAAGTGCGGGATATACGCCCATTCGTAGGCGATGTTCTCGGGCACCTCGGCGCCTTCGTAGTAGAGCTCGACGAGCGAGCGGTAGATCGCGGTCAGCTTCTCAGCGGTCAGCGGCTCGCCGTTCTGGTACGCTTCGTGCGCCTTGCGCTCGAACTCCGCAAACAGCGTCTGACGGAACAGCGTTGTGCGGAAGCCCTCGAGGAAGTGGTTCAGCACATACGCACGGCGCGCCTTGTCGGTCTCGGTTTTCAGGAGGTACTTCGTCAGCAGGACCTCGTTGACGGTCGAGGCGACTTCGGCGACAAAGATGCAGTAATCGTGGTTCATGTAGTCCTGCGTGTTGTCGGACTTATAGGAGTGCATCGCGTGACCGAGCTCGTGCGCGACGGTATAGGCATCGTCCAGCGCGTCGGTGTAGTTCAGAAGCACATAGGGATGCACACCGAACACACCGCAGGAGAACGCGCCGCTGCGCTTGCCCTTGTTTTCGTAAACATCCATCCAGTTCTCAGAGTATGCCTTGTCCAGAAGCTTCTGATAGCCTTCGCCGAGCGGCAGCGTCGCCGCCTTGACCATCTTCTTCGCCTCCTCGAACGGGACCTTGAAGTCGACGTCCTTGACCATCGGGCAGTAGAGATCGAACATGTCGATCTTGGAAAGTCCGAGGACCTCCTTGCGCAGCTCAAGATACTCGCGCATCGTCGGCAGACTCTCGTGCACGGCTTCGATCAGACTGTCATAGACGGAGACCGGAATGTTGTTGCGGAACAGCGCCGCTTCGCATGCGCTTGCGAAATTGCGCACGTTTGCGTTGAACTGATCCTGCTTGACGTTGCCGCCGTAGAGCGCGGCGAACGTGTTGATGTACTTCTTGTAGGTGCCGAACATGGCGTTGAACGCTTCCTCGCGGACGCTTCTTACCGGGCTTTCGCGGAACACGCCGAAGTTGCCCGCGGTCAGCTGGACCTCGTTGCCCTCCGCGTCGTGGACCTTCGGCAGCTCCATGTCGACGTTCGTCAGCATTTCATACGCATCCATCGGCGTCTGCGCGGCGTCGCCCATCATCGCCAGCATGCGCTCGCGCTGCGCGTCGAGGCAGTGTGCGCGGGAACGGGCGATGTTTTCGATCATGAAGCGGTAGGACTTCATTTCGTCCGGCGCGAGAAACTCGTTGAGCGTTTCTTCCGGGATCGCAAGGATCTCCGGTTCCATGAACGCGACCATCGTCGAAAACTGTACAAAGGCGCTCGTCGCCTTGCCGTCCATCTCCTGATGCTTCGGCTCGGAGCCGTCGGCGCAGCGGTGGAGGTTCGCGTAGATATACGCCTTTTCCAGTCTCTGCGCGATCTCGTTGATCGTGTCGATGCCAGCCTTGAAGCTTTCGCGCGAGCTTCCCAACGTGCCTTCGATCGCCGCGATCTTCGGCAGCTCCGAAACGACTGCGGAGAGCTCCGCCTCCCAGACTTCGTCGCTTTCGTACATGTGCGTAAAGTCCCACTGGAATTTCGGGTCTAAGTCTTTTCTTGCCTGCATGTTCGTTCTCCTTTATTTGATTTGATACCAGTATACCGCTTTTCCCGTGCTTTGTCCACGGTTCAGGTCGATTTTTTCAGCGTATATACCGTTGCTTTTCCGCGCCGGATGCATACGACCGGAAGCCCGTACTGCCTTAAGAGCCGCAGGTCGTCCGACACGCTCTTCCGCTCGGCGGGGATCCCGCGCTCCGAAAGCTTCAGCAGGATCTCACGCATTGAGATCGTCTGACCTGCCTCCAGGTCGTGCTCCAAAATGTCCTTTACATACAGGATCTTCAGCTTGCCGTCTGTCTTCTTTGCCATATCGGGTTCCTCCTTTCCGGCTTTGCGGGATCAGTATCGCACCCGATCTGTCCCATAAACCGGAAGGAAAACGCGGCGAGCGCGGCTTTTCACGAAAAAAAGCCGGTTTTTACAACTTGGTTACAACTATATAACATCTTTGTGACGTTTTGGACGCATTTGAAGTGTATGATAACGACAGAAAAGCAATGTTTCCTCCGTAAAGGGCGGCGCCGCCCGTCAGGCTTTTATGTTCCTCCTGCGGGCAGCGCGCACCCTTGTCCGATAAACGCATTTCGGTTTCGCGCAGCCGTATCCTCTCCCCAATGCAGGCATGTGCGATCAAAAAGGACCGTCCCGGTGATCGGGACGGTCCGTATTTTTGGGGAGAAGGCTCAATAGAGGACGGCGCTCGTCTGCCCGCCGAGGGTCAGGGTCGTGCCGGAGAGCGTCACGTCTTCCAAGCCGATGAAGGCGCTGAGCTCGCTGAAGCTGCCGAACTGTGAAATATCGACCGTCTGCGTTGAGGTGCTCGGGTTGTGCAGAACAAGAACGGTCTTGCCCTCGTAGGTCGAGATAAAGCCGCCGACCTTCGTTCCCTCCACGGAGACCGCGCGGTACTCGCCGCGTGCGATCGCCGGGTTTGCCTTGCGGATCATGATCAGCTTTTTATAATAAGTATAGAGGCTGTTCTCGTCCTGGATCTGCTCGTTGACGCCGTGCTGGATCTGGCTGCTTGCCGCATAGGTGGAGCCGTCCGGATTCTTGACGGTGTCCTCGTCGCCCCAGATCATCGCAAGACGGCGGTTTGCGTCGGTGTTCGCGCCGCCGCGCGAGCCGCGCATGCCGATCTCCTCGCCGTAGTAAATGAACGGCGAGCCCGGACCGAGAATATAGAGGTTTGCCGCCATCTGCATAAAGCCGTTTGCGGTCTGCAGATAACCCGCGGCGCGGTCCGTGTCATGGTTTGCGATGAACGGAACGAACATCGCATCCGGATTCTTTCCGTCGATCGAATGCAGGTAGGATTCCACATACTTTGTCAGCTTGCCCGCATCGCCGTTCTTCGCAGCGACGGCAATGAGTCCCTCCTGCTGCGAAACCGTGAAGTTGAAGCAGTTGGTGGCGGGGTAGTAGCGGTCGGTGATGCCGTCGCCGTCCCAGACCTCCGCGACCGTGTACATGCCGGGATATTCTTTGCGCAGCGTGTCGAGATACTCCACCCAGAACGCGACGCTCGAATCGTGATCGCCGAAATACGCGTACTTTGCCGCATCGAAACGGAAGCCGTCGATGCCGCGGTCGAGGTAGAACCGCGCGACCTTCAAAAGCTCTTCGCGCACGGCGGGGTTGTCGAAGTTCAGTTCGGGCATGCCGCCGTCAAAGTTGCACTCGTAATAGATGTTTGTGCCGGAGAGCGCGGAGAACGTGCGTCCCGCCGGAACGGATTCGCCCTGCGTGTAGTAGCAGTACCAGTCGTAATACGGGTTCGACGGGTCGTTGTCGCGATGCGCGCGGGTGAAGTTCTTGAACCATTCGTTCGCCCTTGCCGTGTGGTTGATCGGCAGGTCGAGGATCAGCTTGACGCCGCGCGCGTGGCACAGCGCGATCAGCTCGTCCAGATCCTCCTGCGTGCCGAAGCTCTTGTCGACGGCATAGTAATCCGCAACGTCATATTTGTGATAGGAGGTCGAGGAGAAGATCGGCGTCAGCCAGATACCCTCGATGCCGAGCGATCTGCCGGAATCGGGATCGCCGTCGTTCAGGTAATCCATGCGATTGATGATCCCGCGAAGATCGCCGATTCCGTCGCCGTCCGAATCGGAGAACGAGCCGACGAAGATCTCATAGAACACGCGCGCATTGTCCTCTGCGGGCACGGCACCGAGGAGCTTCGGGTCGGTGATCGCATATTCGCCGGATGCGGATTCGCTCTCCTGCTTGCCGCAGCCGAAGGAAAGAAGCAGCGCAAGGACCAGCATGACGGACAGAACTCTGATACCTGATTTCACAAAACAACATCTCCCTTTTCTCTGATTTACAGAATAATAGTATATTTTTTCTGCGTATTTGTCAAGAATACGCTTCCGCTGTACGCAAAAACGTGTTATACTGAGCCCATGAAACGAGTCGAATTATATGATGCGGGATCGCTTCCCGAAAAACACAGACGGAAAAAGAAGCTCAGAACGGCGATGCTGTGCATCGGCGGGATCGGGCTTTCGGTCTGTATTCTGCTGTGCGTGCTTGCCACGCGTAAAAACCAAGGTCTGCTGCTGCCCCTGACGATCGGAGTGTCGATCCTGACGGGCTGGATCGTCATCACGATCCTGCACGGTCCGTTCGGCGGCGCAAACGCCGACGTTCGCCACTGCGAACTGATGCTGAACGAACCGCGCGCGGTGCAGCGCGGCAGCTTTCGCAAAACCGACGAAGTGCGCCACATGCGGAACGGCATGCATGTCCGGAAGGTGCTGATGCAGGAGGGCGAGCGCGAGCGGATCCTTTCGGTCAGCGAACAGCGGGCAGACAAGCTTCCCGATGCGTTTACCGGCACGGCGGAAACGGTTTACGACTATATCGTCGCATACGAGGTGAACGGCGATGATTAAGCAGATTCTGAGAAACTGGTACCGCTATATCCTGTGGGCGCTGTTGTCCGCGGTCCTTTGGGCGTGGATCTTCACACTGCTGTTTTCCGCGCCTGCAGGCAAGAAGGTCGTGATCTACGCGGATCTTCCGAAGCTTGATCATAATGCGCTTTCGATCGTGCTGGAGGAGGATCTGCCGGAAGGCATCCTGCGGGTGGATGCGCAGACGTTCGACGGCATGCTCTTCGATATGTCGTCCGTTCTGAAGGGCGATCTCTATCTGATTCCGGAATCGAAGGCGGAGGAATACCTCGCTTCCTTCGCGCCGATCGATCGCACGGATTTTCCGGGCGAATCGTTCTATGAATCGGACGGACAGGCGTACGGGATCCTGGTCTATGACGAGGAAACGGGACGGAACGTCGGCGGCGATTTGATCTTTTATATCCCGCACGAGCGCTGCTGGCTGTTCTTCAACAAGGATTCGATACATACGGGTACGCAGGACGACGCCGCGATCACGATCGCGCGGCATTTTCTGAAACTACAGTAACGGGAGGAATACGATGAAAAAGAGGTGGATTGTTTTGCTGGCGGCGGCACTGCTGTTTTCGGGCTGCGCAGGAAACAAAATCGAGGTCGAGAACGTGATCCCGACCGAAAAGATCGAGGGCAGCTCGCTGTATGTGAAGAAGGTGGAGGACCTGCCCGACGACTTCATTCTGGGCATGGACGCTTCTTCGGTGATCGCCGAAGAGCAGAGCGGCGTAACATATTATAACTTTGCGGGCGAGGAGCAGGACGTGTTCAAGACGCTTGCCGAAAACGGGATCACGCATATCCGCGTGCGCGTGTGGAACGATCCGTACGACGCGAACGGAAACGGCTACGGCGGCGGCAGCAACGACGTCGAGAAGGCGATCGAGATCGGCAGACGGGCGACGAAGTACGGCATGCGACTGATCGTTGACTTCCACTATTCCGATTTCTGGGCGGACCCGGGCAAGCAGATGGTTCCGAAGGCATGGAAGGACATGGACGTTCGGACCAAGGCGGACGCCCTCTATGCGTTCACGCGGGAATCCCTGCAGCAAATGAGATCCGAGGGCGTCGCCGTCGGCATGGTCCAGCTCGGCAACGAAACGAACAGCATGCTGTGCGGCGAGAGCCACTTCGAGAACATCGCAAGGCTGATGCAGGCGGGAAGCAAAGCAGTCCGAGAGGTCTTTCCGGACGCGCTGATCGCCGTTCATCTGGCGAATCCGGAGCGCGCAGGCGCGTACGACGGGTTTGCGAAGAAGCTGGAGACCTTCGAGGTCGATTACGACGTGCTCGCTTCTTCCTATTATCCCTATTGGCACGGCACGCTTGAAAATCTGCAGACCGTGCTGAACGGCATTGCCGAAACCTACGGCAAAAAGGTCATGGTCATGGAGACCTCCTATGCCTACACCGGCGCGGATACGGACTTTTCCGGCAACACGATCTCGGACGAGACCGCAAACATCGTAAAAGACTATCCTTTCACCGTGCAGGCGCAGGCGAACCATGTGCGCAGTGTGATCGATACGGTCGCGCATACGAAGAACGGCATCGGCGTGGTTTACTGGGAAGGCACATGGATCACGGTCGGCATGAACTCATGGGAGGAAAATCACGAGAAATGGGAGAAATACGGCTCCGGCTGGGCGTCGAGCTGCGCCGGTGGCTACGACCCGGACGACGCGGGCAAATACTACGGCGGCTGCGCGGTCGACAACCAGGCAATGTTCGGTCCGGACGGACGTCCGCTGGAATCGCTGAAGGTATGGAACCTTGTGCGTTACGGCAACGAGATCGAGCCGCGGGCGGACGCGATCCGCGACACGGCGATCGAGGTCGATCTCAAGGGCACGATCGAGCTTCCCGAAACGGTCGACGCGATTCTGACGAGCAACGAGCTCGTTCCGGTCCCGGTCAAGTGGAACGTCACGGACGCCGATCTCGAAGCGATGTACGCGGGCGGCGTCAAGACCTATGCGTTCATGGGCGAGGCGGAAGGGCTTCCGGCGCGTCTCACGGTGTCCATGATCAGCTTCAATTATCTGAAAAACTACGGCTTCGAGGACGGCGTCGCCGACCCCTGGCAGACAGAGGATCGCGGCGGCGCAGACCAGCTCTATATCGAAAACAAGATCACAGACTCTCTGAACGGCACCTATCATATGCATTTCTGGAGCGCAAAGAAGGATTCGGTCGATTTCTCGCTCTTCCAGGAGGTAAAGGATCTGCCTGCAGGCACATATGCGTTCACGATCTCGATCATGGGCGGAGACGCGGGCGATACGGAGATATACTGTTATGCGCTGGTCGACGGCGTCGAGGCCGGACGGACGCCGATGAAGATCACGTCCTACGGAAACTGGGACACGCAGACGGTCACGGGCATTGCGGTCGGGGAAGGACAGACGGTCACCGTCGGCATCTCGGTCATATGCTCCGGCGCGGGGAACGGCGCCTGGGGCAAGATCGACGATGCGCTTCTGAACCGGCAGGAATAAAAAATTGTATGGACAAGCAACACTTTTTTTGACGAATAATATATAAAAACCGGTTGACAACGAACACAAAAATGAGTATATTATAGTTACATCATGGGATCGTGGGGGTATGTCCGAACATACCGCGACGATTCCGGGTGGGAGTCTTTTCATTCCGATATTCGGACACCGAATATCAAAATTAATAGGAGGGATACTATGAAAAGAACATTGGCAATTCTCCTTGCACTCGTAATGGTGCTGGCTCTCGTCGCCTGCGGTAAGGGCAACGAAGGCACCGAAGGTCCGGCAAACACCGGCACGAGCACGGAGCTCGCCGGCACCTATGACATCACTGTCTGGGTCGGCGAGGACGCAGTCGATCTGACCAAGAAGCAGATCGAAGACTTCAACAACACGAACACCGACGGCATCAAGTTCAATGCGACGGTCAACCCGGTTTCCGAAGCGAACGCGGCGGACAATATGCTTGTCGACATTTCCGCAGGCGCAGACCTCTTCTGCTTTGCGCAGGACCAGTTTGCGCGCCTCGTCCAGGGCGGCGCTCTGAACAAGCTCGGCAACAAGGCTGCTGAGACGGTCAAGGCGGCAAACGACCCCGACTCTGTTGCGGCTGTGACCTCCGGCGATACGATGTATGCGTACCCGATGACGGCGGACAACGGCTACTTCATGTACTATGACAAGAGCGTTATCCCCGAGGAAGACATTGACTCTCTCGAAAAGCTGATCGCAGACTGCGAAGCGGCACAGAAGTTCTTCTGCTTCGAGGTACAGACCTCCGCATGGTACATTGCGTCCTGGTTCTTCGCAACCGGCTGCAAATCCGAATGGAAGACCGCTGACGACGGTTCCTTCGAGTCCGTTACGGATACGTTCAACAGCCCCGAGGGCCTCATTGCCGCCAAGGGCATGAAGAAGCTCGTTGACTCCCCGTATCATCTGAGCTCTCATGAAGCGGACAACTTCGCATCCGATGCGGCAATCGTTATCGACGGTATTTGGGACTACAAAGCCGTGCAGAAGCTGCTGGGCGACAACATGGGCGTTGCGGACCTGCCCTCCTTCGAAGTGGACGGCAAGGAATACCACCTCGGTTCCTTCAACGGCTATAAGCTGATGGGCGTCAGATCGCAGGACGATGCGGTCCGCGCTGCAGCGCTGCATAAGCTCGCGCAGTTCCTCACCGACGAGACCCGCCAGATGGAGCGTTTCGAAGCGCTTTCCTGGGGTCCGTCCAACATTAATGCGATGAACAACGACGCAGTCAAGGCGCATCCGGGTCTTGCGGCGGTTTATGCACAGAAGGAATACGCAACCATGCAGGGTCAGATCCACGGCTCCTGGTGGGATATCGCAAAGGTCATCGGTGATGACGTCAAGGCAGCGACCGACGAAGACGGCCTCAAGCAGGCACTGCAGAACTACTACGACAAGATCTCGGCTCTGTTCACCATGACCGAGGAAGAGAAGAACGCATGGGGCGTCATCGGCGCGATCTGCGGCACCAACTGGGATACCGACTTCCCGATGAAGGAAGTTGAAGCGGGCGTGTTCGTGTCCGAAACGCTCGAGCTTCATGCGGATGAGGAATTCAAAGTTCGTCAGGGCGCAAGCTGGGATCTCAACTACGGCGAGAACTGCGAACAGAACGGCGCAAACATCAAGGTTCCGGCAGACGGCAAGTACACTGTCAAGCTCGACCTCAACAACATGACCCTCGAACTGCTCGACGAGAGCGGCGCGGCGGTTGAAGCGGAGCCCGAACCCGAGCCCGAACCCGGTGCGGAAGCGAATGACACCTGGGCGGTGATCGGCCAGATCGGCGACACCAACTGGGATACCGATTTCCCGATGTTCTTCAACAAGGAGAACAACCACTGGTATGCGGTCGTCAATCTGAAGGACGGCGCAGAGTTCAAGCTTCGTGCAAACGGCGATTGGAAGCTGAACTACGGTCTCGATGAGAACGGTGGGCCTACATTGGACGGTCAGACCAACTTCAAGGCAGAATCCGGCGACGGCGCATACGTCATCGATTTCATGGTCAATGAAGACAGCGTTGAGATCGGCTACGGCAAGAGCTCCTGGGGTGTTATCGGCAGCTTTGAAGGCAGCGACTGGAACACCGACGTCGAAATGACCGAGAAGGAGCCGGGTCTGTATGTGTCCGAACCCATCGCATTCAAGGCGGGCAATGAATTCAAAGTCCGTGCAGACGGCGATTGGGCAGTGAACTTCGGCCTTGATATGGAGATGGGCGGCAAGAACCTGTCGGTTGAAGCAGACGGCAACTACATCGTCACGCTCGACTTCAACAACATGACGCTGACCTTGGCGGCAGCAGAATAATAAAGATTCGGAACGATCCGAAAATGCTTTAAAAAGCTTTACCGGATCCGATTCGAACGGATTCCGGTTGGAGCCGCAAATGCGGCTCCAACCGTTCTTTTCGGGAATGGGTTTATGAACCGCGCGCCTGAATGCGTTCAGACGGCGGATTCTCCTCTCGGTTGTGATAAGGAGGGTAGTAAATGTATAAGAAAAAGATCGTCCCCGGGGTCGTGAAAACCGTACTCGGCGTCATCCTCGCAGGGATTTCGTGGCTGGTCGCTTCGGTACTTGTTCCGAAGATCAAGAAATCGATCCTGACGCCCTATCAGTACGGCGAAGACGGTTTTTGGATTTGGGCGGTGCTTACGGCGATCATCGTGATCGGCGGCGTCATCCTGCTGTACATGGGCATCAAGGAAATGATCCGCACCGCGCAGTACAACAAAAAGGTCGTGAACAGCGGCTCATACATCAAGAAGACGAGTGAGCATTCCACAGCCAAATTCTTCTCCAACATCGGCAAAAAGATCGCAAACTTCTTTGTCGGCATCGGCAAATGGTTTGCGGACATCGTAAAGACGTTCATCCACGGCGATTGGAAGACCAAGGTCTCCTATGTCGTGATGGGCTTCGGCAACATCACAAGAGGCCAGATCCTGAGAGGACTCCTGTTCCTGCTCTTCGAGATCGTTTTCATCGTTTACATGGTTCTGCCGCGCGGCGGCGCGTACTGGCTCTCCATGCTGCCTTCGCTCGGCAAGGTCGCGCCTGACCCGCACGGCGCGTATAACGAGGTTCTGGACACCTACGTTGCAACACCCGGCGACCAGTCGTTCCGCATCCTGCTGTACGGCGTGCTGACGATCTTCTTCTGCGTGGCGTTCATCTACACCTGGTATGCCAACATCAAGCAGAACAAGATCGCGGAAGACATCCTCCGTTCCGGCAAGCCGTTAAAGAGCGGCAAAGACGATCTGAAGTCTCTCGTCGACGATCAGTTCCACAAGACGCTTCTGGCGCTGCCGACGCTCGGTATCCTGATCTTTACGGTCATGCCGATCGTGTTCATGATCCTGGTTGCGTTCACGAACTATTCTTCGATCAACGACGGCATGAACAACGGTCTGTTCCACTGGGTCGGCTTCGAAAACTTCAAGACCATGTTCTCCTGGGACGTCGGCGGCGTCAACTACTCCGCGACGTTCGGTGAGATCCTGCTGTGGACGCTGATCTGGGCGGTGTTTGCAACGTTTACGAACTACTTCCTCGGCATCCTTGTCGCAATGGCGATCAATAAGAAGGGCATCCACCTCAAAAAGGTCTGGAGAACCATTCTGATCATGACGATCGCGATCCCGCAGTTCATCTCCCTGCTGTACATTTCCAAGATGTTCACGCTGAACGGTCTTGTCAACGGCTTTTTGATCGACCTCGGCATCATCCAGCCGGACAAGGCGATCGACTTCCTCGGCGGCAACAATCCGGTGCTTGCCCGTATCATGGTTATCATCATCAATATCTGGATCGGCATCCCGTACCTGATGCTGATCGCAACGGGTATTTTGATGAACATCCCGGCGGACCTGTACGAATCCGCAAAGATCGACGGCGCAAGCGGCTGGAAGCAGTTTTCTAAGATCACGCTTCCGTACATGCTGTTCATCACCGGTCCGTACCTCCTTACGAGCTTTACGGGCAACATGAACAACTTCAACGTCATATACCTGCTGACGGGCGGCGGTCCGACGAATCCTGCGGCGTCCGGCGCGGCGGGCAACGTCGGCTACACCGATCTTCTGATCACGTGGCTGTTCAAGATCACCCAGACCGGTACGGCAGCGGACGGCTCGCAGTATTATCTGGCTTCCGTCATCGGTATTCTCGTCTTTATTGTGGTCGGCGTCATTTCGCTGGTTGTATACAGCGTGCTTCCGTCGGTCAAGAATGAGGAGGATTTCCAATAATGAAAACGAACGAAAACACCGCCTCTATGAAGAGACACATGGGTCTGAAGGCTGCGTCGCGTATCAGCAACACGGTCATCCACATCATACTGGTCGCCATCAGCGTGATCTGGCTGATCCCGTTCGTCTGCATCGTAATCCAGTCCTTCCGCGTACAGCCCACCGGCATGACGCGTTATCTGTTCTCGAACCCGGAAGCAGCCATTAAAGAAGGTCTTACGATCAAATTCGGCTTTGACAACTACGTCAATCTGTGGAAATCGGACTTCCCGAGATGGTATCTGAACACGTTCATCATCGCGCTTGTCGTCGCGGTGGTACAGACGGTCATCGTGCTGTGCATGTCCTACACGCTGTCGCGCTTCCGCTTCAAACTGCGCAAGCCGATGATGCAGTTCATGCTGATCCTCGGCATGTTCCCGGGCATGCTCGCCATGATCATCCTGTATCAGGTATTGAAGGACATCGGCCTTGCGGGCGCAAACGCCATCCCCGGCCTGATTCTCGTGTACGTTGCATCGAGCGGCATGGGCTACTATGTATCGAAGGGCTTCTTCGATACGATCCCGAAATCGCTGGACGAAGCGGCGCGTGTCGACGGCGCGACCAGAGCGCAGGTCCTCTTCAAGATCATCCTGCCTCTTGCGAAGCCGATCGTCATCTACACGGTTCTGACCGCGTTCATGGGCCCGTGGGGCGACTTCGTATTTGCAAAGTACGTTTCCGGCGTTACGCCGAGCGCATACAACGTTGCAGTCGGTTTGCAGTCCTGGCTGGCTACGAGCACAATGACGAGCAACTACTACACCATGTTCTGCGCAGGCGGTGTGGTCGTTGCGATCCCCGTCGTGATCCTGTTCATGTGCCTGCAGAGATACTATGTAGAAGGCGTCACGGGCGGCGCGGTCAAGGGTTAAGCCCGAACTCTAACGAGAAGAAAAGGAGTACACCGATATGGCAAGTGTAAAACTTACAAACGTAAAAAAGGTTTACGATAACAATGTTGTCGCCGTACACGACTTCAACCTCGACATCAAGGACAAGGAGTTCGTCGTGTTCGTCGGTCCGTCCGGCTGCGGCAAATCCACCACGCTCCGTATGGTCGCGGGTCTTGAGGAGATCAGCGGCGGTACGGTTGAGATCGACGGCGAGGTCGTCAACGACCTGCAGCCGAAGGACCGCAACATCGCGATGGTCTTCCAGAACTACGCGCTGTATCCGCACATGACGGTCTATGACAACATCGCGTTCTCCCTGCGGCTCAAGAAGGTCCCGGAGGATGTGATCTATGCAAAGGTCACGAATGCGGCGGAGATCCTCGGCATCACCCAGTATCTGATGAGAAAGCCGCGTGCTTTGTCCGGCGGTCAGCGTCAGCGTGTCGCGATCGGCAGAGCAATGGTCCGCGACTCGAAGGTCTTCCTGATGGACGAACCGCTCAGTAACCTCGACGCAAAGCTCCGTAACCAGATGCGCGCCGAGATCATCCTGCTCCGTCAGAAGCTGGACACCACGTTCATCTACGTCACGCACGACCAGACCGAGGCTATGACGCTCGGCGATCGTATCGTCATCATGAAGGACGGCTACATCATGCAGGTCGGCACCCCGATGGAAGTCTTTGAAAAGCCGAGCAATCTGTTCGTTGCAGAGTTCATCGGCGCACCGAAGATGAACGTCCTGAAGACCAACCTCGTGAAGGAAGGCAATCGCTACTTCGTCACGCCGTGCGGCGTAAAGATCGAAGTCACCGGCGAAAAGGAAAAACTGCTTGCGGAAAAGGGCGTTAAGAGCGGAGAGATCCTGCTCGGCGCACGTCCGGAGCATATCCTGCTTGCAGACGGTCCGGCAGAGGATCACATCCCGTGCAAGCTGGAGGTCAAGGAAATGATGGGCAGCGAGCTGCATCTGCATGTGATTACCGAGGACGGCACGCGCTGGATCGTGCGTGTTCCGACCATCGATCTCGATCAGGAGCAGCGTGAGCACCTCGAGGAGAGCGAAGCGGAACTCTACATCACCTTCGAGGGCAAAGCGATGCACTTCTTCGATCCGGAGACCGAGAAGAACCTCATCTACGGCGAATAATCAGAAAGCAATTCCCGAAAGCGGGCGGATTTTCCGTCCGCTTTTTCGTTGTTTCGCCTTGTTTCGCATACGGATTCATGGTACAATAAGCTATCAAGAAAACGGAGGATCCGTCCGGATGAAAAAACTGAGCAACGGCTGGGAGTTTACACCGATGTGGACAAACGGCTTTCGCCTCGGCGAAGGCGAGGGAGAGCAGGTTCGGCTCCCGCACAACCCGCGTCCGCTCCCGCAGCACTATGCGGGACCCGAGGACTACGAAGGCGTTTACGGTTATCGCAAAGTCCTTCCGCTTGACGAAACGATGCGCGGCAAGCGGCTCTTTCTGCAGTTTGACGGTGCGGCGCACATCGCAACGGTCTATTTGAACGGCAAGGAGCTTATGACGCACCGCACCGGCTACACCGCGTTTCGCACGGAGATCACGAACGCCGTCCGGCTCGACGGCACGGATCTTGTCGCCGTGCGTCTCGATTCGACCGAGAATCCGGAGATCCCGCCGTTCGGCTACGTTATCGACTATCTGACCTACGGCGGTCTGTACCGCGATGTATGGCTCGACGTGCGCAGCCAAAGCTGCATCGCAAACGTATTCGTACAGACGCCGGACCTTCATACCGCAAAGGTGCAGACCACGGTCTCCGGACCGGCGTCGATGGTCCGGCACCGGATCTTCAGCGAGGCGGGGACGTGCATCGCCGAAAACGCGGACGCAAACTCCGATTCGGTCGTCAAAGCGCCGGAGAACCTGTTCGTTTGGACAACGACGCTGCGCGCAAAGGACGCGCATCCGTGGACCACGGAGGAGCCGAATCTGTATACGCTCGAAACCACGCTCTACGATGCGGACATGCAGTCGCAGGACGTCGTAAGGACCCGCTTCGGATTCCGCACCGCGGAGTTCAAAAAGGATGGATTCTATCTGAACGGCGTTCGGACGTTTTTGAGAGGGCTCGACCGGCACCAGGCGTATCCGTACATGGGCTATGCCGCGCCGGAACGTCTGCAGCGCGAGGACGCGCGGATCCTCAGGGAAGAGCTTTGCGTGAACGCCGTCCGCACCTCGCATTATCCGCAAAGTCAGTATTTCATCGACGCCTGCGACGAGCTGGGACTTTTGGTGTTTACCGAGATCCCCGGCTGGCAGCACATCGGGGACGAAAACTGGCAGGAGCAGGCGGTCGACAATGTGCGGGAGATGGTGCTGCAGTATCGCAACCATCCGTCGATCGTGCTGTGGGGCGTACGCATCAACGAGAGCCGCGACAACGACGCGCTCTATGAAAAAACCAACGCGCTCGCGCATTTTCTCGATCCTTCCAGACAGACCTCGGGAGTGCGCTATCTTGTCAAGAGCCATCTTTTGGAGGACGTCTATGCGTATAACGACTTTAAGCCGTTTGAGTTTTCGGACCCGATCCGCAAAAAAGACAAGATCACGACCGATCCCGAAAAAGGGTATCTCATTTCCGAGCATTCCGGGCATATGTTTCCGACAAAGCCCTATGACCCGTGGAGCAAGCGGCAGATGCACGCCCTGCGCCACGCGCGCACCCTCGACGCTGCGGCGTCGTCCGGTGAGCATGCGGGCTGCTTCGGCTGGTGCATGTTCGACTACCCGACGCACAAGGACTTCGGCTCCGGCGACCGCGTGTGCTATCACGGCGTGATGGACGCGTTCCGCAATCCGAAGCTTGCCGCTGCCGCGTATGCGAGCCAGGGCGACAGTAAGACCGTGCTGGAGATCGGCACGCCGATGTGCATCGGCGACTATCCCGCCGGCGAGATCGGCGAGATCTGGGCGTTTACGAACGCCGAGCGTGTCGCGCTGTACAAGAACGACAAGCTTGTGAAGATCTATCAGCCAGAACCGTGGAAGGGTCTAAAGCATCCGCCGATGAAGATCGACGATCTCATCGGACAGCTTCTGATCAGCGAGGAGGGCATCACCGGAAAGAAGGAAAAGCTGCTCCACCGCGAGCTTTTGGCGGCGGGCAGGTACGGGCTCGAAAAGATGCCGCTTGCAGATAAGCTCCGCATGTTCTGGTGCATGAAGCGCTATCGTCTCAGCTGGGCGGACGGTGAAGAGCTGTACGGCAAGTACGTCGGCAACTGGGGCGGCTCGGCGACCGAATGGCGGTTCGACGCGCTGGACGGCGACAGGGTCACGGCGTCGGTCCTTCTGAAGCCGAGCAAAAAGCTGCATCTGGAGGTTAAGGTCAGCCATACCGCGCTGCGGGAGGGCGATGGGTACGACGCCGCGGCGGTCCGTGTGCGCGTGCTCGACGGAAACGGCAACCTTGCGCCGTACGCGCAGCTGCCGATCCGGTTTGCGGTTTCGGGCGATCTCAGCCTGATCGGTCCGGACGTCGCAACGGCAGAGGGCGGCATGACCGGAACGTACGTCAAAACCGTCGGACACGGCGGCGAGGGCGTTTTAACGATATCCTCGGAGCAGACCGCTCCGATTTCGATCCACTTTACGATTACGGAGGGAGAATAACGGTATGGAACGGATCCTGAACTACAAGATTGAAACGGAAAACGGCGCGCCGGTCACCGGCAGCGTCAAAGCGGACGGTGTCGTGCATGTGCGCGTACCGCTGAAAAACGCACGGCTCAAAAAGGTCACGGCAACGGTTGCGCTGCCCGCCAAGGAAACGACGCACATCTTCCATAACGGCTATCAGAACTGGACGTACAGCCCGGAATACGATGTGAACGGGCGCACGCGCGGCTTAAAGCATCTGCCGTGCTTTTTGCGCGGGGCGTTTCAGATCAACCGCTACGGCGACTACCATTTCGTGAAGTATCCGTATAAGAAAGGAATCACGCACGGTGAATCGTGGTGCTATCTCAGAAACGGCAAACAGTTCCTGCTGTTCGGTTCGATCGATGAGATCCCGGGCTATACGTTGTTCACCTACAACGCAAAGAAGGGCGAGCTTACGATCGAGCGCGACTGCGTCGGCATGAAGGCGGACGGCGAGTTCCACGCATTCGACCTCTATATCGCCGAGGGTACCGAACAGGAGGTTTTCAACGGCTGGTTCAATGCGATGGACGTCCATCCGCTGACCGACAAAAAGATGTTCGGCTATTCCAGCTGGTACAATCGCTATCAGGACATCAACGACGCGACGATCACCGACGATCTCGTCGGCGCAAAATCGCTGCTAAAAGAGGGCGATCTCTTCCAGATCGACGACGGCTGGGAGACCGCGGTCGGCGATTGGCTTGTGCCGGACGCAAAGAAGTTCCCGAACGGACTCAAAAACGCCGCCGACGCGATCCATGAGGCGGGCTTTCGCGCAGGGCTGTGGCTTGCGCCGTTCGTCTGCCAGAAGGGCTCGAAGCTCATGGAGGAGCATCCGGACTGGCTTCTCATGCACGACGGCAAACCGTGGTCGGATGGCAGCAACTGGGGCGGCTTCTATTCGCTCGACATCGACAATCCCGAGGTCGTGGCATATGTCGGAAAGGTCCTCGACCGCGTGCTGAACGAATGGGGCTTCGACCTTGTGAAGCTCGACTTCCTCTATGGCGCAGCGCCGTTCGGCACCGAGACCGAATCCAGAGCCGCGCGCATGTGCCGGGCGATGAACATCCTCCGCAAGGCATGCCGCGGCAAGCAGATCTTAGGCTGCGGCGTTCCGCTGTGGCCGGCGTTCGGCATCGTCGAATACTGCCGTGTGGGCTGCGACGTCGGACTCGACTGGAATGACACGAAGCTCATGCAGATCACGCACCGCGAGCGCGTTTCGACCAAGCAGTCCATCGAGGATACGACCTTCCGCCGCCAGCTCACAAAACGTGCGTTCATGGGCGATCCGGACGTCTTCTTCCTGCGCGAGGGCAACTGCAAGCTGACGCCCGAGGAGAAAGAAAAGCTTTACACGGTCAACGCGCTTTTAGGCGGCATACTTTTAACCTCCGACGCGCTGAATCAGTACACCGACGAAAAGAAGGCGCAGTTCAGATACGTCCGCGATCTTATGGAGAACGCGACCGACGTCACCGTCGACGCGGACAACGGACTTGTCCTGCGCTGGACCTTGGAAGGCAAGCAGAACGAGCTTCGTATCCTGTAAAGCATAACAAAAACAGCGCCTCGCAAAAGCGGGGCGCTGAATCGTTTTTGGAGTTTTATTCTGCGTAGGTGGTCATTCTGCGGATGAGATCGAAGCAGAGGGTGAAGATATCCTCGCGGTTCTCGTCCATGACGTGCTCAATCACGACGTCGTTGACCACGCCGGTCATGCCGGTGCTGTAGTTGGTGATCATGCCGAGCGCTGCGTATTCGATGCCGAGGTCGCGGCACAGCGGCGCTTCGGGCACGATGCTTTGCCCCACGACCTGCGCGCCGAGCATGCGGAGCGCGCGGGCTTCCGCGGCGGTCTCAAAGCGCGGACCTTCGAGGCAGGCATAGACGGCTCTGCCGGAATACGGGAAGCCGTGCTGGCGGATAAGCTCCTCCAAGACCGTATTCAGGGATTCACTGAACACGTTCTCCATGCCGGTGTGCAGCGCGGGACGGTGCTCACGCTCAAACGAGGAGGGACGTCCCTTGGTGAAATCCATGAAGTCGTTGATGAGGCAGTACTCGCCGAGCCGCATGGAGTAGTCGCACGCGCCGACAGAGGTCACGCCGATCGCGTGGGTGACGCCGATCTGATGCAGCGCATAGACGTTTGCACGGTAGTTGATGTCGCCCGGATCGTGCGCGTAGAGAATGCCGTGACGGGAGAGGAAAATAACCTCGTTGCCCTCCTTGAGCTTGCCCTTGAACACGACGACGTCGCCGTAAGGCGTGGAAACTGCCTGCTCCCTGTAACGGATCGGGAGCGTTTCGATATTGGTACCGCCGATGATCGCGATCTTCATTTCGATCAGAGTCCTCCGTATGAAATTTGCTCCTTTATCATAACACAGCGGCGCGTGAAAGGCAAGCGGGCAGGGGAATATATTCGACATTTTTCGCACGAAAAAGGAGCGGCGATTGCTGCCGCTCCCGGTCGTCACTTTTCGTCGCTGACCCTCAGCGTGATCGCAAAGTCCTTCAAAACGGTCCGGTCACCACTGTAGCTGACCGGCGTTCCGCGTTCCACGGAGCTTTCGGAAAACGACCCGTCCGGCGCGATCGGGACGGTCTTGATAAGCTCCTGCGACCCATCCGGCAGGACCTTGTAGATATGTGCCCCGGTCATGAAATCGAGCGCCGGCGTCAGCGTGATCGTCTGCATACGGTGGATGCGATCAAACGGGATCACGTCTGCAATGCGGAGATTCAACTGATAGTTCCCGGTGTCAGTGCGTTCCGCGGTGCCGCCGAAGTTCACGACAAGATCGCCGTCGATCACCGTGTCAAAGGAAAGATTCCGGGCAAAGGCATATTTCATCTCCTCGCTCCAGTCGTCCGGCATGGACACGAGAATCTTGAGGTCACGCACGCCGAAGATGTCGACAACGCCAGGAGAGGTGACCCGCAGCATAACGCCGTCGAGGCTTGCCGTATAGTTTGTCACACTGAACCGATTCTCGGCATCAAACGTGTTTCCGCAAAAAACGGCTTCGCCTGAGAGCGCGATCGGCTCCGGAGGCATTTCGATATAGCGCTGCTTCACGTCCTTGCAGGTTTTCATATCCACCCTGACCGTGCCGAGGTCGACGTCGAGCTTCGTCTCCGTTTCTTCTCCGTGGTCGATCGACGCCTGATAGTTCACATGCAGCGTAAGATACCCGTCCACGTCGATGTAATCGGCAAGCGTTTTGCCGTTGTCCGGCCGGAACCGGTATTCGGAGGGATCTGCGATATGTATGTCTGCGACGGCGCGCATGCCGTTTGTTTTCACATGTTCCCATCCGCGTTCCCGCAAAGCCTTTGCCGATTCCTCCGTAAAATGCTCCGGATGGCCGAATTCGTCAAAGTACGCCATCTGGAACGCATAGTCGACCGGACGTCCTGCAAGCTCCATCCAGCCCGAAAGCTGTTCTCCGTCCGCAAGCGTCAGCAGGAGGAAATTGTCCGGTCCGTTCCATAACTCTCTTGCGCCCGAAAGGTAGGCGGATACGTCGGCGTTGTCGTCAAAAAACATGTGCACATTCTCGGGCGGGACCTTTTCGGAAAGCAGTGTCGGCATTGGTTCGCCGGGCGCTATATTCGCACCCCACTCGTTTTCATACATTGCATAGCCGGACAGCCCGTCGAAGTCGACAGAGATATAGATCGCATTTCCGTCGTAGACCGTTTCGCCGAGCGTGGCGGAGAAGTTCTCTCCGATCTCCCGCCAGTACGGTTCGTCGGCGCAGTAGTTCACCTTGATTTCGGTATGGTTCAGATCCTTTGCGGTGATCATGGCGTCGAGCTCCGGAACCGGCTCGCGATCCTCGGGATCCTGCGAAAGATAGTCTCGCGCGCTTGCCGGGCTGAACCACGAGAGCACCTCGGCGCGTGCCTGCGGGATCATCATTGTCACGGTAAGAATCAGTGCAAGCGATGCGACCGCGGTGAGTACCGGCGTCAGGATACGGTCAAGAGCTGTTCTTTTCTGCGGCGTCTCCGTACGTGCATTGCGCTTTATCCTATCGTCATCCACGATTTGATTTTTGATAACGGTTTCAAACAATTCCTTTTCGTTCATATCAAACTCCTTTCTGTTCCGTTTCGGAACGGTTCTGCTCCGATAGATAGGCTCGGATACGGGCTCTTGTGCGCGAGAGACGCTTTCGAACGGCGTCCTCCGAAAGATTCAGCTCCTTTGCAATCTCGTCGGTCGGAACCGAAAGCCCGTAGTAGAGCGTAAACGCCTGATAGCTTAATAGCGGCTCCGTTTTGATAAGATCCCAAAGCTCCCGTTCCGCTTCGCGATCGAGCACGATATCTTCGGGCTCCTCGCCTTCGTCGGTAAGCTGATCGGTGATCGGCGCTTCATAGGTCTCTCTCATGGCTTTGTGCCGATAAAACTTTGCAAGCTCCTTTTTCGCAATGCCAAACACGTATTTTTCCGGCTCGCGAATGCCGAACCCGCTCATCTTCCGGTACAGCCGCTTATAGATTTCCTGCATCAGGTCCTCGACGTCGGCGCTCGACCGGACGCGCGGAATAAGCCAGCGTAAAAGCGCGTCGCGCGTTGCGTCATAGACGCGGTTGAATGCTTCATGTTGTTCCATAGATACCTCTCAAAACCGGTTTCACCCTATATGAGCCCCGAAGACCGGAAAATCGGACATGATTCTTGAAAAAAGAATGCACCGGACAGCGCCGGTGCGGATGGGAACTCAGTTTGCACGGTTGATTTCACGGATCAAGGGAATGGCGTCGTCGAGGACGGAGAGCACCGCGTCGGGCATAAAGTCGAGCCGCGGGACCGGGTCGATGAGATCCGGCACGCAGATCGAGAAGAATCCGCCCGCATGCGCGGCTTTTAAGCCGTTGACCGAATCTTCAAAAACCGCGGTCTCC
>JAEESS010000098.1 GCA_016286445.1 Bacillota bacterium
AACCCTGGCTCAGCTACAACTGGCAGTATTTCGGACCGAACGCCGAAACGAATTACACCTGTCTGGATCCGGCGGTCGCAGGCACGCCTCATCCCGGGAAAAACTGGGGCGAACGTCTCGGCGGCACACAGATCGTCCGCAAATCAACGAAGGATCAGGACTATGTGCAGGGAACCCTGGGCATCAAGGACAGCGCGCAGGAATTGGACGCCGCCGATCCCGACTATCAGCGTCAAATGAACGAGATGTTCCTGCTGGACACGCTCGCCACCCACACAGACAGGCATGCCGGAAACTATCACGTCAACCGGGATGAAAACGGGAAAATCAGTGTCAAGACCATGGACAACGACATCACCTTCGGCAGCTTCGGCAGCGAGCAGGCCGATCAGACCGCTTTCGGCAAACGCGGACAATCTTTCAACTACGGCGGACTTCCCGCGAAGATGCAGATCGACGCAAACATGGCGAAAAAGATCAAAGGCATGAAGAAAGAGATGCTCTACAAAACCTTCTCCGACGTGCTGAGCAAGAACGAGATCGAGTCCCTTTGGTCGAGGTTTGAGATGATGCAACAATATGTCGGCGAGATGGAAAAGGAGCACTTGATCGTCGATCAGTGGAACGAGGATACCGCAAAGCGGGAAACGAGTCTTGCCGGCGGCGCAATGTCCCACGAAAGAGAAGACGCAAGAAGACCCGGAGGTTATGCGGGCAACAATTACTATCAGCGCCAGATGCTGATGCTCCACGCCGCCGATTCTCCGTATGTGAGCAACGGCGAGGATTTCCTGAAGATTGCAGAGGGAAGGACCTGGGGCGTCAAGCATAATAAAGCCATTGACTCCGACCACGGTCCTTCCGTGCCGGGAACGGATGCGACCTCAGAAGACGACGAAAAAAGGCGTTCATTTTAACGACGGATATGAGTTATACGTATGCCAACCGAATACGGGCGAAAAACGGGACGAAACATCCGGAAACGACCCCGGATCAGCCGTCTTTGGACGCTCTGCGTTCCGGTGTTGCAACGCCGACGCAGGAGCAGATGGGCCGCCGGGTCGATCTGCCCGAAGCCATGCGCGAAAAGATGGAGAACGCTTTCGGAACGGATCTTTCCGCCGTGAAGCTCTATGAAAGCCAAACGGTCGCCGACGCCGGCGCCGGAGCCGTTGCCCGCGGATCGGATATCGCCTTTGCGCCGGGCATGCTGGACTTTACAAGCTTCGGCGGTCAGGCGCTCCTCGGCCATGAAATCAGCCATGTCGTAAGCCAGGCAAGAGGCGAAGCGAGAGGCAGCGGCTTTCTGAACGATCATGCCCTGGAGGCAAAAGCGGACCGCGAAGGCGCAATGGCGGCCGCCGGGCAAACCGTTGCCCCGCCTTCGGCGCCGCTCTCCCCCGTCGGCGCTGCGTCCGTTGCCGCGCCCATGCAGGCAGGGCTGAAAAAGCCCAAGAAAAAGGCGGATCCTTTCAAATTCACCTCCGCGCCGCAGGAGGGAAATCAGCTTCCTTCCTCCGGCATCGGATTCATGCTCGGCATGAAGAATCTGGACGACCCGCGCCGCGGTCCTGCTTTCAGAAACATGCTTGCCGGAATGAAGGGGTTGGCTGTGGTCAGCCAGAACCGCGGGCATGTCGGCGGACAGGCTGCATATGACGCCATGATGAGCAATGCCTATCAGAGCGCCGTTTCCGGTCTCGAAGGATACAAGGCGGTGCTTGAGAGCGAGGAGCAGGACGACGTCGGAGACGACGCCCGCAAACAGGATCGGACACAGCAGCTTGGGCTTCTGAACAGTTTTATCGCCGGCGCGAGAAACGACCAAAGAAAGTACGCGGGTCTTAAAAGCACAGAACTCACGCAGGAGGAGCGTGTCAGAAGCTTCTCCGAGCACGGCGCTATCAACGAGGTCCACCGGTTCCAGCGCGCCGACGCGGAGGGCGAGAGCGCAACCGGCTACTTTAAGCCGTCCCTGCCGGAAAACCTGCGCTCCGGTCGATCCGTGGACGCCGAAAAACAAATGATGAATCTCATAGGGATCCATCGCGAAGACGATGCAGGGAACAAAGCCGATCCCGCCCTCTCGGACCGCGAGATCGCCTACTCACGCCTGTGCAGTCTGATGGGTTCCAGCGTCGGTATCGGCGCGAAACGCGCGACCTATCGCGATCAATCGGGGCGCACGCAGAACGGTGTGCTGATGGAAGAGGCGAAAGGGCGCGGCTGGAAGGAGTATCACTGGAACTATTATGGGCCGAACGCTCCGACAGGGCGCGTCGACGAGGACAGCGCAACCTTTATCGAAGGTCATGCGCGCAGCGAAAACTGGGGCGACCGGCTCGGCGATACGCAAATGGTCCGCAAATCCACCGCGAAAAATCCTGCGTTTAAGAGCTTCCTCAGAACCGGAAAGGGCGCTGAAACATTGGACGCAGCCGATCCCGACTACCAGCGGCAGATGAATGAAATGTTCCTTCTGGATACGCTCGCCACCCACAGAGACAGGCACTCCGGCAACTTTCACGTCGGCAGGGACGAGGACGGAAAGATCAGCGTGAAGACGCTTGACAACGACCTCACCTTCGGAAGTCAGGCAAGCGAAGCCGCGGAAAAGGAAGCGTTCGGAAAAAGAGGATATACCCGCTTCTACGGCGGTCTTCCCGCGAAAATGCAGATCGACGCAAATATAGCGAAAAAAATCAGGGGCATGACCAAAGAGATGCTCGATCGTACGTTCTCCGACGTTCTGAGCAAAAAGGAGATCGATTCCCTTTGGACCCGGTTCGGAATGATGAAGGAATACGTCGACGCCATGGAGAAGGAGCACCTGATCGTCGACCGATGGAATGATGAAACCGCAAAGCGGGAAGCGCGCCTTGCGGGCGGCGCAGATTCATCCAGGCATGAATTGCTTCATGACGTCAGTGCGGAGCCCTCCGGTGCAAACCCCGCGGGAACGGTCTCCACGACCGACGTCCGGGCGGCGTCTCCGGTCGCGGACGAAGGCGGGGACGCGCCGGTGTCCACAGCTTCCGCCGGTCCTGTTTCCCGGGAATGGCCTCCGAACCAGCCGAAACAGCCCGTCAGACCGGCAGCACCGGCAGCACCGGCAGCGCCGGCAGCGCCCGATGCGCTTACCGATCTCGAACGGTACGGAGGGTATTCCGGAAACAATTACTACCAACGTCAGATGCTGGCGCTCCATGCCGCATCTTCCGAGCACAATGACAAGCGCAGGTTCCTCATGCTTGCGGAGTATTGATCCGAAGCAGATCGGGAGCGCAGAAAGAGCAATAAACCAGTTTACCGTCAGGAAGATAAGGAGGTTGCTATGAGCTATATGTATGACAGCCGAAAGCGGACAAACGACACGGGTATAAAGCCCGGACTTTCCCCGAACGGCCCGTCTCTTGACGCGCTGCGCACCGGCTCGGCCGTACCGTCGCCGGAGCAGATGGGTCATCGGGTCGATCTGCCGGATGCCATGCGCGAAAAGATGGAGAACGCCTTTGGGGCGGATCTGTCGGCTGTAAAACTTTACGAAAGCCAGTCGGTCGAAGACGCCGGAGCCAACGCCGTCACGCAGGGCAGCAATATCGCCTTTGCGCCGGGCATGCTGGATTTCACCAGTTACGGCGGTCAGGCGCTCCTCGGTCATGAGATCAGTCACGTGGTTTCTCAGGCAAGAGGAGAGGTCTCGGGCAGCGGTTTTCTGAACGATCACGCTCTGGAAGCCCGCGCCGACCGGGAAGGTGCGATGGCAGCCTCCGGCCAACAGATTTCCGCGCCTTCGACTGCCATGTCCGGCGTCACGGCTGCGCCCGCATCCTCGCCTATGCAGGCCAGCAAGGCCACGAGAAGAAAGCTCAACAACAATATGAACAGCCAGGCGGATCTTCTCGTAAAGATGGCGCAGATGCAGCGCACCAATCCTCAGGGATACTCCCGCGATCAGGACTATATGACTGCGCAGTCACAGCTGAGCTCCGCGAGAACGGACGAGTACCTGATTCGACAGGCGTTGACCAATGAAGACACAACCAAACTGCAGGGCACCAGTTCCATCGGTGACAGAGTGCTCGATCGGCTGTGGAAAAAGAACAATAAGCGATACACGCAGAGCTATCTGAAGGACGCTGTGGCTGCCGCCAATCTCAGTCACGAGCGCGTGATCGGCGCGAATGCAGACGAAGACATCGACACACGGCTCAACAGCGAAATACTCGATCAGGTTTTAGCCGATCCCAATGCCGACAGCGCAGCAAAGGCACAGGCGCAGAATTACAGAAACGGCAGATACAGACCGGGCAGCAGACTCGGCAGTCTCTTTTGAGCATCGACCGTCTGCATTCCGTCGCCGCTGAACGCAAAAGAGACGCGAACAGGCAGCGCATCTTACAGCAAACATGATATCCTGATGGGAGAAACGAAACATGAGTTACACATATACCACCCGAAAAAAGGCAGATCGCTCCGCCGGGAAAGCGGAAGCCGCACACGGTCCTTCTCTTGACGCTCTGCGTTCCGGCGCCGTGACGCCGACGCAGGAGCAGATGGGGCACCGGGTCGATCTGCCGGACGCCATGCGTGAAAAGATGGAGAACGCCTTCGGGGCGGATCTGTCGGCTGTAAAACTGTACGAGAGCGAGGCAGTGGAAGACGCGGGAGCCAACGCCGTCACGCAGGGCAGCAATATCGCCTTTGCGCCGGGCATGCTGGACTTCTCAAGCTACGGCGGTCAGGCGCTTCTCGGTCACGAGATCAGCCATGTCGTCTCTCAGGCGCGCGGCGAGGTCGCCGGAAGCGGATTTTTGAACGATCACGCTCTGGAAGCCCGCGCCGACCGGGAAGGCGCAATAGCAGCCTCCGGTCAGACCGTTGCCGTACCCGCTGCGGCGATGTCCCCCGTTTCCGCCGGCTCGGCTTCCGGACCGATGCAGGCGGATAAAAAAGCCGATCGCGAAGCCAAATATCAGGCCGCGCAAAGAGACGTGGTCAGCAACGTCGTGGGCTATCAGCAGGAAATGCGCGGAAACGCGGATCCGCGGCGGCTCGCCGCATATAAATCCGCGCTGAAAAGCGCCTCGCGCTCGGAAAGAA
>JAEESS010000040.1 GCA_016286445.1 Bacillota bacterium
CCAGCTGAGCTACATCCCCGTGCCCGATTATTATACAAAAGGAGCACGGGAATGTCAAGCATCATTTTCAATCGTCCGGTATTCTGTTTTTTGCGAGCGCTCGGTCAAATCCCTCCTGATCATAACATACCAAAAAAGAATCGCCCGCAAGGGGCGATCACGCAAGATCGTTGATAACGGATTTGCCCGCAAAATGTTGGTAGCGACAGGTTTTCGTCGCGAACGCGTTAACAAGTGAGCAGAAAACCCGAGCGTGACTATGGTACGCGCGGGAAGCGCGCGATCTTCCGCTGTAACGGAGCGAAGCGGAGTGGATTGCGGAAAGGAGACATGGCGACGCGCGGGAAGCGCGCGACGGCACCTATGTAACGGAACGAAGTGAAGTGGATGGTGACGCGCGGGAAGCGCGCGACGGCACCTATGTAACGGAACGAAGTGAAGTGGATGGCGGAGCAAAGCGCTGCGATGACTTGTTTGTGAAACAAAAAAGTCGTCGCGAGCCAAGCGAAGCCCGCGACGACGTGGTGCGAGTGTCGATAACGGGTTTATTAGTTAATATTTTTTCCGTATCAAACAGTTTAATCGGAAGTCGTAATCTTTCGCCATTTTAGGCTAAGCGCACGAATAAAGCTTCCTTGATAATTGTCGTCCGGTTTTTCCATGCATCCGTCAGCCCAATAAACGCCAGCGTCGTTTGCAAACAGTACGCCATCCATGATTTCCCGTGTGTAATTCTCTCCGGCCGGTTGGATTCTCATGATTATTACGCCTTCGAAACATAGCTCTGCGACACCGAACCATGCGCTGTTGTCAAATATGACCGTTGCTTCCTTTGTTCCGTCCCAATCCTCTCGATAACATACCTTGTCCAGTGTTGCATCGTGAAAACCGGCGAATAAATCCATAAAATCGTCCGCTTCCTCCTGCGTACGAATATAGTTCCATTCGTTCACATCCGGAAGATCGCGTAATGAAACCGAATACCGATCCCTCTCGACAGATTTTGTTTTCCACAAATCGCATAGAAATGCTTCGTTCTCGCATACATCCGGATAACCCAGAACCTGTTTAACCGTCTCGGATGTCGTGCCGGAACACGCTGCATTAATACGCGCATTTGCTTCGTCCGAAGTGCGCACAAACTCCTCGTCTCCTTTGCGGATCACGTAGACATTCGGTTTTTCGTCTTCGATATATTTAATCAATTCAAACCTATTTTGATGCGGATTATATACCACAAACCGCATGAATGCTCCGATATTGATTTGAGCATAAACCATGGAACGATAAATCCAACCGCCGACATTGCTGTGGACAGTAACGTACATAAATTATCACCTCAATTCAATATAACATAAAAACATTGAAATAGCAATCATATCTCTTTCAAAGATTGAGTTCACCGACAAGTCAGACTTTCTAAAGCGGTTTACATCTGAGTTTGCTGGAATGCGTTGTACTGTCAAGGAAAATCAAATGATCTGTGTATATAACACACGACCTATCGCATAGGTATAGTGTGTTATACTGTTATCTCGACAGTATTATCATCAATAGTACATCAGCAAAAAACAGATCCGCCTCTATTCTCGGTAGGTGAAAAAGAAAAATCGAGTGGTGATAATCAAATCCGTTATCACCACTCGACGTGGTGCGATTGGCGGGATTTCTTTGCGGCGAAGGATATCCGGCAGTCCTGCTCACATTCCATGCTTCGCAGTCCTCCCTGCCCGCATCCACTCCGCTTCGCTCCGTTACAGAGGAAGTTCGCACGCTTCCCGCGCGTACCATGCCGCCTCGCTGCAAAACGACGCACTGCGTCGTTTTGCGAGCGCTCGGTCAAATCCCTCCTGATCATAACATACCAAAAAAGAGTGCACAAAAGTATACCAAGGCATAGAAAGAACGCACAAAAGTATACCAGAAGGAGCGCAGTCGGTTTAGGTCAGTTCGATTTGTTTGTTATATACAGTAAGGAACTTCCCGGAGTGGTCATTTGTATGTTCAAATAAGAGCCACTGTTCATTTTCATCGGAATAATGCGGATAAGAGTTGGCAACCATGCATTCAACTACAATTCCGTTGTCCAACATGATTTTGAGGTCATGAACTCCGTTGATCAGCGCTGACAAGACAAGCCCGCCAACAATCTTTTCTCTGAAAGCCGCCGCATTTACCCATTCATCATTATGTGTGCTTTCTATTTCATCCCACGATTGATAATCCTGAGTAGTAACAAGAATATCATTGCCAGAAATCACGCGGCTGAACCCCATCGCATGAAGAACGAAATCACCTTCAAAGATAAACTCAAGAATGTCAGCCTCACATCCGAAAGAAACCAAACGTCTGCCTTTCAACTGTTGCAGAAATGACTGAATTTCGATACTATTATTCATAATCAGCGCCTCATTTAAGGTTTATGCTTTATTATATCGATATTTCTACATAAATGCAATCATGCTTTAGACTTCTTTATAAAGAAAACCCCTTTTGCCTTGGTAGACAAAAGAGGTTTCTTTGATGGTGCGATTGGCGGGATTTCTTTGCGGCGAAGGATATCCGGCAGTCCTGCTCACATTCCATGCTTCGCAGTCCTCCCTTCCCGCATCCACTTCGCTTCGCTCCGTTACAGAGGAAGTTCGCACGCTTCCCGCGCGTACCATGCCGCCTCGCTGCAAAACGACGCACTGCGTCGTTTTGCGGGCGCTCGGTCAAATCCCTCCTGATCATGACATACCAAAAAAGAATCGCCCGCAAGGGGCGATCACGCAAGATCGTTGATAACGGATTTGCCCGCAAAATGTTGGTAGCGACAGGTTTTCGTCGCGAACGCGTTTACAAGTGAGCAGAAAACCCGAGCGTGACATTTTGCGGAAAGGAGAAGCGGCGGAGCAAAGCGATGCGATGACTTGTTTGTGAAACAAAAAAGTCGTCGCGAGCCAAGCGAAGCCCGCGACGACGTGGTGCGATTGGCGGGATTTGAACCCGCAAGGTTTCCCCGACGGATTTTAAGTCCGTTGTGTATGCCGTTCCACCACAATCGCATCGATATTATTGTACACGCAAATCGGCGTTTGTCAACTGTTAAAGCGACAGGACCGCGCCGAGCGCGCCGCCGGCAAGGATGTAGAACAGCGGATGGATCTTTGCGGTCTTTTTCCAGAACGCAAAGAATGTGAACACGCCGTAGATGCCGAGCTTCAGAAGCGAATACCAGTTTGCCGAGAACGTAAAGCGAAGGAAGTTCGCTTTGACGCCGAGCGAGGTCAAAAGCAGCGAAAAGCCCGCCGCCGTAATCAGCCCGATCGCCGCGGGACGCAGCGCCTTGAAGAGGCTTTGCACGAGATGCGAATCTGAATACTTTTTGATCGTCTTTGCGACCAGAATGATGATGATGACCGAAGGCGTGACAAGCCCGAGCGTCGCAAGCACCGCGCCCGGAATCCCCGCAACGAGGTATCCGACGTATGTTGCGGCGTTGACGCCGATCGGTCCCGGCGTGGACTCCGCGATCGCGATGATGTTGGCGATCTCGGCTTCGGTGATCCAGCCGTACGTTGCGCCCATGTCGCGGATGAACGGCACGGTGGCAAGCCCGCCGCCGACGGCGAACAATCCGGTCTTGAAAAACTCGATAAACAGCAGCGCAAGGTTTGCAAGGTAGGTCAGCATTTTTTGAGCCCTCCCCATGCAAGCCCCGTGATCGCCGCGCCGAGCACGACGAACACCGGCGAAATGCCGCCCACCGTGACGAAAGCGAACGCCAACAGAAACAGCGCGAACGTCGTGACGTTGGTGACGGATTTTTTGAAGAGCTTATAGACCGAAGCGGTGATGAGCGCGCACACGGCGAGCCGGACGCCGGCAAAGATATGCCCGACGATCTCGTACTGCATCAGTTCCTTCAGAACGGCGGCGATCAGCGTGATCAGGATCATCGGCACCGTGATGACGCCGAGCGAAGCGACGATCGCGCCGATGACGCGGCGGACCTTGTAGCCCACGAACGTCGCCGTGTTGATCGCGATCACGCCCGGTGTGCACTGCGCGACCGCCATATAATCGGTCAGCTCGTCCTCCGTGATGATCTGATGGCGCTCCACAAGCTCGCGGATCAGAAGCGGCAGCATGGAATATCCGCCGCCGATCATCAGCGAACCGATCTTCAAAAACATCAGATAGAGCTTTATAAGGCTCATGTTCATACCCCGTTGATCCACTCAGAACTGTACGTTGGTATATCCCGCGATAAACGCGAAAAAGTATGCGACCCACCCCGCGCCCAAAAGAACCGTGATCAGCGCATCGACCCATCTGCGCCGGACCTTTGCGGCAAGCGTGAGAACGAACGGCACCGTCATGGTCACGACGCGCGCGGTATCCGAGACGTGTCCGGTAAGGATCGTCATCGGGATCGTGACCGCCATCAAAAGCGCAAACGCCGTCGGGATCGTTTTACCCGCAAACAGCAGCATAACGACCGCAAACAGCAGATAGAGAAGCTGAGCGGCATACGTTCCGAGCAGGATCGCGACGCTGTGTTCGCCGACGACGCGCGACAACGAAAACGCCCGGTCGGTCCATTCGGAGAAGCTGCAGAACGGCGTGCCCGGCAGCCCGAGCGCAAGCCGATACAGCGCCATGCCGTCGCCGAACCGCAGTCTGCTGTACAGCATGACAAGCCCGACGCCGAGCGGGATAAGCAGGAACGAAAGCGTGTTCAGGATCTGCCGAAGGACGTACCGTTTTCCCGTCGCGCGGTTCTGACGGACGTTGCCGATCAGATATGAGACGTAGCCCGCAAGCACCGGGAAGAACAGCAGCGCGCCGAGCGCGTGCGCGGTCACGGCAAAGAACGCAAAGATATTTGCAAGCCAGAACCTGTTCTTTCGGATAAACAGCAGCGTGAGCACCGAGAACAGAATAAACAGTCCGTCCGGTACCGTGCCCATCAGCGAAGCCGCAAACGGCATCAGCAGAAAATAGCGGACGGTGCGGCGCGCGACACGGCGGTCGAAATCGACCTGCACAAGATAGTACAGCGCCGTGACCGCAAGCGCGGTGAAGAAATACGAGCCGATGAATCGCGCGTGGTTGAAATTGACGGTGACGATCCAGAAGATGTTGCTGAGATACCCGTAAAGCGGGAAAGCGGTCTCCGCCTGATAGAAATCCAGCCAGAGCCGCTGCACCTCAAAGAATGTCCCGCTGTAGCCGAACAGCAGATAATGGACGACGTAGGTGAGCGGAAACTCCAAAAGCCGGAACGCAAGCACCAGCAGAAAGATCTTGAACAGCTCGCGTGAGCCGCAGCGCCGGAAGGTGCGGTCCCCTTCGCGCCGAAGGTGCGGCTCCTCACCCATCAGCAGCGACAGGAACGACGGTATGAACCGCACGCAGCCCGCGCCGAACAGGATCATAAAGACGGCGCTGACCGCAACGGACTCCCAGAATACCGGCGGTCTCTGCAACAGCGAAAGACCGTACAGGATAGCGAGCACGGTCAATACGCTGATTTGTATGCAGAGTTCAAGGATGTTTCTTCTTCGCACGAATTATCGCAATGCTTTCGGTTTTCCGAGGATCTCGGAGAGAATGACGCCGTTGAGGATCCGGTCGGGCGTGAGCTGCAGCATCGCGCCGTTGGTTTGCTGCGCGTTCGTCTGCGCGGCGGCTGCATGCGGATCGTTGATCGCATTGGAATCCAATGCGCACAGATCATGCTCCGGATGCTTGTTCTTCGCCTTGGGGTCCTCTTTTTTCAGTGCGCAGCGATCGTGGTCCGTGTGCATGACAGGTCCTTTCGGCGCGGTCCCCTCCGTCCACGGGGCGGGTGTCGCCTTCCGCACAGGCGGGACCTGTACGGAAGGTCTGACCGGCCGATACTGTGCCTGTCCTTCGGAGGCGGCCTCTTTTGCCTGCTCCTCTGCGGCACGCTTCTGCGCCTGCTGTCGTTTATTCTGTTCCGCCGATTTCCTCAGGATCGTGATCACGACACCAATGATGATCAACGGTAAAACAGCTGCAAACGGCATGGTTTAGTTTCCTTTCTTGTCCGAGGCGGGCGCTGCCGACTTGCCGATCGCGTTGCGCATCTCGGTATCGGACATGACGTTCTTCATATTATAGTAATCCAGTACGCCGAGCTTGCCCTCACGAAGCGCTGCGGAGATCGCCTGCGGGACCTCTGCCTCCGCCTCGATGACGCGCGCACGCATGCGCTGGACCTCTGCGACGTTCTCCTGCTCCTGCGCGACTGCCATGGCGCGGCGTTCCTCCGCCTTTGCCTGCGCAATGCGCTTGTCCGCTTCCGCCTGGTCGATCTGCAGCTGCGCGCCGACGTTTCTGCCGACGTCTACGTCTGCGATGTCGATGGAGAGGATCTCGAACGCGGTGCCCGCGTCAAGGCCCTTGGAAAGAACGGTACGGGAGATGGAATCCGGGTTTTCGAGAACTTCCTTGTGGCTGGAAGCCGAACCGACGGTGGTGACGATGCCTTCGCCGACACGCGCGATGATGGTCTCCTCGCCAGCGCCGCCGACGAGACGGTCGATGTTCGCGCGGACCGTGACCTTCGCCTTTGCGCGAAGCTCGATGCCGTCCATTGCGACCGCCGCGATGATCGGGGTTTCGATGACCTTCGGGTTGACGCTCATCTGCACGGCGTTCAGCACGTCGCGGCCTGCAAGGTCGATCGCGCAGGAACGCTCAAAATCCAGCGGAATGCCCGCGCGCTGCGCCGCGATCAGGGAGTCGACGACGCGGTTCACGCTCGCCTTGCCGCTCGATTTGCCGCCCTTCGCGAGGTAATGCGCTTCGAGCTTGTTCATCGGGATCTTTAATCCCGCTTTGGTCGCTTTGATCATCGGGTTCACGATGTCCGCGGCGTTGACCTTACGGATGCGCATACCGACGAGCTGGAAAAGCCCGATCTTGACGCCCGACGCACTTGCGGAGATCCACAGTCCGAGCGGGACGAACGAGAAGAAGATGATCAGAAATACGACGACTGCCGCGCCGATGATCCAGGGGATGATGTGTTCCATAATGTTCCTCCTATGTGTTTTATATGATTTGCAGAAGATGCAGGACGCCGGTGATGATCAGGATCGCCGCCGGGATCGCTATGATAAGCGCGATCCACTGCCTGCGGACGGTTTTGCGCTCCGCCGCGGGCTGCGGTTCCTGCTGTTCCGGCACGGTGACGCCGCACTTCGGACAGACGTCCGTGGTGTACAGCACACCGCATTTTTTACAGTACTTCATTGCACCGTGATCTTGGCGCCGTCAACCTTCATGACCGTGATCGTGCTGTCCTTGTCGACGAACGTCGCCTGCGTTTCGACCGAATAGCGCTCCCCGTCGATGAGGGCGATGCCGCTCGGACGCAGCGGCGTCAGCGCGGTGCCGGTCTTGCCGATCAGATGCTCCGCGGACTTGGATACGGGCTGTGCCGCCTCCGCTTCGATCTTATCCTTCAGCACGATCGGCGAGCGGAACAGCAGTCCGTTTTTCATTGAGCGCATGAACACGACGACCATGGTGACAAGCACCAGCCCGAGCACGACCGCGACAAGCGTTGCGACGAGCGGCTGCGCCGTGATAAACTGCAGGACAATGACGGTGATGAGGCACAGAACGCCGCAGATGCCCATCACGCCGAAGCCCGGCAGAAAGAGCTCTACGATCAGAAACGCGATGCCCACGAGGCTCAGGATCAGGCACGGAAGCCACAGCGCGCCGAAAATTGTTTCCATGAGACTACCTCCTTTTGTTCTGCATACAGTATAGCATACCCGGGAATTGATGAAAAGTGTTTTTTGAATTGTTTTTTATCCCTATCGGTGCTATAATGGCGAAATAAGAGGTGCTAATGATACGTTTGCTCGCAAAATGGTTTATACACGGGAAGGATTCCGAATCGCCGGAACGTCTGCGCAGCGCATACGGCGTTCTTTCGGGCTGCTTCGGGATCTTTCTGAACCTGATCCTGTTTACGATCAAGCTCGTGTTCGGTCTGCTCGCAAACGCCGTCTCGCTGCAGGCGGACGCGTTCAACAACCTCGGCGACGCCGGCTCCTCCGTCATCTCCCTGTTCGGCTTCCGGCTTGCCGCCAAAAAGCCCGACCGCGATCATCCGTACGGGCACGGGCGCATCGAATACATCGCCGGGCTGTTTGTTTCGATCGCGATCATTCTGATGGGCTGGTCGCTGCTCAAAAACGCGCTCGACATCGTTCTGCACGGCGGCGAGCCCGCGTACACGGCGCATTTTCTACCGTCCGTCATCGTGATGGGCGTTTCGATCCTCGTTAAGCTCTATATGTTCCTTTATAATCGCGCGCTCGCGAAGCGATTCGATTCACCCGCGCTGAAGGCGGTCGCGTTTGACAGTCTCAGCGACACCGCCGCAACGTCCGCGGTCCTCATTTCGGCGCTCGTGACGCGCTTTGTCGCGCTGCCCGACTGGGTCCGTCCGGATGCGTGGAGCGGTATCCTCGTCGCGCTGTTCATCCTCTATACCGGGCTTCGGTCCGTCGGCGAGACCGTCGCGCCGCTTTTGGGCAAGCGTCCCGATCCCGCGTTCATTGCGGCGATCCGCGAAACGACGCTGTCCTTTGAAGGGATCGGCGGCGTACACGACGTGATCGTACACGATTACGGTCCGGGCCGCGTGTTTGTTTCTCTGCACGCGGAGGTTTCCGCAAGCGCCGATATCCGCGAGATCCACGACGTTATCGATAATGCCGAGCACTGTCTTTCCGAGCAGTTCGGCTGCAGCGCGACGATCCACATGGACCCGATCATCACCGACGATCCGGTGACCGCGAAGCTGCATGAACAGATCGGATCGATCGTTCACGCGATCGATCCCTCGCTGTCGATCCACGATTTCCGTGTGACGCCGGGCGTGACCGGAAAGCTCCTTTTGTTCGACATTGCCGTTCCGTTCGCCTGCCGCACAACGGACGAAGCGCTTGCCGAGGCGATCTGTTCCGCCGTCGAAACGCAGATCCCCGGCGTTCACGTCGAACCGACGATCGACCGCACGGAATCGGAAGCGTCCGATTCGGCAGAACAGGAGGTCCCATGAAGCCGGTACTCTGTCTCGGCGATATCTGCGCCGATCTGATCATCCCGTACGCCGACGCGCTGAAGGCGAAGGCGGATCCCTGCTCGGTTTTGAATACCGACGTCCGTCCCGCCGAGGGCGGCAGCGCGGCAAACACCGCCTGCGCGCTTGCAAGGCTCCAAATCCCCGTGATGTTCTGCGGGACCTGCGGAAACGACGCTTACGGGCAGATGCTGAAAAACGGGCTGGAACGCGAAGGCGTCGACACCAAGCTTCTGCGCATGGACGCGGACAAGCCCACGCAGCTTGTGCTTTTGGTGCTGAACGAGCAGAACGACCGCACCGCGTTCGCCTGCCCCGCGCATCTCGGCTCGCAGCACGCGATTTTGCCCACGCAGATCCCGGACGACATCACCGAGCGCATCTCGTGGCTGCACGTCAACGGCATGCTGCTTCGTGAGGATCCCGCCGCGTCGACGCAGCTTGACCTGATGCGGCGCTGCAGGGCGGCGGGCGTGCCCGTGTCGTTCGACATCAACGTGCGCGTCGAAGCGCTGCAAAACCCGGCGTTTTTCCGGAACGTGCAGCTTGCCATGGAGCGCGCGAACTATATCCTGGGCTCGGCGATCGACGAGATCCCGATGCTTGCGAGCGAACGCGACGCGGAGCTTTCCGCAAGGAAGCTCGGTGAAAACGGCGCCGTCGTGATCGCAAGAAGCGGCGCGCAGGGCGCGGACCTCTATCGCGGGGACCGTCGTCTGCATTCCCCCGCCTTCCCGGTGACCGTCGCCGATACCGTCGGCGCGGGCGATACGTTCGACGGCGCGTTCATCGCCGCGATCCTGTCCGGAAAGCGCGACGCCGACGCTTTGCGCGAGGCGAACGCAGCCGCGGCGATCTGCGTTTCCAAGCCGAGCGGCAGAGGTTCCCCCACCCGCGCAGAGCTTGACGCGTTTTTGGCGGAACGCCTGTAACACAGTTCTATAGGATCCTTCGGGCAGACGCCCTCAGGATAACACATGAATTACGCACCGGAAGCGGTGCTTTTTTTCTATGACAGATTTTGCCCGTTTGATGCGTCAAAGGATCGGACAGGGCGGCGTACATGTAAAATATGGCGGGAAACGGTTGACAAAGTGTGCATAGTGTGTTAATAATATTAGTACAGTATACACAGAAAGGAGAAGGTCATGTTCACCATTGACAAGCTGTCACGGACGCCGATCTATGAGCAGCTGATCGCGCAGTTTGAATACGGGATCCTGTCCGGCGAGATCGCCCCGGACGGAAAGCTGCCCTCGGTGCGCGAGCTTTCGCAGGAGCTGTCCGTCAACCCGAACACACTGCAGCGCGCGTATGCCGAGATCGAACGGCGCGGGCTGTGCTATTCCGTGCCCGGCAGCGGACGGTATCTCACGAAGGACGCGCTTCTGCATCTCAAGTCCGACGCGGAACAAAAGATCAACGCGTTTGCGGATCTGACGGCGGCGCTATATAAGCTCGGCGTCACAAAGGACGCGCTTTTGAACGTCGTCGCATCCGTCTATGCATCTCAGGAAAGAAAGGAGACCGAATCATGATCACGGCGTCATCCGTTACAAAACGATTTGAAGATACCATTGCTTTGAACAAGCTGAACTGCTCGATCCCGGAGGGCTGCGTATACGGTCTGGTCGGCTCGAACGGCTCGGGCAAATCGACGCTTCTTCGGCTGATCTCCGGCATCTACCGTCCCGAGGAGGGCGCGGTCACAATCGACGGACAGGAGGTTTTCGACAACCCGAACGTCAAAAAGCGCATCGTTTTCGTGCCCGACGAACTGTATTTTCTGCCGCACGCAAACCTTCGCCGCATGGAAAAGCTGTACGCTTCCGTCTATGAGCGGTTTTCACACGAGCGGTTTGAAACGCTCTTGAAAGAGTTTTCGCTGGATCCGAACAAAAACCTCAACACGTTCTCGAAGGGCATGCGCCGGCAGGCGGCAACGATCCTTGCGCTTTCGTGCCGCGCGGATTTTATCCTCTTTGACGAGACCTTCGACGGGCTCGATCCGGTCATGCGCAGCCTCGTGAAGAACCTTCTTTATCAGGAGGTCATGGAGCGCAACGCGACGGCGGTCGTCACGAGCCACAGCCTTCGCGAGCTTGAGGACACCTGCGACCAGCTTGCGCTTCTGCACAAGGGCGGGATCATCTTTGAAAGCGACGTCGATCACCTCAAGACCTCGCTCTTCAAGGTGCAGATCGCTTTTTCCGACGAGTACGGTCCGGAACGCTTCGACGGCGTCGACATTCTGAACTATCTGAAGCGCGGGAGCGTCGCCACGATGATCGTGCGCGGCGACCGCGACGAGACCGAAGCGAAGCTCAGGGCGATGGAGCCGGTGCTCTTCGAGGTCCTTCCCCTCTCCTTGGAAGAGGTGTTCGTCTACGAAATGGGACAGCGCGGCTACGAGTTTTCCGAAGTGCTGAAGCAGGAGGTGAAATAAGATGAAACGGTCTTTGATCCATCGCGGATTCTTCCGTGAAATGTTCCGACAGCTCCGCGCAAAGGGACTTGTCGCGACGCTGCTGCTTGCGGGGCTCAATCTGATCTTCTTCTCCGCCTTCATCACCCGCGACCCGGTCGATTGGAGCTTTTCGCACTATGATGCGCGTCTCATGGCGCTGCCGATGCTGCTTGTGCTCTATGTCATGGTCCCGATCATGGTGTTCGGCGCGTACCGCTGGCTGAACAAGCGCTTTGAAAGCGACTTTTACCACGCGATCCCGCTGACCCGCACGCAGATCTACGCGACGACGTCCGCGGCGATCCTCTGCTGGCTTCTCATTGCGCTCGGTTCGTTTGCCGTCGTGCAGACGATCCTCTATACCGTGTTCGGACTGCCGTTCAACTATCTGCTGTATCTCTGCGTGTTTTTGAACATGCTGTTTGCGGCGGTCGAGATCGTTGCGGCGTTTTCGATCGGCGCGGCGCTGACCGGACGGCGGTTTGCGGGCTTTTTCCAGTCGCTGACCGTGCTGTTTCTGCCGCGGCTGCTGCTTACCGCCTTCTGGATCCTCGTTGAGATCGACGCGGGCTTTACCGTGCCGTTTTCCCGGCTTCCGTTCTTCCTGAATCCGGAGTTCAACATTGCCGCAACGCCGATCCATTCGCTGATCTGGGGCATCAACTACGCGAACGTCCCCGCGATGCTCTACTCGCTCGTGTACAGCGCAGGGCTTCTTGCGCTCGGCTGCGTCGCGTTCAACAGGCGCAAATCCGAGCTTGCCGAGATCCCCTACGCAAGCAGGGTCCTGCAGACGGTCACGCGCATGGTGTTCGGCATGCCGCAGCTGTTTGCGATCACCGTCATCATGCACGTTTATCTGCGCTTCGGCGAAGATATGGAGTTCATGCCGATGTATGCGTTCACGCCGCTTTGCGTGACGTCGGTTCTGTTCTCCTTTATCTTCTACTGTCTCTACGAGCTGATCTCGTCGAGAAAGATGAAGAAGGTCGTAAAGTCCATGCCCGCGTTCGGATTCTGCATCCTGCTCGCGCTGTTCTACATCTTTGTGCCGAACTGGGTCTCGTCGCTGCACACGCAGAAGGTCATCAGCGCGGAGGACATCCGGTATTACGAGATCAGCAACGAATCGACGCTGATCTTGCCGAACAAAATCCTCGGCAGCGATACCTATCCGGATTATCTTTTGAAGCATTACCGGTTCACCGACAAAGCGGGCAGGAAGCTCGTTGCGAACGCGTCGAAGGATTCCGCCGAAGATGAGTCGAATTATATCTTTGACGACATTTCGTCGGACATTGCGATCGTGAACGACGGCGGGCTGTTCAAAAAGGCGGTCTCCCTGAGAGACAAGAGCTGGCTCGTGCGTGCGGGCACGCCGCTCATGCGCGCCTGCCTCAATGAGAAGGCGTTTGCCGACATGCTGTATGCGTACCCGAAGGGACATATCACCTATTACGCGAAAGGTCTGACTCTATCGGAAGCGCGCGAGGTCGGACGTCTGTTCCGCGCGGACTTTGAAAAGCTGACGAACGAGCAGCGAAAATCGCTGATGGCATCGAGCAATTCGCTGTTCAAGGTCGAAAAATACGCCGGAACGCTCAACCTCGGGATCGCTCTTTACGGCTCTTACGGCGCCGAAAACTACACGATGCAGTACCGCATCAACGAGCTGACACCGAACGCGGCGAAGGCGATGCTGGGCTATCTGAACGCGCGGAACGCGAAAGAAGTGCAGAAGCAGATCAAGGCGCTTGTTGCCTGGATGGAGCATCCGAACGAAGAGCTCGATTTCTATAGTTTCTCGATCGGAAGTCTTTCGCAGAACATCTACGGCGATCTGTGGTACGACAAGACCCCTCGGTCCGAGACCCCGCGGGACGCGCATCCGCAGGAATATGCGATCCTGAAAGCGCTGAGCAATGCGCCGCTTTCGGACGATCCGGACCGGGCGGTCACATTCGAGTTCTCTGTCTACAACTACAGCAGCTTCTCCGCATCGTATGATTTCATACGCGCCGGCTTCGCGGTCGACGATGAGACGCGCGCGCTGATCGAACAATGGATCAGCGAGAAGCTGTCCGATTCCGACTTCGTCACGTCGTTCTACGATCTTTGATCCGACAGCAAAAGGAGGTGTTAAAAAACACAAAACTGTTTTTTAACAGCTATTCTGAAAAGGGTGTTTTTCAAATACTACTATAGATTAATTCAAAATCATCAAGGGGCAGCCACGCACGGCTGCCCGATCTTTTGAGATGGGGCAAATATGCGACAGATGATACCTGCCTTCCCCTCCGAGGGGAAGCCTATTATGTTTAAGACGCACTTGCTCACCACCGACACGGTCGGCAAAGATCCCTTCCTGCATCGATACGCAAATCATGCCTTTACTTGCCAAAAGAAAAGCGCAGCCGCTTATAAAACGACTGTGCTTTGAATACCCCCTTTACAAACCTCCTCTTAAAAACTGTAGATCAGTTTCTGAACAACCCTTATTTTCGATATTGAATTGGATCCGGCGTATGCCGCGGCGTTCAGCCCACGGCTTCCTTTCTTTTGCCGGTGAAGGCAAGGAACATGAAGTACGCGCCGGCAAGCAGCAGGATCCCGCCGACGATGTAGTAATACGTTGAGGAGACCTTCGGCGTCGGGCTGATGAGCTCCGATACGTCCGCAAGGTCCATGTACCGATCCAGAAATACGGCTTCGTAACGACCGTTGTCCGGATAGACGTAGGTATAACGCCTGATCGTCGATATCTTTACGGTCTCGTCGTTCTCCTCCGGCACCTCGCTCTGCTCGGCTGCCTCCGCGCGCATCCGGTCGTACTGATAGGAGTAGTAATCCTCGTCGCCGACGGCGTTTGCAAAGACGATCTCGCCGTATTTCGGGTCGATGTAGCGATAGTAGATCGTGTACGGCTCGTCCTCGTCGTTCTGTCCCTCGCGCGCGTCGTACGCTTCGAGCGGCAGCTCGCCGAGCGACGTCAGCCCCGGAATGATCGCCGGGCGCAGCGTTTCGCGGACGCCGATGATGACCAGAACGACCGCCGCCGCAAAGCATAAGATCGATAGGATGATATAGAAGGTTTTCCGTTTCATCTGCCTGTTCCTCCATGCGGATCTCAGCCGCATAATCCGTTTATTTCAGCGTGACCACCGTGACGCCCGCGTCGCCTTCGCCGTATGCGCCGATGCGAAAGCTCTTTACCCGCGGATGCGTCTTGAGGTAATTCTGCACGCCTGCGCGCAGCGCGCCGGTGCCCTTGCCGTGGATGATGTTGAACTCGGTCCGCCCCGTTCGGATGCAGTCGTCGATGAACGCGTCGATCTCCAGGATCGCGTCGCCCACCAGAAAGCCGCGGAGATCGAGCTCGTACTTGACCGTTTTGATGTCGGTCATGATCTCTCTGGGGCGCGTCACGGCACGCTGCGGCTCCTGCTTTTGCGTAATGATGCGCAGATCGGAGAGCGGCACAAAGACCTTGATCGGTCCCGCCTGCACCTGCACCTGCCCCTTTGCGTCCTGCGGCTTCAGAACTGTCGCCTTGTTGTTGAGACTGACCACATGCACGGTCTGTCCGCGGATGACCGACGTCGGGATCTCGCCCTCGGCAGTGTTCGGTTCCGGATTGTCCGAAAGCTTGCTGCCCGTTTCGCGCAGCTTATCGCGCGAGGACTGGATCGCGCGTTCGAGCGATCGCGTGTCGATGTTTTTGACCTGCCGCAGCTCGGAGATCAGCGAATCCATTTCGTGCTTGGTGGCGGCGACGACGGATCGCGCCTCCTCCCTTGCCTTTTCGCGGATCGCGGCGCGGTCCTCCTTGAGCTTCTTCCGCTCCGCTTCGAGCGCGATGCGTTCCGTCTTGATGCGTTCGAGCTCTTCGGTGAGCTCGTTTGCCTGCTGTTCGGCAAGCTTGCGCTGCTCCTCGGCGCCGGAAAGCACGTCCTCGAACGCAACGTCCTCGTGCTTCAGATATTCCTTTGCCTGCTCGATGATCGATTCGTCGAGCCCGAGCCTTTTGCTGATCTCGAACGCGTTGGACTTGCCGGGGATGCCGATATAGAGCTTGTAGGTCGGGCAGAGCCGGTCGACGTCAAACTCCATCGACGCGTTCTGCATGCCCTCGTGCGTCAGCGCGAACGCCTTGATCTCGGAATAATGCGTGGTGGCGAACGTCGTTGCGCCCGCTTCCTGCAGGTGCTTCAGAATCGCCTGCGCCAGCGCCGCGCCCTCGTTCGGGTCGGTGCCCGCGCCGAGCTCGTCCAAGAGCACGAGCGTATCGTTTCCGGCTTCCTTGAGGATGCCGACAAGGTTCGTCATATGCGCCGAGAACGTCGAAAGCGACTGTTCGATCGACTGCTCATCGCCGATGTCGGCGAATACCTCGCGGAAGACCGCGATCTCGCTCGATTCGTCCGCCGGGATGAACATACCGGCGCTTGCCATCAGCGTGAACAGTCCGACGGTTTTCAGCGTGACCGTTTTGCCGCCGGTGTTCGGACCGGTGACGATCAGCGTGTCGTAGCCGTCGCCGATCCACACGGAGATCGGCACGACGGTGTTTTTGTCGATCAGCGGGTGGCGTCCGTTCTTGATGCGGATCAGGCTCTTGTCGTTCAGCTTCGGGCAGTAGGCGCGCATGTCGCGTGCAAGGATCGCCCGGGCGAAGATGCAGTCCAAATTGCCCAGAAGCATCAGGCTCTGATACAGCTCGTCCGCGTACGGCGCGATCAGCGCGGTCAGTCCCGCAAGGATGCGCTCGATCTCGCGCTTCTCCTCCGCCTGCAGCTGCTTATAGACGTTGCCGAGCTCGACGACCGCGGCGGGTTCGATGAATACCGTCTGCCCGCTGCCGCTCTGATCGTGCACCAGCCCGCCGATCTGCGCGCGGTGCTCCGCCTTCACGGGGATCGCGTAGCGTCCGTTGCGGACCGTGACGATCGGCTCCTGCAGATACTTCTGGTACTGCGGGCTTTTGATGATGCTGTTGAGCTTGTCCTTGACGCGCTCCGCCGTGATCCGCATCTGGCGGCGGATCCGGTTGAGCTCCGGCGACGCGTTGTCGAAGATCTCGTCCTCCGAAAGAATGCAGCGCGCGATTTCGCTTTCGATCTCGCTGTGCGAGGAGAGCGGGTTTGCCAGCCGGTGCAGCTCGATCTCCTCCTCGTCCGCAAGCAGGCGTTCCCGCGCTCTGCGGCTTGCCTTGAGACACTGCGCAAGGTTTAATAGCTCCGCCGGCGAAAGCGCGTAGGACGCTTTGACGCGGCTCAGCGTCGATCTTGCGTCCGGGAACGTGTCGATCGGGGAACCGCCGATCCGGCGGCAGATGCCGTCCGCTTCCCAAGTCTGTCTGAGCAGCATTTCCGCGCGTTCGAGATCGTCGGTCGGATGGAGCTCCGCAACAAATTCGCGCCCGATGTCGGACGCCGTATGGGTCGCACATTGGGCGCGGATCTTATCAAATTCTAAGCTTTTTAATGCTCTTTCGTTCATTTCCGCATTTGATTCATATCGCCGACGACAACGCTGATCTCCAGCGTTTCGCCGTTCCGGTCGATGGTCAGAAGGATCGTATCGCCGACCTGCTTCGAGCGGATGACCATTACAAATTCATCCTGCGTCAATTCCTTGTGATCCAGCGCAACGAGACGGTCGCCGACTTTGATGCCCGCCGCTTCCGCGGGACCGCCTTCGGTGACGCCGTAGATGTAGACGCCGGGAACCGGAACCAGCTCGGTGGCTTCCTGATAGGTGACGATCGTGACGCCGATGCCGGGACGCACGGTCGGACCGTTGCGGATGATCGACTGCGCGATCTCGGTGACGTTGTTGATCGGCAGCGCAAAGCCGATGCCTTCGGAGGAGATGTTCTGTCCGAATTCGTCCACGCCCGCCGACGTATATTTCGCGCTTGTGACGCCGATGACCTCGCCGCGCATGTTGATGAGCGGACCGCCGCTGTTGCCGGGGTTGACCGCCGCGTCGGTCTGCAGGTATTCGTTGACGAAGCCCTCGATGTTGATCTCACGCGAGAGCGCGGACACGATGCCGAACGTGACGGAGCCGGACAGCTCGTCTGCGCTGATCGGATCGCCGATCGCAAGTACAAACTCGCCGACGCGCGCCTTGTTGGAATCGCCGATCGGCAGTGCTTTCAGCCCCTCCGCGTCGATGTGCAGGACCGCAACGTCCGTCTGCACGTCCCCGCCGATCAGTTCCGCGTCAAAGACGCGTCCGTCCGCAAGCGAGACCTGCAGCTTTTCCGCGCCTTCCACGACGTGGTGATTTGTGATGATGTATCCGTTTTCCGTATAGACGAAGCCGGAGCCGCTGCCCGCGATCACGGGCTCGGCTTTTGTCGTCTTTCGCTGATAGTTCAGAATGCCCACAACGCCGGGCGTGACCGCTTCGACAACATCCGGGATGCTCGTAATCTCGGTCGGATCAAACGGCATGGCAAGGTGCTCCGCGATCTCCGGTACCTGCTTGGGCGTTACGGTCTCCGCGGACGGCTGCGTGATCGGCGTCGTCGGCAGATCGAAGCAGTATTTCGCAACATACTCCGCAAACCCGTCCCAGCCGCGCATGCCGTCCGTAAGCGCAAAGAATGCGCCTGCGCCGAGCAGCAGCACGATGATGCCGATCAGAACCAGTGTGAAAACATTTCCTGCGCGGCGCGCGCGGCGCAGAGACGCCGTGTTGCGATAATCCGCGGGATACGGATAGAACTTATGAGACATTTCGTTTACCTCCGTCGGTTGCTCGTTTTGAAGCGCTTGCGCGCTCCAGTGTAAAAGTGAATTGCGTGCCGCGATTTCTCGCGCTGCGCACGGTGATCGACTGCCCATGGCTTTCGATGATGCGCTTGACGATCGAAAGGCCGAGCCCGGAGCCCATCTGCGGCGCAGGCGTGTGCGCTTTTTCGACCTTATAGAAGCGGTCGAAGACGTGCGGCACGTCCTCCTGCGGGATGCCGATGCCGGTGTCGCGCACGGTGACGTAGACGGTCTTTCGCATCGAATACGTCGACACGGACAGCGAACGTCCTTTCGGCGAATATTTGATCGCGTTGTCGATCAGGTTTCTCAGAACCTGCCCGATCTGCGTTGGATCCGCATAGACGGCGCACTGCTCCTGCGCAAAGTGTACCTCCATCTCCATTTCGTTTTCAATGAGCCGCGCTTCAAACGTCAGAAGCGTGCGCCGGATCAGCTCGTTGACGTCGAAAACCTCGAAGTTCAGCTGGATCGTGCCGGACTCGATGCGGGCAAGGTCCAGAAGGTCGTTGACGAGCGTGACCATGCGCCGCGTTTCGTTGAGGACGATTCCGATATATTCCGGATAGTTTTCCGGCGGGATCGTGCCGTCCTGCATCGCCTCCAGAAAGCCCTTCATCGACGTCAGCGGCGATCGCAGCTCATGGCTGACGTTGGCAACGAAGCTTCTTCGCGTGTCCTCGAGCCCGCGGAGCTGTTCCGCCATTTCGTTGAGACTTTTGCCGAGCTGCGCGGCTTCGTCCTTGCCCTCGACCGGAATGCGCGTCGAAAAATCCCCACGCGAATAGCACAGCACGGCATGATTCATTTCGATGAACGGATTGATGACGCGGTATGCGGTATAGTAGGAGACGACGCCGGTGCCGATCAGTGCGAACGCGGCGATGAGAACGGTCCAAAGTATCATATTGCCGAACGACGCGCGAAGCGGCGTAAGATCGCCGCTGACCAGCAGGATGCCTTCGCTTGCGTCGTTTGAAACGGTGCAGTACGCCGTCAGCACCGGGAACTCCTTTCGCCTGAAGTAGCTCCGCGTTGTGCTGCCGATGGGGTCCGCATCCAAAAGCACGGTGCGATACCCCGTATCGGCGAGCGGCTGCGATGCGTATGCCTCCCAGCGCTTGTCGCCGTAATAGGCGGCAACGTCGTCATGCGTGCCGATGCGCTCAACGAGAACGTCATTGTCTGCGGCAATGAACCGAAGATGCTCTTTTGCATCGTCCGTTCCGGACGCGATCGCGGCGCGTGCGTTCTGTGCGTATCGATTGAGCTGTGATCCGTACTCCCCGATCCTTCCCGCATAGACGATCACTGCCAGCACCGTGCCGATCAAAAGCTCTGCCGCCGCGACCGTGATGCACTGCATGAACATCATCCGGGAAAAGATGCTGCGGAACCGATTCCTACGCATGAAGCACCTTAACTCTTGACGTCGAACTTATATCCCACGCCCCAGACCGTGCGAAGCTGCCAGCTTTCACGCTCGCCGAGCTTTTCGCGGATGCGCTTGACATGGACGTCGACCGTGCGGGAATCGCCGAAGAAATCGAATCCCCATACCTGCTCCAGAAGCTGCTCGCGCGTGAAGACGCGGCCGCTGTGGGACGCAAGGAAGTACAGAAGCTCGATCTCCTTGGGCGGCATTTCGAGCACCTCGCCGTCCAGCGTGACCGAATAGTTTTCGAGCGAGATGGTGAGGTCCGGCAGAACGATCGTGCGTTCGCTCTCCGCCGTCGGGGCGAAGCGGCGAAGCACCGCCTTGATGCGCGCCACGAGCTCGTTGGAATCGAACGGCTTTGCGATATAGTCGTCCGCGCCGAGCTCCAGCCCGCGTACGCGTTCGCCCGTATCGCCCTTTGCCGTGAGCATAATGACCGGCGTTGCGCTTTCCTGCCGGATCTCGTGCAGGATCGTCCAGCCGTCCTTTCCGGGAAGCATGACATCCAGCACCACAAGCGTCGGCTTCGTGTTGCGGAACGTCTGCATCGCTTCATAGCCGGTGGTGCAGGTCGCGACCGAAAAGCCCGCTTTCTTGAGATATAGCTCGATGATCGCCAGAATGTTTCTGTCGTCGTCGATGACCAGGATCGTATTGTTGTCCATGAGTACCTCCGTCAATCTTTCAGTGTAACAGTTATGCCGTTTTCCGCGAGGAGCTCCGCCGCAACGCCGCTGCCCTCTCTCAGCGTGCCGGAAAACGATCCGTCGTAGATCTGTCCGTACCCGCAGGAGGGACTTCGCGCCTTCAAAACTGCACGGTCGCAGCCGTAAAGCCGCGCCATGCGGAGCGTTTCCTCTGCGCCGCGCCGATACGCATCGGTCAGGTCTCTGCCGTCCTTTGCGATGACGCGCGTTCCGTCAGCCGTCCGCTCCGCAGGCACGCGCGGACACGGAAGCCCGCCCATCATTTCCGGACAGACCGGGATCGCTTCGCCGCGTTTCATAAGGGCGACGATCTCCTCATCCGGAACGATTTTGCCGTCGTACCTGCAGCGGTATCCGGCAAGGCAAGCGCTGACGATAATCATTGCATGTTACCTTTCTATAGATATACACATATTAACACAACTTTCAAAAATTGTCCATACTTTGCAGGCAAAAAGAGACAAAAAAGGGACCGGCAAATCCTTCCGGTCCGCAGTCTGGGCTGTGTTTCTCAGCGTGTTTCCCGTTTTTTTCGTTCGATCAGCAGTTCGTAGCGATCGAGGACCTGCCGCGCGATGCCGTGCCACGGGACCGGGATCGTTTCCCGCGCGCGTTCGCCGACCTGCTTTGCGCTCTGCAGCGCGCGCGCCATGCCCGCCGCAATGTCCTCCGGCGTGTTTTCGCAGAGAAACCCGTTCACGCCGTCGGTCACGCCGTCAGCCGCGCACGAGCCGCGAATCAGCAGACTCGGCGTGCCTGCCGCAGCCGCTTCGCGCACGACCATCGGGGCGTTGTCGTAAAGCGACGGAAAGACGAACAGGTCCGCGCGCGCATAGAGTCCTTTCAGGATCTCGCGGTCGGCGATGTGTCCGGTAAAGACCGCTTCTTCGTTCAATCCCAGCTCTGCCGCCAGCGCCTGCATGCGCTCCGCATCCGGTCCCTGCCCCGCAAAAACGATGCGGAACGGCTCGCCCGTTCGTTTATACAGCGCTGCCGCCTTCAGGATGCTGTCGGTGTTCTTCTTGAAATTCTGCTGCCCGACGAACAGGAACACGCTGCCGCGTCCGAGATCGTATCTGAGCTCCGCTTTCTTGGCGTCCTCCTTCGTCGGATACCAGAGGTTCGTGCCGTTCGGCATGACGACGATCTCGCCGGTAAAGCCGTACCCGCGCAAAACCTCCGCGGTGGCGTCGTTGACGGTCCAGACCTCGTCGCATTTCCCGAAAAACTGCACGACGCGCTGCACGACCGCGTCCGCGATCACCTCGCTGTGGGTCTTGCTGAGGATGTCGTCGTAGTATTTTGAATGCAGCGTCGCCACAAGCGGGATCTTCCGTTCCCTTGCGATCCGCAGCGATTCGATCGCCGAAACAAACGGCGTATGCGCATGCACGATGTCGAACGGAATGCGGTTGAGGTCGAGCAGAAACGCGAGGTCGAACGCCGGCAGACCGACGCGGTACGCCTCGTTCGGGATCGGAAGGCTGGCGTATTTCATGACCGGAAAGGTTTCCGGCGCGGCGTTTTCGTACTGTCTGCCTGCGTTTTTCGGCGCAATGTAATAGCAGGTATGTCCGAGCGCGGACAGCTCCTCGCAATACGAACGTACCACCATGCCCACGCCGTCGATGTGCGGCGGATAGCTTTCGCTGAACTGACCGATGATCATGACGCTGTCCTTTCTTCTTTCTGTCCGAATGGTATCATAAGCGGAACCGTATTTCAACAGGTTCCGCACAGTTCGTCCGAAATCCCCGATCTTCGCAGCCCGTCAGTTGCGGACCGCCTGGAACAGATAAAACTTGAGATAATCCGTCTCCGGCACGTTCCAGAGGATCGGATGATCCGGCGCCTGCTGTCTTTGCTCGATCTGTTTGAGCTGTACGCCGGCGTCGGACGCCGCGCGCAGAAGCATCTTTTCAAACAGCTCGGTCGGCATGAAGTGGCTGCACGACGCCGTTGCAAAGTATCCGCCGGGCGGCAGAAGCTTCAGCGCCGCGGAATTGATCTCGCGGTAGCCGCGCTCGGCGCTCTGAACGGTCCTGCGCGATTTGGTGAACGCCGGCGGATCGAGGATGATCAGATCGTACGGCTTTTTGCCCGCGTTCAGAAGCTCCGTCAGAAGATCGAACACGTCCGCGGTGACAAAGTCCATGCGGTCTGTTAACCCGTTGCGCACGGCGTTTGCCCTTGCCATGGCGATCGCCGTTTCGGAGATATCGACGGCGGTCACATGCGCCGCGCCGCCTGCCGCCGCGTTCAGCGCAAACGAGCCGGTGTGCGTAAAGCAGTCGAGCACGTTCCGGTCCTTTGCGATGCGCCGAACCGCAAGCCGATTGTATTTCTGATCGAGGAAAAAGCCGGTCTTCTGTCCGTTCTCGACGTCGACCAGGTATTCGATGCCGTTTTCGACGATCGCCGTGACCGTGCTTTCAGGCGTCGGAAGCCCTTCGATCAAAAACCACCCCTTCCCCTGCTCCATGCCCTCCAGTGCGCGGATTGCGGCGTCGTTGCGCTCATAGACGCCGCGGATGCCCGCGCCGTCCTCGTTCAGCACCTCAACGATCAGCGGGAACAGCAGCGGCTTGATGCGCTCTACGCCGATCGAAAGCGTCTGCGTCACAAGGATGTCGCCGAACCGGTCGACCGTCAGTCCCGGGAACGCGTCCGCCTCGCCGAAGATCACGCGGCAGGCACCGATGTCGTTCCCCATGACCGCTTTTCTGTAGTCCCACGCATACCGGATGCGGCGCTTCCAGAACGCGGTGTCGAAGCGGTCGTTGGCGTTTCTGGAAACGAGCCGGATGCGGATCTTGGATCTCAGGCTCAGAAAGCCCGTGCCGAGATACTTGCCCTTTTCGGAGACCGCGTCTACGAGCGCGCCGTTTTCCGGGTCGCCGTCGATCGAGAACACCTCCGCTTCGTAGATCCACGGATGCCCGCCTTCGACCCAGCGCGTGCCCTTCGCCGTGATCGTGCATTTCGGAAATTCCCGCTGTGTTTTCATGCCTTTTCCCGCCTTTGCCGTATTCGATTCAGTATAGCACATCTACGCGCAAAAGAAAAGACCTCCTCCCGACGGGCGGGAGGAGGTTCGGTTCACATTGTTTATTTGAATGCGACCATCGTGTTTGCGATCGTCATCGTGGTCATGAGAAGCGCGTTCAGCACGGCGGGCAGCCAGATGCTGCCGGTCTTCTTGTAGAGGTTGCGCGAGATGATCGCGGCGATCGACAGTGTCGGGATCATGGCAACCAGAACGATGCCGGAAAGCGCCGAGCCGGGATGCGCCGCAACGCCGGTCGTGAACAGCGTGCCGTACTGATGTATGAGCCACAGGAGTCCGCCGCCCACATTCAGCGCGATCGCAAGGAGATATCCCTTGACGCCCTGCATCTTCTCGGTGTTCGTGTTGATCGTGATCGCCGCCGTGGAAACGACGTAGTACGCAAGGAACGTCGGGAAATACTTCAGGATCGT
>JAEESS010000099.1 GCA_016286445.1 Bacillota bacterium
CAATTATGAACGCATTAATCTGAAAAACGGCCTTACTCCCGATGAAATCAGGAGTAAAGCCGCGTAATTTGTTGAATTTCTACGATTGGGTGCTTTTTTTCATGTCCGTTCCCCGGGGAACGGTCCAACGATCCCGGGGCGCTTATTTTTTCAATATCCAAGTCCGCGATCAATGCGCTTTCCGTTCAGCGCATTAATCGTACAAATGCTGTTGCACCCGCGTGTTTCGTCGGTCAACCGTCCCTCTCTGAGATTCACACAGCGTGTTCTACCGCTGCCGTCCTCATATTCGATTTCCCCGTAAAACTCCCACACCGGCACTGCTTCGATCGTCCGATTTGTCCCAAGAATACAGCTCATACCAAGCTCGATACGATCGATCGAAATGGTAACCCGTTCCGGCAGTAAATCACACTCCTCATAGGTATACCGATTCTGCGAGCTTCTGAGATAGGTAAGCATCGCTTCGTATGCCGTATCGAGATCAATCACCGAAACAGCTTTCTCGGTGACGGTAACATCACCCGGTTCTTGCCATGTAAAGGAGACCAATCCGTCATTGTCAAACTGGAACTCCATGACCTCCCAGAATACGGCAGCGTCGTACCCGCCGTCGGTCGAACCATACTGTATCTGCTCGCTGTAAACCTGCTTTGCATTCCCGATCTTTCTCATAAAAATCACATACCGTCTTTCATGCCGTTCCGGGAAATGATACCCTTTATTGGCAAGTACCTGGTCCACGATGGTGTGATTGATCGGATGCACACCGGTTTTCACAACCGAAAACTGATCCTTGAGTCCCAATTGATCCAGTATTTCATTCGCTTGTCGAATCGCGTCCTCTTCCGTGACCCGAAGCGGTTCTATTTCTTCTACAAGCTGTTTTTTGAACCCAAGATCCAGAAAGGACAGAATATTACGGTGCTCGCTTGAAAGCGCTTGAAACAGCGCCTGTCTGCCCTTGCCCGTGTCAACTTTGATAAAACCGTTATCGTACCCGAAGATTTTCTCATACGTTGCCGGCTTGCCTTCGTCGGGCGCATTCGGCATTGCTGCTTCCATATCCTTGAGCGTCGTCTCAATAAAAGCAATATCGCTGTCGCTCAAAGCATCCTTTGCGGCTTCCATCTGTTCCCTGCATGCCACAATGTATTCTGCCAACTCGTGTTTCGGTTCATAGTATTCGTACATAGGGGCGTTCCCCCACAAGATTACGCCAAGCCGCTTTACCATGGAAACATCGAACGGATACCGTTTTACGGTTCCGACCGAGAGCTCGCCGTCCGGTTTCACGACATTCGCTTTTACCTTCAACCGGATTCCGTCCGCAAGGGCTTCCTCCCGGTCCAGCGTATCGGGTATGTTCTGCGTAATTGTATCCCCGCTGTTCACAGCTGCCGGTTCCGCCTGTTTTTTCAGTTCCGGCGTCGGTACGCATCCGGCGAGAAGCATTGCAGCGCAGATAACCATCAGTAAAACATATTTCATATATGCGGCTCCTTTCTGTTTCAGAAACAGGATACCGTCTTCATTCGTCCGAATTGCGTTATATGTATGAATGTGTCGTAAACAAGTTGCAACATTTTAGCAGAGATAGTAAAGCGTCCCGGGACGATCCCGGGGCGCTTTGTGTTTTGGGTCTTATTCGGAGAAGGTCAGCGCCTCCGTCCAGAACTCGTTGCCGTAGACGTCGGTGAGGCAGTATGTGACGTCGCATTCGGCGCCGCCGATGTCCATGTAGCCGACGGTCAGCTTGCCGTTGTAGGTGATCTGCTCGCCGATCATATAGGTCGCGCTGTAGCTGCCGTCCGCGCCGTAATAGTCGCAGAGGAAGTCGATCTTGTCGCCCTTATTGAGCTGCACGAATCCCTTTGCGACGGCGGTCGTTTCGCTCTCGTCGTAGACGCGCTGCGCGCCTGCAACGTAGCCGCCCTCGTGATCCTTCACTTCGTTATCGAACACGATCAGAAGATCGTGCCGTTCGCCGTTCAGCAGCACCGGCACGCGTCCCGCGGTCGCCCAAAGGCTGCCGTCCTCGACATGTTCGAGGAAGTAGTACGCAACGGGCTGTCCGTTGATCGTAAGCCAGGTGTTGTCGAACGCGATCATAAGATCGCCGTTCGCGTCAAACTCGTACTGGTCGTCCATGCCGAGATCGAGATAGCCGTCGAGCTCTTCGTCCTTGACGAACAGATTGATCTGCACGTTCTTGACAAGGTCCCACTTTTCCTTGCTCATCGAGAGCACATACTCGCCTTCGGATTTCTCCGTAAGCGCCAGATCTTCCGCCGTCAGGCTGTTCTGATCGTAGTAATCCCGGTTATCGAGCGCTCTGCCCGAATCGAACCAGCCGGAGGAATCGCCGCCCAGGATGCCGCCCAAAAAGTCCGTTGCGCTTGACGACTGCCCCGCCCCGCCGAACAGCGAGGAAAGGAGATCGCCGGAGCCGGAGCTCCCGCCGCCGAGCAGCGTCGAGAGGATATCGCCGGACGAATACGACGAAGACGAAGCGGAGCTGCCGCCGAACAGCGAGCCGTACGGCGAATAGGAACCCTGTCCGCCGGTCGCGATCTGACCGCCCGCGGCAAGAGATGCGAAGCTCTTGATGCAGCGGGAGTACTCGCCGGAAATGCCGATGCTGCTGTACAGCGCAACGGCGGAGTTCATGCTCTTGAAGCTCGAATACGGGAAATAGATCGAAAGCCCGTTCGAGTTCTTCATCGAGACCGACGTGCGGTTGTACTTGACGCAGCCCTGCAGCGCCTTTGCAAGCGCGTTCGCCTTCTTGCTGCCGATCCTTGTCGCGAAATCGACCACGTCGATATGGTTCACTTTGGCGGAAACGCCGAACTCGCGCGCGTCGGCGCGGGCGTCCGCGACGGTCCTGTAATCCTTGTCGTCAAGCATCTTGCCGATCTCACCGGAGAAGTCGTTGAACGCGTCCGGCACCGTGCCCGCAAACTCCGCAAGGTCCACAACGGACAGCGTCGTGTTGCAGCCGGGATAGTTCTTGCGGCTGACGTCGGTAAAGTCGTCGATCAGCGTTTTAGAAAGCTCCACCGTACCGATCGAGGTGTTCTTCGAGAGCTCCGAAAGCCAGTTGGTATAATACCAGCCGGTGCCGGGCTCGGCTTCCTCGGACGCGATCAGATAGTCCGCGTACGGCTCGGTGACCACCGCGGTCTCAAGCGTCGCCATCAGGCACGCGTCAAAGCCGATGAAGTCAAACTTGACGCCGCCCTTCTTCAAGGCGTTGTTGATCTTGTCCAGCGTCATCGTGCCGGAAGCCGTCTGATCGTAGCCGTAGCCGGAGATCGCACCGCCGCCGTGGTCCCACAGGATCAGCATGTAGCGGTTCGCCGGATAGTTCTTTGCGCAGAACTGAATGAAGTCGACGAGCGTGTTCGGGTCGACCATGCTCTTTTTGCCGACGTTCTTGTCCAGCACCTGCAGACCGCGGCTCGTAACGCGGTAGCGCTGGTTGGTCTTGTTGGAGATGACCGAGTTGTTCCACTTCTTCGCGCCGCCGGTCTCCACAACGATGTTGACCTTGCTGTCGTCGAGATTCGCGTGCAGCATCTCGTTGAGGTCCGCCGTCGCCATGCTGTGCTCGCTTTCGAGGTCGCTGCCGCACAGATAGACCATGACGGTGACGGTGTCCTTCCCCTTGCCCTTGATCACGGTATAGCGGTCGCGCGCCTTGTTGGAAACGGTCACGTCCGGTTCCGTATACGACGTGCTCGCGACGTTCGCCGCCGGCGCGTTGTTGTCCGTCGCGTCGAACGGATCCGTGCTGCCGCCGAACAGCTGCGAAAGCAGATCGGAGGTATAGCCCTGCTGCACCGAATCGTCCGGGATCGTGTCGTTCCCGCCGATGTCGGAGACCAGGCCGCTGTCGCCCGTGATCGCATCCGGAAGCGAGCAGCTGCAGCCGCCGCCGAAGACGCATTTGATGAGCAGGAAGATCAGTACGCCCGCAATGACGATCAACAGAATCTTACCGAGCTTTCCGCCCAACAGTCCGCGTCCGCCGGTGCTCTGCGTACCGCCGGTCTGCGTATAGGTCTGCTGCGGGGTCTCGTACTGAGGCGTTTCATACTGCGGGGTCTCCTGCTGCGTGCTCTGGCTCTGCGAGCTCTGGTTCTGCTGTCCGCCGCCGAACAGCGAGGAAATGCCGCCGAGCGGGCTGCCGGAAGAAGAATTCGTGCTGCCGTACTGCTTTCTTCTGCCCTGGTAGCCGTCCTTTTTGCCGACAGGTCCGGAGGTGCTGACCGGCTTGTCGTCGCGGCGCTTCACGCTCGCGGTGCCGGAAATGACCTTCTTCTGCCGTTTGTTGGGATCTGAAGTGTTGTTCATATCGGAATCCTCCCTTTGGGTACATTCACTTGCAGTTTATATGATATCATTCTTTCCGCGGAAAGAAAAGTATTTTTTTCGGATTCTGTCGACACGGCGCAAAAAAGCCCGGGGATCGCTCCCGGGCGTGTTTCAGTTCGGATCGCATTTCATCTTTACCGGCGTCCGATCGTCCCCAACGCGCTTTGCGAAAGGATCCAACCGAAAAGAAGATTGGATCTTCGGGGTCCCGGTCTCGCGTCGGGTCCGGTCATGTCCTCGCGCGCGTTATGACTGACTGACGGGACGTCGCCCGTTATATCTTTACTGTTATTATTTATTTCCCCGCTGTCTCACGGTGGGGGGTCCGCCTTCACATGGCGGAGGGGTACACCGTCTCGCGGCGATGGTTGCATCGTTGGCTGTGTGTCCTTTTGATATGTCCCCTTGACACTGCTGTTTCCGAGCTCCCCTTGTCAGGGGAGCTGTCGAGGTTTACCGAGACTGAGGGGTAGTCAGGGAACTACCCTCCCGTCTGCCTGCGGCATCCACCCTCCCTCACAAGGGAGGGTCGAATCCTGTGTCAAGAGAACAGCCATGCTCCGGGCGCGGACACATATACGGAATGAAAACTTCGTGATATAGTGTAAGTGGCGCGGGCGCGAAGCCGAGGGACGGTTTGGAGCGAGACTCCGCTTTAGAGAACAT
>JAEESS010000041.1 GCA_016286445.1 Bacillota bacterium
ATGGAACAGGGTCTCCGCTTCGCAATCCGTGAAGGCGGCAGAACGGTTGCTTCCGGCGTCGTCGCAAGCATCATCGAGTAATCGAATCGAAACCAAAAAGCAGGAGCCCTTCAGCCCCTGCTTTTTTTGATTTGCCGCGGGACGCGGGGTTCAGAGAAATTCATTGACAGATCGGGAGGCTTCCGATATACTGATTGTATACCAAATGAGGAGGGTAATCATCGATGAAGAAAACAATCGCAATTGCACTGGCTGCGGTTCTTCTGCTGTCCTTTGTCGCATGCGGCGGCGGGATCAATAAGGAAGAGCTGATCGGCAAATGGGAAGTCACGGAAATCAAAATGGAAGGCGGCGAGGATCTCGTCGGCACGGTCTTAATATTCGACGAGAACGATCACTATGACTGGCAGTATCATGGCTTGTCGTTTATGGACGGCACCTACCGGATCAGCGGAACCTTCGTCTATCTGGATGAGGAAAAGGAAATCTTCAAACTGAACGGCGACACGCTGACGATCAAGGACGCTTCCGGCGAAATGACGCTCGTCCGTCAGTAATACGCAGGTAAAACAAAAATCTCCGCTTCCGGCGGAGATTTTTTATCGAAGCGCGGAAAGATCGGGAATCTCCGCGCAGGTTTCGGGAAGACGGTCCGGACGTGCGCCGGACTGCCATGTGTGATAATACCGGCTGAAAAGTCCCGCCGCATGCGCGCCGCCGACGTCCGCGACCGCATCGTTGCCGACCATGACCGCCGTTTTACGGTCGATTCCGTATCGCGAAAGCAGCTGTTCAAACAGCCCGCGGTACGGTTTTTTCATGCCCGCGTCCGAGGACAGCAGGATCCCGTCGAACCGGTCGGAAAGCCCGAGCGCGTCGAGCTCGTCCCGCGTGAAGCACGACTGCGCATTGGACAGCAGAAACACCCGCGCGCCGCTTTCCTTCAGCGCGTCGAGCGTTTCGAGCGCGTGCGGCATGGGTTTGAGCCTCAGCGTAGATCGGCGGCGGAACGCCCTTGCGAAGCGTTTTGCCTGCGCACCGTCTGCGCCGCGCTCCCGCAAAAGCCGCTCAAACACATGCAGAAGCTCCGGCTCAATGTACGCTTCCGGCACATCGGGCAGCGTCTTCGCGCGAAGACGCACCTCCTCCTTGCAGAGCCGCAGATAGTCCCTTCGCAGCGTTTCGCCCGTGTACCGTGCGCCGCACGCCTCGGCGTCCTGCGCCGCGCCCTTCCAGAACGCGGCGGGCTGTTCGTCCGTACAGACGTCGGCAAGCGTGCCGTACAGATCAAAGATGTAATCCCGAAACTGCATACGACCTCCTACCGCAGAAACGCAGCGCCGCTCTCCATGATCTGCTCCGCCGCGTTCGCAAGCACTTCGGGTCTTTCGACCATGCCTTCTCGGATCCAGCGTTCCATCAGCGCAAAGCAGCCGCCCGAAATGAACGTATAATACACGTTGATCTGCCATTCGTCGGCGTTCGGAAAATACTGCCGGCAGCTTTGCACAACGTTGTCCTTGCTCTCGCGGATCAGTCTGCGTCCAAATTCCTTATCGCCGAACGGACCGATGATGACGCGGCAAAGATCCGCATTCGCTTCGATGCATTCAAAGACCTTCTTTGTCACCTTCGGCGGTGTGAGCTGCCCGTCGTCGACAGACAGCATCGGCTCCAGCGCCGTTGAAAAGTCGGTCTCCATCTCTGCCTCGATCTGCCCGAGCAGGTCGTACACGTCTGCGTAATGCGCATAAAAGGTGCCGCGGTTCAGTCCGGCGCGTTCGCACAGCTCCTTGACCGTGATGCTGCGCAGCGGCTTTTCCGTCAGAAACGCCAGCAGCGCGTTTCTGAACATGCGTTTCGTGGTCTGCACACGGTGCTCCGGGTTTTTCATAGCGTCCTCCCTGCCTCGGAATTTGTTTCGGATCGGTCAAAATATGACATAATCGAACAGTTTCGACAGAATTGTCGATTGAATTGAGCTCTTTTGCATTATATAATATAATCATCAATAAATCAACACTGTGTTCATCTTTTTGAACCAAAAAGCTTGCCGGCGGCTTTGCTTGATGATTCTCAAACCGTGCGGCATCGAGGCCGGTTGACCCTGACCGTGACGGCGCGATTATCCCCTCATTCTCCAGATGCGCGCCGCGCCTCAAAACCTCCCCGCGTGATGAACGGGGAGGTTTTTTCATGCAGATATGAGAATGAAGAAATGACTGCGCTACGGCAGCGGGGTCAGGCGGAGCCAGTAGCCCGTGCCGTCACGGTCGCGCAAAAACCGTGTGAAGCCCAGAAGCGCGCGCGGCGGACGCGGCGCGGCATACCCGCGCACCGCCAGGATGTGCAGCGTCTGTCCGTTCGGCTGCGACCACGTCCCCTCATAATGCGGCAGTACGTCCGTTCCCTCCACATACCGCCAGCGCGCACCCGGATACTCCTGCGAAAACAGATCGATCCCGACCGGCACGTCCGCTTTACTGTCCTCTTTTTGCACCGTGTTATCGACTGCATTCTCTTCAAACGCTTCAAAAAAAGTACCTGATCGCTGTAAAAGCACCGAAAATGCCTGCACCTTCTGCGAAGAATCGGTGACGCTGTCCGTCAATCTGGTGCTATTATGGGATATATCGTCCTCCTGTTCGGCGGGTTTCTGGTTTATTTGCACCTTTCCCCCATCCTCTTGGGATATATTCGGTTCATGTGTTGCGGATCCTACGGCAGCCGCGGCGCCTTTCGTTTCTATGGTGTTATTTTGGGATAATCTGTTGCAGTACACCGACATCGGCGCGGCGGTTTCGGCGGCGGCAAAACAGGTCACACGGTCTCCGTCCGTGCCGAGCAGCGCCTGCGCGCCGGGAAGCTCCGTTTCGGACTCGGGCAAGATCGGCACGGCGGACGTTTCGGAAAACAGCGTAAAGCTGCCGTCTGTCGGCGCGGTAAGCTTCAGCGTGACGCGGTCGTTCTGCACGCGGACAAGCCCGACGGCAGAGCCGTCCGGACGCCGCAGGATCCAGTAGCAAAGCATGAAATCACCTCGCATCTATTGTATTTTGGACCGTTTCATAGTATGATAGAATTAGAGATTTATCGGAGGTCATTATGATATTCTTGATTGCAATTCTGTTGGGACTGGTGCAGGGGCTCTGCGAGTTTCTGCCGGTATCCAGCTCGGGACATCTGTTTCTCATCTCAAAGCTGACGAGCGACGCAGTCGGCGAAAATTATTTCGGCTCGTTCTTCACGGTCATGCTGCACGTTGCGACGCTGATCGCGGTCCTGTTTGTCTATCGCGAGCAGGTCCTTTCGATCCTCCGGCATCCGATCCAGAAGCTGACGCTGCATCTGATCATCGCCACGCTGCCGACGGTCGCGTTCGCACTGATCCTGAAGAAATTCGACGCGCTGGACAATTGGCTCGACGAGGGCAATTTTGTGGGCGTGAGCTTCCTTCTGACCGCGATCTTTCTGACGGTCAGCGAGTTTCTCACGCGCAGAAGAAAGCCGACCAAGTCGATCAAAACCATGCGCTGGACCGACGCGCTGGTGATCGGCGGGATGCAGGCGATCGGCGTGCTGCCGGGCGTGTCCCGTTCCGGCTCGACGATCGCAGGCGCTTTGGGCATGCGGCTCGACCGCAAAAGCGCGGCGGACTTTTCGTTTTTGATGTCGATCCCGGCGATCCTCGGCGGGCTTGTGCTGGAGCTCTATAAGATGATCAAGGCGCCGGCGTTCGACGTCGATTTCACGTTCGGCGCGGCAATGATCCTTGCGATGCTCGTTGCGGCGATCTCCGGCTACTTTGCGGTGCGCTTCATGATCCGGCTCATCACAAAGAAGGGGCTTTTGGGCTTTGCGATCTACACCGGCGCGCTCGGGATCATCGTTCTCATTCTGCAGCTAACAAAAACACTGGGGTTCGGCTTTACGCCGTTCGGAGGTTGATATGCGTTTGGATAAATGGCTGAAGGTTTCGCGCATTATCAAACGGCGCACCGTCGCGAACGAGGCGGCAGGCGCAGGGCGCGTTTCGATCAACGGCAAGGTGGCAAAGCCCGCAAGCGAAGTCAAGCCGGGCGACACGATCGACATCCTGCTCGGCGGCAAGCATATGCTTTGCCGCGTCGAAAAGACGCCGGAGGTCGTGCGCAAGGAGGATGCGGACTCGCTCTACACCGTGCTTTCCGGAGGGGAACCGTGAGCGCGTGTGGCGTCCTGCTCTGCGCGGGAGCGTCCCGCCGCATGGGCTTTGACAAGCTGAATACGCCGATAGCCGGCAAGACCGCGATCGAGCGCTCGATGGACGCGCTTGTTGCCGGCGGGTGCGACTCGCTCGTGTTCGTGGTCGGCGGAAACAGCGAAGGGACCGTTGCAAGGCTCTCCGTTCCCGTCCCGTTCACCGTCGTCTCGGGCGGCGAACAGCGCACCGATTCGGTGCGAAACGGTCTTTCCGCTGCTTCGGGAGATATCGCGGTCATTCACGACGCCGCGCGCTGCTTTGTGCGCCCTGCGACCGTGAAGGCGAGCATCGAAGCCGCCGAACGGTACGGCTCCGGCGTTGCGGCGCTTCCGGTGACCGATACGGTGATCCGGCTCGGCGACGGCACGGTCGAAACGCTCGACCGTTCGACGCTGTTCCGCATGCAGACGCCGCAGACGTTCCGGCTTGAAAAGATCCGCGCGGCGTACGAAGCCGGCGGCAGCGCGACCGACGACGCGACGCTGTACGCAAGGATGTTCGGCGCGCCGCACCTTGTTTTGGGCAGCGAGGACAACCGCAAGCTGACGACTGCGGAGGATTGGGCATGGGCGCTGCAGCGCCTCGCACCGCCGCCGACGCACGGGATCGGATTCGACACGCATCGGCTCGTCGAGGGGAGAAAGCTCTTTCTCGGCGGGGTGGAGATCCCGTTTGAGAAGGGACTTTTGGGACACTCCGACGCGGACGTGCTGCTGCACGCGATCATGGACGCGATCCTGGGCGCGCTGAAGCTCGGCGACATCGGCAAGCTCTTTCCCGATACGGATCCGCAGTACGCAGGGATTTCAAGCCGCGTTCTGCTCCGCAAGGTCAACGAGTTGGTGCAAAAACGGGACATGGTCATGTCGCACGTCGACGCGACGGTGATCTGCGAGCGTCCGAAGCTGGCTCCGTACCGGGAGGAGATCGCGCAAACGATCGCGGCGGATCTCGGGATCAGCCCGGATGCGGTTTCGGTGAAGGCAACGACAACGGAAGGAATGAACGACGAGGGAAAAGGCCTTTGCATTTCGGCGCAGGCGATCGTCTCGGTTCGTCATCGGTAATATGGAACGAAAAGATCAGGACCTTTGCATTTACGGCGCAAGGGAACACAATTTGAAGAACATCGACCTCGTCATCCCGCGCAACAAGCTCGTGGTGATGACAGGCGTTTCCGGCTCGGGCAAGTCCTCGCTCGCCTTCGACACGATCTATGCGGAGGGGCAGCGGCGCTATGTCGAGAGCCTTTCTTCGTATGCGCGCATGTTCATCGGACAGATGGACAAGCCCGACGTCGACCGCATCGACGGTCTCTCCCCCGCCATTTCGATCGATCAGAAGAGCACCGGGCACAATCCGCGTTCGACGGTCGGCACGGTCACGGAAATCTACGATTATCTGCGCCTTCTCTACGCCCGCTGCGGCATTCCGCACTGTCCGAACTGCGGCAGGGTGATCGAGCGCCAGTCGATCGACACGATCGTCGATCAGGTCATGGCAATGCCGATGGGCTCCCGCCTTTCGGTCATGGCGCCGTGCGTGCGCGGGCGGAAGGGCGAGCACACAAAGGTCATCGAGCGGCTGCAGCGCGAGGGCTATGTGCGCGTGCGCGTCGACGGCGAAATCTATCCGATCGAGGAAGCGCCGTCGCTCGACAAGCAGAAAAAGCATTCGATCGAAGCGGTCATCGACCGTATCGTTCTGAAGGAGGGCGTGGAAAGCCGGCTCACGGAATCGCTGGAGCATGCGTTCGCTTTGGGGCAGAACCTTGCGATCGTTGCGCTGCAGGACGGCGAGGAAACGCTGTTTTCGCAGAACTATGCCTGTCCGGACTGCGGGATCGCGCTGGAGGAGCTTGCGCCGCGCGCGTTCTCGTTCAACAATCCGTTCGGCGCGTGCCCGACGTGTCTGGGGCTCGGTGAGCAGCTGAAGATCGACCCGACGCTGGTCGTGCCGGACGAAACGCTGTCCCTCAACGAAGGCGCGATCCGCGCGCCGGGCTGGAAGAGCGGAACGAACAACGTCTTTTCCGATATGTATTACGAGGCGATCGCGCGGCACTTCGGCTTTACAACGGATACGCCGTTTGCCGAGATCCCGCAGGCGGGACGCGACGCGCTGCTGTACGGCACGAAGGAAAAGATGGACGTGCAGTATGAGCGCAGCTTCGGCGGCGGACACTTCCTTGCGACCTTCGAGGGCATCGTGCCGAATCTGGAGCGGCGATACCGCGAATCGCAGAGCGACTGGGCAAAAGCGGACATCGAAAGCTACATGGCGCACATCCCCTGCCCGGACTGCAAAGGGAAGCGATTGAAACCGACCTCGCTTGCCGTCACCGTCGGCGGGATCAACATTGCCGATCTCTGCGACATGAACGTCAAGCGCTCACGGGAGTTTCTGCAGCATCTGACGCTTTCGCCCACGCAGCAGACGATCGCCGCCGCGATTTTGAAGGAGCTTGACGCAAGGCTCGGCTTCCTTGTCAACGTCGGATTGAATTATCTCACGCTGTCGCGCGCCGCGGCGACGCTGTCCGGCGGCGAAAGCCAGCGCATCCGGCTCGCCACGCAGATCGGCAGCGGGCTCGTCGGTGTGCTCTATATCCTCGACGAGCCTTCGATCGGACTTCATCAGCGCGACAATGCAAAGCTTTTGGAAACGCTGAAGGGACTTCGCGATCTCGGCAACACGCTGATCGTCGTTGAGCACGACGAGGAGACAATGCGCGCCGCGGATTTCATCGTGGACATTGGTCCCAGAGCCGGCGTGCACGGCGGCGAGATCATGGCGGCGGGTACGCCTGCCGAGGTCATGGCGTGCGAAAACTCGCTGACCGGACAATACCTGAGTCATAAACGCACCATCCCCGTTCCGGAAACACGCAGACCGGGCAACGGCAAGACGCTGACGGTGCGCGGCGCAAGGGCGAACAATCTCAAGAACATCACGGTCGATTTCCCGCTCGGCAAGCTGATCTGCGTGACCGGCGTGTCGGGCTCCGGCAAGTCCTCGCTCGTCAACGAAGTGCTGAAAAAGCGCCTGCTGCACGATCTGAACCGCGCAAAGACCCGCGCGAAGGATCACGACGGGATCGACGGGATCGAATATCTCAACAAGATCATCGACATCGACCAAAGCCCGATCGGGCGGACGCCGCGGTCGAATCCCGCGACGTATACCGGGCTCTTTGATCTCATTCGCGCGCTGTACGCAACCACGCCGGACGCGAAGCTCCGCGGCTACACGAGCGGCAGGTTCAGCTTCAACGTCAAGGGCGGACGGTGCGAAGCCTGCAAGGGCGACGGCATCGTCAAGATCGAGATGCACTTTCTGCCGGACGTGTACGTCCCGTGCGAGGTCTGCCACGGCAAGCGCTATAACCGCGAGACGCTCGAGGTGCGCTACAAGGGCAAGAACATTTACGACGTGCTCGACATGACGGTGGAGGAAGCGCTGCCGTTCTTTGCGCAGCACGCAAAGATCAAGCAGATCCTGAAAACGCTTGACGACGTCGGCCTCGGCTACATCAAGCTGGGGCAGCCTTCCACCACGCTTTCCGGCGGCGAAGCGCAGCGCATCAAGCTTGCGACGGAGCTATCCCGCCGCGACACGGGCCGCACGCTCTATGTGCTCGACGAGCCGACGACCGGTCTGCACACGCACGACGTCAAGCGGCTTTTGGAGATCCTGAACCGCCTTGCCGACGCCGGCAGCACGGTCATCGTCATCGAGCATAACCTCGACGTCATCAAGACCGCGGACTGGATCATCGACCTCGGACCCGAGGGCGGCGACGACGGCGGCACGGTGATCGCGACCGGTACGCCCGAGCAGATCGCTGCCTGCGAACGCAGCTACACCGGTCAGTTCCTCCGCCGCGCGCTCGGGATAAAGTGATGGAAAAACGAATCGGCATTTCAAAGATTCTGCGAAAGAACATGACCAAGGAGGAACGGCATCTTTGGTATGATTTTCTCAAAGGGCTGCCGCTGACGGTCAACCGGCAAAAAGTGCTCGGACCTTACATTGTCGATTTTTTCATCGCCTCGAAAAAGATTGCGATTGAGTTGGACGGTTCGCAGCATTTTCAAGGCAAAGGACCCGAGCGGGATCGGGAACGGGACGAATGGCTTCAGACGAACGGGGTCACCGTTCTGCGGTACACCAATCTGCAGATCAACCGGGAATTTGATACTGTTTGTCGGGATATTCTGAAGCATCTGGGCTTTTCGGAGTCTTGACCCCCTCATCACCGCCTGCGGCGGAGCTTCTCCACCCTAAAGGGGGAGAAGCCTCTGAACCCGCGAATCCTAAAAGCCTTTCCCTTGATGGGGAAAGTATGTGACAAACAGGAAAAAACGCCGGCAGAATAACGGCAAGAGATAAGGGCTATTTCTTGAACCCACGCATCCTAAAGCCTTCCCCTTGATGGGGAAGGTGCCGTAAGGCGGATGAGGTGAATATGCAGAAAAGCGGAACGCTTTTCGCGGATACACAAATTGCGCTTTATGCATATCCGTATCCGGAAATCTTTACCGTTCTGACGCATTTCGGTCACAACCGCGTGCTATGCTGATCCTGTCCGAAAGGAGGAAATCATGAAAGTGCTGCGCATCATCTGTATCATACTTGGTGCATTTTTGGTACTGGATACGTTGATCGTGTCCATGCTGTCGAATTTCAACCTGGGCGTCATCCTGCCCGCGATCCTCGGGCTGCCGCTTCTGCTGCTTGGTGTGTTTATGCACCATATGGACCACGGCTTCCTTGCGTTCGTCAAGTGGGCGCTGCTCGGCTGCTACGCGCTCGGCACGGTGTTCCTCATCGTGCTCGGGGTGCTGATGGGCACGGCGGCGAAGCGCGCGGACAAGGTGGACGCGGACGCGCTGATCGTCCTCGGCGCTGCGGTGCACGGCGACCGCGTGACGTGGGTTTTGAGTAACCGCCTCGACACGGCGGCGGAGTACCTTGAAGCGCATCCGGACACGGTCTGCGTGGTCTCCGGCGGACAGGGCGACGGCGAGAGCGTCACCGAGGCTTCCGCCATGCAAAAATACCTCGTCGAGCGCAAGGGGATCGACCCTGCCCGCATCCTCGTCGAGGATCAAGCGACGAGTACGCTTGAAAACTTCAGATTCTCGAAGAAGCTGATCGACGACGTCCTCGGCGAAAACGCCTCGATCGCCTTTGTCACGACCGATTTCCACGTCTTCCGCGCGGGGCGCGTGGCAAAGAAAGCGGGCATTTCGGCGGTCGGCATTGCGGCGCCGGATGTCTGGTACATCCGCATCAACAACTTCCTGCGCGAGTGCGTCGGCATTACGGTCTACGGGCTGCGCGGAGATATATAAGGAGGCGACCATGGGACAATTTTATGAACGGATATTGATCCAGGAAAAAGGCATGATGATGCTTTCCGCGCTCGTCAAAAGAGCGATGGAAGAGCTCGGCTACACGCCGGGCGAAGAGGGCAAGGGGGTTTCGATCTCGTATAAGCAATCGACGGATTCTGAATGGTTCGAGTTCAGCTCGCCGCTTCTCGAGCCGGGCGCCGAGATGGCGGAACCGCTTTTGAAGGCGCTTTCCAAAGCGTTCCGCACACCGCTGCTGCATTTGACCTGCGTGGACAGCGATTTCGTCCTCTGCCGTCTCATCGACGAAAAAAGCGGCACGGACACGACGGCCTGTATCAACGAGCCGTATGAGGACCTCGGCTTCGGCGAGCCGAATTACGCCGCATGGACGGCCGCCTGCAAAAAGAAATGGAAATGCAAGCCGGAGCAGTTCAAGGCGATCTTTGAGAACAAATACACCTTTGCGGAGGACGGCATCGAGCCTCTTGCCGGGCTTTTGCACTTCTCCCCCACGGGTTACGTCGATCCGGGCAGCTTCATGCAGGCGACCGACTGGTTCCTTCCGAAGGAGGATTTTGCCGCCGCGCCGTTTCCGCGCTCGCTGTCGGAAAAGCTTGCCGACTACATGGAGAAGGAATACGCCGAAAAGCTGGAGGCGCTTGGCTACCGCCGCTTCAAAAACAGCCCTCTCCGCTGGCACAAGGTCGTCGGCGAACCCGGCAACGAGGTGCTTTTGAGCATGGTGCTTTGCGTGCGGTACGAAGAATGCGAACCGTTCTACGGCGCGCAGTCGCTTTTCTGCCCGCTGGTTCTTTCGGACAAGTATTATCCGATGCACGACGCCGAAGGATATTGGACAGAAGCAAAATCCGAGTATCGCCGGAAATTCGGAAGGAGTCCGTTGGTCATCCGGAACAATCCGGAAGCCGGCGGTTGGGACACCGTCCTTTCCTTCAACGACCCGAAGCAGCTTCCGCCGTTCATCGACGATCTGATCGTGCCGGAGCTTTCGCAGGTCAGGGATCTGTCCTCCTGTCATGCTCTTTATCGGAACTCGCTGAAAGAAGGGGATATTCCGTCTCTGCCTTGTCCGTTTCCGTCGTTTGCCGAAAAGGTTTCCCGTCTTTGGATCGAGGCGGCGCTTCTCGGCGACGAAGCCGAAACGCAGCGTTTGTGCAAGGAATGGAAGAAACAGGAAAAGTATTGGACGGCTCAGGAAAAGGAGCTTTGGCCGGAAGCTGTGCGCGCCTGTGAAACCGACGGCGCACAGGCTCTGGTCGCTTATCTGCGCGACACGGTCTACCGCGACAATCTGCGAAAGCTCAAACGAGCCGGGATCATCGTGTGAAGCGCGGGACGCCGGGGTCGGCGTCCCCTACACGAACATGAATTGACTTTGTCATGAATTGCGCCATCGGCGCGTGATAGTATAAAAGGAGAATGTATATGCTGGAATTCAAGTATGACACACAACTGCTGATCGACGGGACCGACCTCGACGAGGACAAGATCCAGGAATACTTCCTCGAGCACTTCGAGGGAGACTGCCTGCTTGCCGTCGGCGGACCGGAAACGATCAAGATCCACTTCCACACCAACGAGCCGTGGAAGATACTCGAATACTGCGCGACACTCGGCGAGATCTACGACGTCGTCGTCGAGGACATGGACCGCCAGTCCCGCGGACTGAAGGGCTGAAGGCACAGAAGAACATGCCTGTCCCGTATTTGGGGCAGGCTGTTTCTGTATCGGCAAGTATTAAGATTATTTATACCATAATCGGTACATCCGGTTCTGCGCAAGATCGGCGGAACGCACCGATCCGACAGGCAGACAATGATATTTCCTTTGGTTCGGTGGTTGCCTTTGCGAACGAAATGTGGTATAATCCCGGAAAACATCAAATAAGGAGAAACGTGAATGGCAACCTTCATTTCCGAACCGTCCCGCACCTTCAACGAGTATCTTTTGATTCCGGGCTATTCCTCCTCGGAATGCGTGCCCGCAAACGTGACTCTGAAAACGCCGCTCGTGAAATTCCGCCGCGACGAGGAGCCGGCGCTTTCTCTGAATATTCCGCTGGTCTCCGCCATCATGCAGGCGGTCTCCGACGATCGCATGGCAGTCGCGCTTGCGCGGGAGGGCGGCGTGAGCTTCATCTACGGCTCGCAGTCCATCGAGGATGAAGCGGCGATGGTTCGTCGTGCAAAGACCTATAAGGCGGGCTTTGTGCGCAGCGACTCGAACCTGAAGCCGGACGATACGCTTGCCGATGTCATCGCACTGAAGGAACGCACGGGGCATTCCACCATGGCGGTCACCGAAGACGGCACGCCCGAAGGCAGGCTTGTCGGCATCGTCACAAGCCGCGATTACCGCGTTTCCCGCATGGCGCCCGGTACGCCCGTGTACACCTTTATGACGCCTCTTTCTAAGCTCGTCTGCGCGCCGGAGGGCACGAGCCTCAAGGACGCGAACGACATCATCTGGGATCACAAGCTGAACGCGCTCCCGATCATCAACGAAAAGGGACAGCTCTGCTACATCGTATTCCGCAAGGACTATGATTCGCACAAGGAGAATCTCGACGAGCTTCTGGACGACCATAAGCGCTACGTCGTCGGCGCGGGCGTCAACACGCGCGACTACGAGACCCGCATCCCGGCGCTCGTCGAAGCCGGTGCGGACGTGCTGTGCATCGATTCATCCGAGGGCTTTTCGGAATGGCAGGCGCGGACGCTCGCGTGGGTGCGCGAGCGCTACGGCGACGCAGTCAAGATCGGCGCGGGCAACGTGGTCGACGCGGAAGGCTTCCGCTTCCTGGCGAACGCCGGCGCGGACTTTGTCAAGGTCGGCATCGGCGGCGGCTCGATCTGCATCACGCGCGAAACGAAGGGCATCGGCAGAGGACAGGCGACAGCGCTGATCGACGTGTGCAAGGCGCGCGACGAATACTTCAAGGAAACCGGCGTCTATGTGCCGGTCTGCTCCGACGGCGGCATCGTCTATGACCATCACGTCACCCTTGCGCTTGCGATGGGCGCGGACTTCATCATGCTCGGCAGGTACTTTGCGCGGTTCGACGAAAGCCCGTCCCGCAAGGTGAACCTCAACGGCACCTACTACAAGGAATACTGGGGCGAAGGCTCCGCCCGCGCGCGCAACTGGCAGCGGTACGACCTCGGCGGCGACAAGAAGCTCAGCTTCGAGGAGGGCGTCGATTCCTACGTTCCCTACGCGGGCTCGCTCCGGGACAACGTCGCGCTGACGCTTTCTAAGGTCAAGTCCACCATGTGCAACTGCGGCGCTTTGTCGATCCCGGAGTTTCAGCAGAAAGCAAAGCTCACGCTCGTTTCCGCGACCAGCATCGTCGAAGGCGGCGCGCATGACGTCATCCGCAAGAACACGACCGAGCCGTTCCGCTCCTGAACATCATCCGAATGCAAAAGCAGAGAGGTCTTCCCTCTCTGCTGTTTCTTTTGAGCTTTATTCTGCCGATGTGTCCTCTGCCGGCTTTTCCTCCGCGGAAGCGGCAGGTGGACGCAGTCCGTCGGAGCGGTTGTCGGTGCGCGCGGCGTCGGGAGCGGTATCCTCCGTCGGTTTCTCCTCTGCCGGTTTCTCCTCCGCGGGCGTCTGCCGGTTCAGCAGCGGGAAGTACCGCTGATACGCGCGTTTGTATGCGGCGTCGAAGCCTTCGTCCCCGCCGGAATGCAGATGCTCGAAATACAGATGCTCGTGATCGGCAAGCTCCGGCTTTACGCGCACGAGGGTCGCGATACCGACGTTGGAGCACACGTCGCCGATCCGATGAAACTCCAGCAAAAGGTCCGAAAAGCTCGTGTCGGCGTAGGCGTTGCACTCGCCGGTGCTCATGCGCTTCAGATGGTTCCGCTTTAGCACGGTCAGAAGGTCGCCCGATACCTGCACGAGCGGTTCGATCCGCGCCGCAGCGTCCACGTCGCGCTTTTTGAAGGTCAGCTCCGTCTCGTCCAGGATCTGTCCGAGCGCGCTCTCGACGACCGTCAGCTCGGATACGGCTTTGGCGGAAAAGCTCGTGTTGTTCTTCTGCATGGATTCCGCGATCCTCGCAATGTTCACCGCGTGATCGCCCAAACGCTCGAACTCGGACGCGACCTTATAGTACTGGTTCAGGATCGCAACGTGATTCTCCATCTGCAGATGCCCGAGAAAGCTGACCATATACTTGCTCAGAACGTCGGTCATGCGGTCGATCTCGTCCTCCTCCTTGAGGATTTCCTTGTGCACGGCGGGATCGTAGCGGTTCAGCAGGTTAAAGGATTTCTCGATATTCGTGCGCGCGGAGGCAAAGATCGCGAGCAGCGTCTTATAACAGCTCTGCAGCGCGAGCGCGGGCGTGCTGAAAAACGCGGGATTCAGACCGTCGGTGACTTCCTTGTACTTGCCGCCCTTGACGGGCTTGTCCCGGACGATCTTGATACCGAGCTTTTCATACAGCCCCATCAGCGGCAGCAGCGCGACGGCGCTGGCAAGGTTGAACACCGTATTGGTGTTCGCGATGATGCCGGAATTGACGGTTTTGTCCCAAAGCTTGTCCAAAAGCCCGAGCTTGTGCACGACCGTCACGACCAGCAGGACAAGGATCGATTTCGAGAGGTTATAGAGAATATTGACGATACCGACGCGCCGCGCTTCCGCCCCGGAGCCGATGGAGATCACGATGGCGGTGGTTACACAGTCGCCAAGATAGACGCCGACGATGACCGAATAGATGGATTTGAACGCCAGCATGCCGGATTGCGAAAACGCCTGCAGAATACCGACGGTCGCCGAAGAGCTCTGCAGTGTGAACGCAACGCCCGCGCCGGTGACATATCCCAGAAACGGGTTGTCGCCGAGCCGCGCGAAAAGGTTGTCGAACACACCGGACTGATTCAGCGCATTGACCGCGCCGGTCATGTTCAGAAGTCCCGAAAACAGAATGCCGAAGCCGATCGCGATGTTGCCGATGGACCGGGAGTTTTTGAAGAGGCTCGTCATGATCAGCACGACGCCGATGATCAGCGCGATCGGGGCAAGCGTGGACGGCTGGAACACGCGCAGAAACGACGAGCCGGACGAATCGATGTCCAGAAGGCGGATGATCTGACCGGTGATCGTGGTGCCGACGTTCGCGCCGACGATGATGCCGAGCGACTGATGCAGCGTTAAGATCCCCGCAGCCACGAGACCCGCCGTGATGACGATCGTCGCTGTCGAAGACTGAATGAGCGCGGTGACCAGCACGCCGAGGATGAACGCCTTGATGGGATTGTTCGTCACCTTGCTCATCGCTTTTTTCAGCGTGCCGGATGAGTTTTCTTTCAGGGAATCGCCCATGAGCCGCATGCCGTACAGGAACATGGCAAGTCCGCCCAGAAGCGATATCACGTTAAAAAAGTCCATACAAACCTCACAAAAAGCCGGAGATCTCTCTGCTGATACAATAGCACGCGGCGGTCGTTTTCGTCAAGGTTTTCGCCGCGTCCGCCGTTTTTTACCGCTCGAACCACTTCAAAAGCTTCTTCTTTTGCTCGCCCGCCTTGCCGGAATACGGATGCTCGCGAAGCGGCAGGTTCATGTGCGTTTTGCCGACGAGGACCGTCTGCGGGTGCGTGAACTCCAAAAATCCCCACTCGCCGTGGTACGCGCCCATGCCGGAATGCCCGGTGCCGTTGAACGGCACGCCCTTGACCATCATGTGGATGCATACCTCGTTGATGCAGCCGCCGCCGAACTGCAGCGTGCGCATCACGCGCTTCGCCCACTTTTTGTCCTTTGTGAACACATACATCGAAAGCGGATGCTCACGCTCCGCGATCACGTTCAGCACATCGTCGATCTGCTCGTCAAAAAACGGCACGACCGGCAGCAGCGGACAGAACAGCTCGTGCTGTACGATCTCCTCGTCGATACCGACCGGATAGATGACCGTCGGCGAAAACTTCACCTTTTCGCGGCTGCCAGTGCCGCCGAAAACCACGCGATCCCGGTACTGCGCGGTCAGCTTTTCGCATTTATCGTAGACCTTTTCGGTGATCAGTTTCGGATAGTCCGGGTTCTCCTCCGCCTTTTCGCCGATCTGCCGGACGAACGCCTTTTTGAGCTCGGCAAGGAACGGCTCGGCGATCTCCTTCGCAACGGCGATCTGGTTGATGTTGATGCAGATCTGACCCGCGTTGCAGAGCTTGAAAAACGCGATCTTGCGCGCGGCGTCACGGAGGTCCGCGTCCTTTCGCACGATGCACCAGTTCCCCGTCTCCCCGCCGAGCTCCAGCGCAACGGAGGTCAGGTTCTTCGCCGCCATTTCCAGAACATGCTTTGCGACTGCCGGCGAACCGGTATAAAAGATCTTGTCAAACCGCTCCGTTAGGCACATGTCCGCAACGTCATGCCCGCCGTCCACGACCGTCACATACTCCGGTGGGAACGTGTCGGCGATCAGCGTTTGCAGTGCCTTTGTGCTTGCCGCGGACTTGGAGCTTGTCTTCAATACCGCGGTATTGCCGCCCGAGATGCTCGCCGCAAGCACGCCGAGCGTCAGAAGGACCGGGAAGTTGAACGGCGAGATGATCAGCGACACGCCGTAGGGCATCTTGTACACGGTCGTTCCCGTGCTCGGAAAGCACATCAGCCCCGAAAAATGCCGTTCGGGACGCGCCCATCTGCGGATCCCCTTCAAAATCTCGTCGACCTCGACGATCACCGGTCCGAGATCGCACAGGTACGCCTCGACCGGGCTTTTGTTGAGGTCCTCATAAAGCGCCTGTTCGAGCAGCTCCCTGTGATCGAGCACCGCCTTTTTGAGCTTTTTGAGCTGTTCGATGCGGAAGTTCACGTCGAGCGTTGCGCCCGTGCGGAAGTATGCCCGCTGTTTTTCGACGATCGCGTGGACCGTTTCCTGCGTGTGCGCCATTATTTCGCCCCCTTTTCTTCGTTCTGCTTGCGTTCGAGGAAGCGCAGCAGCATCCGATACTGGCTCTTGAGGTAGAGGCTTCTCACCGGCGGCAGCACGTTCATCAAAAACCGGCTCGGCAGATACACCGGGCACGGATAGACCTGCTTGCGCCCGCGTTCAATGCCCTTGATCGTCGCCTTCGCCACCGCCTCCGCGGTCTGCACCGGGAACGGCTGCTCGACCTTGTGCCCCGCGCCGCCTACCTCAAAGAAGTTCGTCTTGGTCGAAACCGGATACACGCAGGTGATCTTGAGGTTCTTCGGCGATTCGATGCGGATCGCCTGCTGGAAGCCCTTCATCGCAAACTTCGTGGCGGCGTAGAGCGCATACCCAGGAAGTGCCATCTCGCCCATCGCGGAGATCGTGTATACGAGCTTTCCCTCCCGCCCGTTCAGGTGGTTCAGATACTTCGAGTAGCTGTACATGTACGCGAAGGTGTTGAGCGAAAAGATCCGTTCGATCCGCTCCCAGTTCTCGTAATCGAAGCGCTCATAGTACGGCGCGCCGGCGTTGCAGATGAAGACGTCGATCTTCGGAAACAGCGCGGCCGCTTTTTCAAACAGCGCATCCACGCCCTCCTGTGTGCTGAGATCGCACGGAAAGAGCGTCACGTTTTCGGAAAAGCCCGTAAGCTTTCCGATGCTGCGGCTTGCCGCAACGATACGGTTTCCGTTCTCCTTTGCCGCGAGCATTTCTAAAATGGCTTTGCCGATCCCGCTCGAAGCGCCGGTGATCACGATGTTCTGATTTCTGATCATATCGTTTCCTCCTTACCGATAGGAAATGGTCTGTACAAGCTCGTACGCCTGCTTCACGACAGTCTTTAAGCTGCCGACCTTATCGCAGTCGCCGACAAAATACACGGGTTTCGTTCCCTTCCGTTCCTTTTCCGCCGCAAAGCGCGTATCCGGTGTGTAGCCGACCGAAAGGATGACGGAATCCGCGGGAACGACCTTTTTGCCCTCCGGCGTGTGCAGCACAACGCCCTCGTCCGTGATCGCCTCGACCGTTGCGGAAAGATACGCCGGGACCTGATGATAGCGCAGAAGCTCCCGGAGCATCGACGAGTTTGCCATGCAGATGCCGCGCGCGCCGACAAGATACGGCGTCATCTCGACCACCGACGGGTGTTTTCCCTGCAAAGCCAGCTCATATGCGATCTCGCAGCCGGTGAGCCCTCCGCCGACGATCACAACGCGGTCGCCGACCGCCGCCCTGCCGTCGAGGAAATCGACCGCCGTCACCGCTTTTTCCGCGCCGGGGATCTTTAAGGTCCTTGCGTGCGCGCCGGTCGCAATCACGATCACGTCCGCGTCGAGCGCGGCAAGGTCCGTGATCTCCGTGTTCATGTGTACCGTTGCGCCGCATTCCGCAAGCTTCTTTCGGTACCAAAGCAGCAGTTCCTTGTCCTTTTCCTTGAACGACATTGCCGCAGCCGCGTTGAACACGCCGCCGAGCCGGTCCGTCTTTTCATAGAGATCGACCCTGTGTCCGCGGTACGCTGCCTGGATCGCGGTCTCCATGCCGCCGATCCCGCCGCCGATCACCGCGATGCGCTTCGGGTCCTTTGCAGGCACTTTCGAGTATTTCGTCTCGTTGTTCGTCCACGGGTTCAGCACGCACCGCCCCATTTCCACATGCATCGGATCGATGTCGGTGCCCTTGCCGTTCAGCCCGAAGAACGTCAGGCATGCGCCGTGGCAGGCGATGCACGGACGCACGTCGTCGAGCCGTCCCTCCTTGATCTTCGTGACGTATTCCGGATCGCACAGAAGCTGCCGCCCGACGCCCATCGCGTCGATGCGTCCCGCCGCGATCGATTCCGCTGCCGCATCCGGCTGCATGCGCCCCGCGCACACGACCGGCTTACCGGTAAACCGCTTGATGTGCTCGACGTCGGATAGGTTCATGTTCAGCGGCGCGTACACCGGCGGATGCGCCCAGAACCATGCGTCATAGGTGCCGTTGTCGCAGTTGAACATGTCATAGCCGGCGTCCTCTAAGATCTTGATCGCCTGTTCCGATTCCTCCAGCGAGCGTCCGACCTCGGTAAATTCCTCGCCCGGGACCGCGCCCTCGTTGAACCCGCGGGTCATGGAGCGCACGGAATAGCGGACCGACACCGGAAAGTTCGCGCCGCAGACCTTTTTGATCTCTTTGACGATGTCGCAGGCAAAGCGCAGGCGGTTTTCGAGACTGCCGCCGTATCGGTCGGTGCGGTGGTTCGTATACGGCATGGCAAACTGATCCAAAAGATACCCCTCGTGCACCGCGTGGATCTCCACGCCGTCGCAGCCGATCTCCTTGCAGCGAAGCGCCGTCTGCCCGAAGGCGTAGATGAATTTTTCGATCATTTTGTCGGTAAAATGATCCATCGAAACCGAGGGATCCCACACGTTCGGCTCGTCCGGGTCCGGCGCGGACCACCACCACTTGCTTGCCAGCACCGGCGAAGCAAGCGTTTTCAGCACGCCCTTTTTGATAAACGGCCGCAAAATCGGCGGCAGCAGCATCGAACGCCCGGAACCCGCGCTGATCTGGAAAAAGACCTTTGCGTCGTTACTGTGGATCCCGTCGATGATCGGGCGGACCTTTTCAAACACCTCGGGATGCCGGTAGACCCACTTTTTGCCGACGATAGAGATCAGCGGGATCAGCCCCGGAATGAACAGCCCGACGTTCTCACTGCGGCGGTCCTCATAGAACTTGTCGATGCCCTTGACGACGCCGGTCTTTGCTTCCCACTGGATCATGTTCGTGCCCTCCATGGGCAGCATCACGACGCGGTTTTTGATCGTGACGTTTCCGACCTTCCACGGCGTAAACAGCGGTTCATACTTCGGATCCATAAACTCCCTCCCGATTTACAGTTTCAATTCGTACTTGTATCCGTTCTCCTTCGGATTTTCAAAGCCGACGTCCTCTTCCTTTCGGAAACGATAGCCGCAATCATCGAACACCTTTTGCATCGGCTTGTTCGAGGCGCGCGTTTCGGCGCAAAAGCGCTTCATGCCGAGCGGACGCATCTGCTCCGTCACGTGGTTCAAAAGCCGGTGCGCGTATCCCTTCCCGCGATACTCCGGGTGCACGGACAGATTCATGATCTTGACGTAATCGGCCTCGCCCTGCCAGTTGTAGATAAAGACGTTACCGACGATCCGCCCGCCGTCGAGCAGCGCGTAATAGACCGCTCGCGGATCGGAAAGCAGATCCTCCCAGTCCTCGTCCTTCCACGCGTCGAAGGGAAAGCACAGATGATGAAACGCGATCATCTCCGCCGCGCGTTCCTTGGTCAAAACCTCGATCGAAATCTCCGTGTCCATTCTCTTCCTCCGTCGTTCTTTGCTTCTATTATAGCATCATCGACCCGAAAAACAAAGGGGATTCCTGTTGCTTCCCGTTCATTTTTCTGCTATGATTTGATTAGAGATATGCGCAAACGGAGGAAACCCATATGAAGCATTATGACGTCATCATCGTCGGGGCGGGTCCCGGCGGGATCTTTACCGCATACGAGCTCAAAAAGCGCGCGCCCGAAAAGCGCGTCGCCGTGTTCGAGGCGGGCAATCCGCTCGAAAAGCGCAAGTGCCCGATCGACGGCGAGAAGATTAAATCCTGCGTGCACTGCAAGACCTGCGCGATCATGAACGGCTTCGGCGGTGCGGGCGCGTTTTCCGACGGCAAGTACAACATCACCAACGAATTCGGCGGAAATCTTCACGAATACATCGGCAAGCAGAAGGCGACGGAGCTGATGGAGTACGTCGATTCGATCAACATGGCGTTCGGCGGCGAGGGCACGAAGCTCTATACCACCGCAAACTCGCACATCAAAAAGCTCTGTCTCGAAAACAAGCTGCACCTTTTGGAAGCGTCGGTGCGGCATCTCGGCACGGACAAAAACTACATCGTGCTCGGCAATCTTTTTGATCTTCTGAAGGACAGGGTCGATTTCTTCTTCGGCGCGCCGGTCAGTGCGGTCGAGAAACGCGAAGCGGGCTTTGCGGTATTTGCCAAGGACGAGGAATATACCTGCGATCAATGTGTGATCTCGGTCGGCAGAAGCGGTTCGAAGTGGATGGAAAGCGTCTGCAAGGCGCTCGACATCGCAACGAAGAGCAACCGCGTCGACATCGGCGTGCGCGTCGAGCTGCCCGCGGAGATCTTCTCGCACCTCACCGACGAGCTCTATGAAAGCAAGATCGTCTACCGCACCGAAAAATACGGCGATCTCGTGCGCACGTTCTGCATGAACCCGCACGGCGCGGTCGTCACCGAAAACACGAACGGCATCGTCACGGTCAACGGGCACAGCTATGAGGACCCCGCCCTGCACACGCCGAACACGAACTTCGCGCTTTTGGTTTCAAAGCGCTTCACCGAGCCGTTCAACGACAGCACGGCGTACGCGGAAAACATCGCAAAGCTAAGCAACATGCTCGGCGGCGGCGTGATGCTGCAGAAGTTCGGCGATCTGATCGCGGGACGGCGCTCCACCGAAAAACGCATCGCGGAAAGCTTCACGATCCCGACGCTTGCCGCGACGCCCGGGGATCTTTCGCTCGTCATGCCGAAGCGGATCTTAGACGGCATCATTGAGATGATCTACGCGCTCGATATGATCGCGCCGGGCACGGCGAACGACGACACGCTCCTGTACGGCGTAGAGGTCAAGTTCTACAACATGCAGGTCGAGCTTTCCCCCGACCTCGAAACGAAGCACAAGGGGCTTTATGTGATCGGCGACGGCAGCGGCGTCACGCACTCGCTTTCGCACGCCTCGGCAAGCGGCGTATTCGTCGCGCGAAGGATCGCGGAGCAGGCATAAAAAACGGACGCGCATTGCACGTCCCGAGAGATTTCAAAGCGCAGCCCGGTTTTCGGTCTGCGCTTTTGCTTACATTGATTTCCGTTCCACGTCGACTTTGATCTCGGGCGTGCCCCATTTGGGATCGAACAGCGCCGCGATCCGCGCTTCATACCATGCTTTGATCTCGGCGTCCGTCATTTCGCACGGCTCACCCTTGCTTTTCACCTTGATTCTGATGATCTGTTCCTCCATAGCCGCTCCTTTCCCGCTTTGAAACGCCCGGATCCGTGCGATATCCAAAGTATCCTTCTCCCGTCCGAGCGCCGTTTTCATTTCAATCAGTCCTTCGAGTGAGATCACGCGGAAGCCGTCGACCGTTTCCGTGCGGTCATACAGCCATTCCTCGAAGATCTCGATGCGTTCGCTGTACCGGAACCAGCGTCTGCCGTCGTCCGTCAGCCGGTACGGATACCCGTCCGCCGCAAGCCGGTCCGCAAGCGCGCGCGTGCAGCCGAGATCGATATCCCCGGTCTCGGTCCTGACGCCGTACAGCACCATCGCGCCGCCGGTGACGACCCAGTGCTCGGCGCGGTCGTACGGAAAGGCGTTCAGTTCGGTGATGATCTCCTGCCGGTTCATTGCTCGTCCTCGCTTTGTATCGAAAGTACATGCCAGATGACGGGATCGGTAAAACCGCAGGCTTGATACAGCGCCATCGGTTTTGTCGGATTGTTGATCCGTCCCGAAACCGTCACAAAAGCCGCCTTCCCCCGCATACGCCGCAGCAGCTCGCAGACGATGAACGTTCCGAGCCCCTTGCGTCGGTATTCCGGCGAGACCTGGATCCAGTCCAGAACACCTTCGCCGATGCGCGTGTCCAGCGCGCCGATCCCGCTTGCCGCGATCCGTCCGGTCGCCCGATCGCGTACGGCGATCCAAAGATCCGCGTCGTAAACGGGTGTATGCGTATATGCCCGCAGCTCGTCCGCTGTAATGCGCTCCGCCGCATAGCATTCCCGAACATGCGCCGCAAGTTCCTCCGGATCCGCCGACGTCAGCACAAAGCCGTCTAAAAGCGCCGCGTCCGGCACCGTTTTCAGGCGATGAACCATCTTAAAATACGGATCGTCCGTCCCCGCATCGACGGCTTCGGTCATTTCGTCCTCCCGAACGATCCGCAGATGCGGCGGGATCACCGTCGTCCCGATCTTCCGGAACGGCAGCGACGACGCGCGGCACGGATCCTTTTTATATGCTTCGGCATCCATCTGCGTCATTCAGTTCCCGCCGTCTTGAACCGCTCGACGACCGTTTCGGTCACAAACCGCGGCTTCAGTTCCTTGAGCCTTGCATAATGCGGCGTTTCGGTATGCGCTGATAATGCGGCTTCGTCGCGCCACTTTTCGATGAGCAGCAGCTCGTCGCCGCCGTCGAACGGCAGGTAGTAATCATATTTGAGATTGCCCGCCTCCGCGCGGCTCGCTTCGTCGATCCCCTCCGCAAGAATCGCTTCTAAAAACGCCTCCCTGCAGTTCCGCCTGCATTGATACGTCACGTTCAGTACGATCATTTTCCACCCTGTCCTTTCCGTTCGGACCGCGTCCTTCCGAACCGTTCGTGTATCATATCCGGGTTGTCCAAAACCTCTTTTGCCCGCCGGACAAAAGAGGTTCTGAAGATCCTATCGTGCCGTTACCGCTGCGAAACGGTGAACAGCGAATAGAAGTAGCCCTTTTCGTTCATCAGCTCGTCGAAGGTGCCCCGCTCCTCCACGACGCCGTTCTTCAGCGTAAAGAGACCGGTGCAGCGGCGCAGGATGTTTTCGTCGAGATCGTGCGTGACGATCACGCGGGTGTAGCCGTCCAGCTTCAGGATCGCGTCGAGCACCTCGAAGGTGGTCTCGGCGTCGAGCGACGCCGTCGCTTCGTCGACAAACAGCACGGGGGTTTTGCGAAGCAGCGCTCGAGCAATCGAGATCCTTTGCCGCTCACCGCCGGACAGTCCGGAGCCGTTTTCGCCGCAAAGATACCCTTCGCCCTTTTCCGCAATGAGCTTACTTAGACCGGAAAGCCGCACCGCGCGGTCGACCTCCTCCTTCGGAAACTCGGAGAACATCGTGATGTTCTCGCGGATCGTGCTGTTGAACACGAACACGTTCTGCTGAATGATGGACACGAGGTCATAGAGCGAGCTTGTCGAAATGCCTTTCAATTCCCTTCCGTCGTACAGGATCTCGCCGCTGTAGTTTTCGGACGACGCCATCAGAAGGTTCAAGATCGTCGATTTGCCGCTGCCGGAGCCGCCGACGAGCGCATAGCAGCCGCCCGCTTTCATATCCATATCGACGTCATGCAAAACGGTTTTGCCTTCCTCATACGCAAAGTTCAGATCGCGGAGC
>JAEESS010000042.1 GCA_016286445.1 Bacillota bacterium
TCGTCTACATGTGCAAGCATGCCGTACCGGAGGATCAGCCGGACGCGTGGACCGCTGTGCGCGACGGGTTTTTGGAGGACTACGCCGAGCATCTCTGCGACACGACTGTGCCGTATCCCGAAATGCCCGAAATGCTGCACGAATTGAAGGCGCGCGGCATCACGCTTGCGATCGTCACGAACAAACCCGATCCGCACGCGAAAAAAATGATCCGCACGCTCTTCCCCGAAGGGGAGCTCTTTGCCCGCGTGCAGGGACAGTGCGCCGAATACCCCGTGAAGCCCGATCCCACGATGCTCAATGTCGTGCGCGAAGCGCTTGGCTTCACCCGCGAGGAAACGCTGTATCTCGGCGACATGGACGTCGACCTGCAATTTGCGAAAAATGCCGGTCTACAGTGCGTCGGCTGTGGCTGGGGCTATCGCGGCGAGGAATTTCTTCGCAAAGCGGGCGCGGACCATGTGATCTCGCATCCCCTGGAGCTTTTGGAGATCATCGACAATTTGTAATTGTCAGCGGGGCGCCGAGGACGTCGCCCCCTACAAAAATGCATGCAAAAGCGGCAGGCTGATTGCCTGCCGTTTCGCTTTTGATCGTTCAGTGCGTTCCGCCGCACGCTTCATAGACCGGGTTGAATACATCCTCCGGTATCTGCACGAAATACCATGCCAGCGGCTGATACCCGACAAAGCCCCCCTCGATCAGTCTGAGCCTGACGGTCGTCCCGTCATTCATGGAAAGCGTCAGATGCGCCTGATGGGGCGTATCGTAAACCGTCGTGTAGTCGTTTTCCGGATCGCTCCAATTGCCGTCCGGATCCCACATGTTGAGAAAAGCGCAGGCGTCGAGCTGATCCAAAAACGCTTCCCACACGTCCGCATCGAGATCCGCCGTCTGCACATTTCCGAGCCCGTTGTCCCAGTCGGAATGGGTTTCAAACCGCACGGATTCCGTGCGCTCCGAAAGCTGCAGCCGGTCCTCAAACAGATCCTTTCCCGTCCTCAGCGTGATGCCGTTTGTGCAGTCAAAGAACGTAATCCAGACAACGGGGTCCTGATTGTCATACTGTATCTCGCCGCGGATGCAGATGCGGAATCCGTCGTCGTAGCCGTTTACGGTATACACCTCGCCCGAGACGTTCGACGCAAGCTCCGTCGCGTATTCGTCCTGTGTAGACCACTCGTTGATGTTGCCCTTGGCGGTTCCGATACGCTCTCCGACAAGCGTCTCCAGCGGCTTCGCGTCCTCACCGAAGTATTCCTCCGCCTGCGTATAGATGTGCCCCTTGTAAACCACAAGCGCAATCATGTCGCGGGCAACCGCCACGTCCGAGGGCTCTTCCAGCTCGACCGCCGGAATGAATACGCCTTCCGGCTGCTCCTGCGCAAGCTTCGCTTCCCCGTTCCGCGCGCTGCGGGCAAGGATCGGAACGGCAACTCCCGCCCCAATGAGCAGGCATGCCGCCGCTGCTGCGATCCACAGGAAGCGGCTGCCGGTTTTCTTTTTCGCCTTCACTGCGGCGTCCGCATTCTCAATCAGTTCCTTGTCAATGCCGCCGACAGCGTCCAACAGTTCATGTTCTTTCATACGGTGTAACCTCCCTTTTCCAGATACGCTTTCAGTTCCGCTCTCATTCGGAACAGCATGGTCTTGACCTTGCTTTGCGAAAAACCGTTCGCCGCGGCGATCTCCGATACCGAATCAAAATACCAGTACCGCCGGACAAAAACCCGCTGTCGATCCTCCGGGCAGGTTTTCAGATATGCGTTAATAAGCCGCCCGAGCTCGCGCGCTTCTGTTTCGGCTTCCACATCCTGCGCCGTCGGAATGCATTCCTGCATTTCCTCTGTCAGTTCACAATAGACCGCGTATCGCTTCTGCCGCTTGTTTCGCTTGCATTCGTTCAGTGCGATGTGTCTTAGGATGCGTCCGACAAACGCAAACAGGTAATCCCTCGGCTCATGCGGCGGGATCCTGTTCCATGTCTCCCGATAGGCGTCGTTCTCGCATTCCTCCGCCGTCTCCCAATCGTTCAGTATGCGATACGCAATGCCCCTGAGCCTTGAACCGTATTTGTCCGCCGTCTCTTTGATCGCGTCTTCGTTTCTGTTGAGATAGAGCTCCACGATCTGACTGTCGTCCATGCTCTGTTCCTCCTTTCCGTCACATGTGCGTCTTCACCCTATACAGCAACGATTTTGCCTTGCAGGTTACATCTTTTTTAATTTTCATCTGTCGTACGCGCGGCAAAGGAAAGCGGCAGACAAATCGTCTGCCGCTTTTCGTTATGTTCTTCAGTTGTTCACAACCAGCAGCATGCCCATTGCCGGGACCGTAACGTCACCTGAGATCACTGTGTCCCCGCTTGCCGTCACGTAATCTCCGTTAATCAGGACTCGCCAGCTGCCTTCCCTGCCTTCCGGCAGCGTATAGCCGATCTCCGCGTCATGCGGGTTGATGACCGCGATCGCAACGATCGCGTCGTTTTCCGTATACGTCGCGACGATCGATGCATCGTCCTGCACTTCACAGGTCACATCCGCGCCGCGCAGGAAGCTCTGCGCCTTGCGGATCGCGATCAGGCTCTTGTACCAGTCGCGCGTCTGCGCCACGAGGCTTCCGGGAACGAGCGCGTCCCAATCGATGTTGTTGACAGCGTCGGAGGACTTATAGCTGTTGCCGTCGCCGCCCTTCGTGCGAAGCAGCTCCTCGCCCGCGAGCATAAACGGCGTGCCCTTGCTGATCATCACGATCGCCGCGCCGAGACGGACCATCGCCGCCTTCTGTTCGTCGGTCGCGTTCGGGTTTGCATTTGTGATCTTGTCCCAAAGCGTGCGATTGTCGTGCGAGGACATATAGTTGATGATCATTGCGTTTTCGATCTTGAACTTCTTGGAGCCGCCCGTGCCGCCCGAAATGCCGAACGCCACATCCGACGCGCGTCCCTTCGAGGGATCGCCGCTGATATAGCCCTTGTCCTTCTCATTGAACACGCTGCCCTTCAATCCGTCGCGGATCGCGTCGTTGAACACCGCAACGCTGCCCGCCGCGCCTTCGCTTGCCTTGACCTGGGCAATGTTCGCCTGGATCGCCTGCAGGTTCGACCGCAGCGTCGACGTGCCGCCGGTCCAGCCCTCGCCGTAGAGGATCGCTTTCGGATTGATCGCGTGGACCGCCTGCTCGATCTCCTGCATCGTAGTGATGTCGTGCAGACCCATCAGGTCGAAGCGGAAGCCGTCGATGTGGTACTCGGTCGCCCAATAGGTAACGGAATCCACCATGAACTTGCGGAACATCACACGGTCGGACGCGGTCTCGTTGCCGCAGCCGCTGCCGTTGGAGTTCTCTCCGTTCGCGGTATAACGATAGTAGTAATACGGAACGATCTTGTTGAAGTTTGCGTTGCTGTCAAAGGTATGGTTGTATACGACGTCCATGACGACCGCCATGCCGTTGTTGTGCAGCGCCTGCACCATCTGCTTGAACTCGTTCACACGCACCTCGCCGTGGAACGGATCGGTGGAATAGCTGCCCTCGGGCGCGTTGTAGTTCTTCGGATCGTATCCCCAGTTGAACTGCTCCTTGCTGCTCGCTTCGTCGACCGTCGCGTAGTCGTAGACCGGCTGCAGATGCACATGCGTCACGCCGAGATCTACGAGATAATCGACGCCGACCGGCTCGCCGGACGCGTTCTTAAGCCCCGTTTCGGTGAAGGCAAGGTACTTGCCCTTATACTGCGATCCCTCGATGCGATTTGAGAAGTCGCGAACGTGGACCTCCCAGATGATCGCATCCTGATAGGTGTCGAGCTTGTCGAAATAGACGTCCTCCGCAAAGCCTTCAGGATCGGTGGCGTCGAGGTCGATGACCATGCCGCGATCGCCGTTTACGCCGACTGCCTTCGCATACGGGTCGGTCGTCTCCTGCGTGCCGACCGCCGTTGTGACCGTGTAGGTGTAATAGGTGCCGCTGCCGACCTTCTGCGTGCTCGTCCAAACGCCCTTCTCCGCCTTTTCCATGTCGACGGATGCGAACGCCTTGCCGCCGTTGCCCGCTTCAAAGAGGTTCAGCACCACACGGCTTGCCGTCGGCGCCCAGACCTTGAACGTCGTTTCGTCGCCGTGGATCACCGCGCCGAGATCGTCGCCGTCGTAGGTCCAGTTTTCCACAAAGTATTCGGAATCGAAGACGTCCGTCGGGATCGCGGTCGTACGCTCGTAGCCTTCGATCTCCACGTCATACAGCTTCGAGATATCGAGATCCTCCTTGAGCTTGATCGTGCCGAGCACGACCTCGTTGTTGAGACTCGACAGGCTTTCGATCTCCAGCTTCCGGTCGCCGTCATAGACCGCGATCTGATCCAGGCTCGTGATCTTCAACGCCGGCGTAATGCTGTACTTGATCTCATTTTTCGAGATGATGCCGACATAGTTCATTGCTTTTTTCTGCATAAGCGTCGCTCCGCCGTCGCTGCTGAAATAGATTCCTTCTTCATTGCCGACAAGATAAATCTGCGTATCGCCGTCCATCTCGGCAAAGCGGTCGCCGTCATAGACCTTCGTCGCCTCGCCCCAGGACGTACCGCCCGGATCGGAGCAGTTGATGCGCACGATGAAGCCGACCTCGGTTACGTCCGCAGGAACGTTGATCATGCACTTTGCGCCGTACGCGCACGGATACATCGGATAGCCCTTGCCTTCTCCGCCCGGGAACCACATCCACATATCGCTCGTTTCAAAGTTGATCGAATCCGCCTTCCAGTAGACGGTCAGCTGATTCTTTCCCTCCTCCTTCGGCAGGAAATACTCATCCGGCAAGGGTTCCATTCCGCTTGCCGCAGGTTCCTCCGATGCCGGAACATCCGTTGCCGGGACCTCTGCCGGCGCGGGCGTCGCTTCCGTTACAGGCTCAGGCGTGCCGACCGCGGAATTGCCGCCGCAGGCAAACAGCCCGACGATCATCAACAGTGCCAAAAAACCGGCGATCCATCTTTTCTGCATCGTTCTTCCTCCCTCTCGGTGAGATACACCGATATATGGACAGTATATCATGTTCATCTCCGCAAGACAATATATTTTCCGACCTTTTCTTTTCCAAAATCGGGGCTTGACAATCGCACGCGATGTTTATATACTATATACGATCATTTTGAAGGGAGATGCAACGGGTATGAAGCACCGCAGCGGCAGCGTATGTTGTTGTTTCGGTATCGCTATGCCCGTTTGCGTGTCCGGATAGACGGTTTGCGTTCTGCCGGAAGGCCTGCGGGCTTTCCGGCTTTTTGTTTTGCACCGCGAACCGGATCGAATCATATTTTGTATTTGGGAGGAACCGTATGAACATCTTTACATCCGTCGATCAGATGATCGGAAACACACCGCTTTTGGAGCTCCGCCGAACCGAAGCGGAGGAAACGCTTGACGCAAAACTGCTTGCGAAGCTCGAATACATGAACCCCGCGGGTTCCGTGAAGGACCGCGCAGCGCGGGCAATGCTCGACGATGCAGAGCAGCGGGGATTATTGAAGCCCGGCTCCGTTATCATCGAACCGACCTCCGGCAACACCGGCATCGGGCTTGCGGCGATCGCCGCTGCAAGGGGATACCGCACAATCATCGTCATGCCGGAGACCATGAGCATCGAACGCCGCCGCATGATGCGCGCGTACGGCGCGGAACTCGTTCTGACGCCCGGCGCAGAAGGTATGAAGGGCGCGATCGCCAAAGCAGACGAGCTTGTCAGAGAGCTTCCGAATGCGATCATTCCCGGGCAGTTTACAAATCCCGCAAACCCGCAGGCGCATTATGACACGACCGGACCGGAGATCCTGCGCGACACCGACGGCAAAGTCGACATTTTTGTTGCGGGTGTCGGTACCGGCGGCACGATCACCGGCGTCGGACGGTATCTTCGGGAACAGAACCCGAACGTAAAGATCGTTGCGATCGAGCCCGCCTCCTCCCCCGTGCTGTCCGGCGGCAATCCCGGCGCGCACAAGATCCAGGGCATCGGCGCGGGCTTTGTGCCGGACGTGCTCGACACGGCGGTCTATGACGAGATCATTCCCGTCGAAAACGACGATGCGTTCCGCGCGGCGCGGCGCATCGGAAGACTCGAAGGCGTTGCGGTGGGCATCTCCTCCGGCGCGGCGGCGCATGCGGCGATCATGCTGGCAAAGCGCGCCGAAAACCGCGGCAGGACGATCGTCGTGCTGTTCCCGGACGGCGGCGACCGCTACCTTTCAACGGCGCTTTATGAGGACTGACGATGGAATACGCTTTCAGAGAACTGATCGGCAGGACTGCGGATGCGCTGCGCGACGCGGACGAGGGGCACATCGGCGCCCGCGATTTCAGCACATTCAAAAGCAGTGCGGAGCGCATGACGGACCGGCTGATCGACGCGATGTTTCCGCGCCATGCGGGAAAAGCGATCATGCGCGAGCAGGCGCTTTTTGAAGCGTCGGAGCTGTTGACCGCGCTTCTTTCCATGCTGTCCTCCGACGCCGGATACGCCGAAGCCGTGACGCGAACGCTCATAGAATCGCTGCCCGAGGTGTATCGCGTGCTGAAAACCGATCTGCAGGCGGCATACATGGGCGATCCCGCGGCAAAGGGCGTCGACGAGATCATCCTCTGCTACCCCGCCTTCCCGGCGATCGCGACCTTTCGGCTGGCGCACCTTCTGTACACGGCGGGCGTGCCGCTGCTGCCGCGCGTAATGACGGAGTACGCGCACCGAAGGACCGGCATCGACATCCATCCCGGCGCAACGATCGGCGAATCGTTCTTCATCGACCACGGAACAGGCGTCGTCATCGGCGAGACCGCGACCATCGGCAGCGGCGTCAAGATCTATCAGCACGTCACGATCGGCGCGAAAAGCTTCGATACCGATGCGCAGGGCATGCCGGTTAAGGGCATGAAACGGCATCCGGACATCGGCGACCGCGTGGTCATTTACGCCGGCGCTACGATCCTCGGCGGTGAGACGCGCATCGGAAACGATTGTGTCATCGGCGGCAGCGTCTGGCTCACGCACTCGGTCGAGGCGGGCAAGATGGTCCTTGCGCACGCCGCGGTCACGGACAGCACGCTGAAACGCGACATCATGCATCCGACCCTGCCGGAGGACAGCGCGATGCTCTGAACACTCGTCAGGTTGAACGATGTTCGACCGTCAAAAAAGCGTACCGGTTTTCGGTACGCTTTATCATATTCGGTTCAATCGTCGATCGGCTCGGGATCGTCCAAAGGCTTGATCTTCTTGCGGTAGAGTCGTTTGAACAGCAGTCCCGCCACGACAAGCGTGATCAGCTCGGAGATCGGGAACGCCCACCAGATGCCGTCGACGTCCTTGGTGATCCATGCCAAAAGCCCCGCGACCGGCAGCAGCACCAAAAGCTGACGCTGCAGGGATGTGATCGCGCCGTACAGACTCGTATCCGTCGCACCGAACGCGGTGGAGAACGAAATGCCCGCAGCGGCAAACACGAAGCCGATCGAAATGATGCGGATCGCGCGTTCCGTGACCGCCTGCATCTCCGGCGAGACCTTGAAGATCTGAATGATCTCTCCGGAGAAGATCTCGAAGATCAGCGTGCCGAAGGTCATAAAGATGCAGCAGTAAACGAGAAGCATCCTGAACGCACGCATGAAGCGCGCGCGGTTCCTTGCGCCGAAGTTATAACCGAGCACGCTCATCGCCGCGTTCGTCAGCCCGAACACCGGCATAAAGATGATCGACTGCAGCCGGAAATAGGTGCCGAACGCGCCGCGGTACAGATCCGCGTAGTCGATGCCCGGGTTTGCGACGACCTGATAGTCGCCGAGCGCTTTCAGAATGGCGTTCATGCCGAACATCATTGCCGTGCCGACCGCCTGCATCAGGATCGACGGAAGCCCGACGCAGTAGATCTCATGCACCGTTTTAAGTTTCAGTTTATAATCCGCGGGACGGATACGGATCTCGTGCTTTGTGCCGTACAGCAGGATGACCGCAAGGATCATGGACGCGAACTGTCCGGCAACGGTGGCGATTGCAGCGCCCCTGACGCCCATCGCGGGGACGGGACCCCAGCCGAGTACGAACACGCGGTCTAAAACGATATTGGTGATCGCGCCGGTCAGCTGCATGAACATCGCGAAGATCGTCTTGCCCTGCGCCGTCATGATGCGCTCGATGCCGCACGCGATGAATACGCCGACGCACAGCGAGAGACAGATCGACATATAGTGCATGCCCATCAGCTGCACGACCGCGTCGTCGCTCTGCCAGCGCATGAACGGACCGGACAGCGTGAGTCCCGCAAGCGTGAACACCGCCGCGGAGATCAGCAGCACGACAAGCCCGTTGCCCGCCGCGCGGTTCGCCTCCTCGAAGCGGCGCGCGCCGAGTCTGCGCGAGATCAGCGAATTGATGCCGACCGAGGTGCCGACCGCGACCGAGATCAACAGCATCTGCAGCGGATTGACCAGCGACAGCGCGGCGATCGCCTTGTCGCCGACGTGTCCGACCAGCTCCGGCGTATAAAGATCGCCGAGGATCTTCATCAGCGCTTCCGGTGCAAGCTGATCCATGCGCGATACAAAGATGCTGTCCACAACATTGTACAGCGCCTGCACGAGCATGGAGACGATGATCGGCCAGCCCAACGAAAGAAGGAGCCGTCCCTCCGGCTCCGTTCCCATTCTGTTTTTACGAATCGAAGCTTCCATATCAAATCTATTATAGGGAAGCTCTTTGTATATTGCAAGCCTTTTATGCAGCTTAGCCGCAATTCCTGTCGAAGACAATTCACGACGGCTCTGCCGTCCATTCATGCGCCGCAGGCGCAATGCATCCGCAATACGGTAACGCCGGGCACCGAGGACTCTCCACTTCGCTTTCACTACGTTACAGAGGCAGATTGCGTGTTTGCTCGCGCATACCATCGCCCCCTACAATCACCCATCCGGTCCCTTCGGGACCGCCTACCCCTCAAAGCAGATACTGAAAAATAAATAACTTAAACTTAAATAATGAATGATTCAGGAGGATTCTCCGCAGGAAAATCCTCCTCAATTCTTCAGCCTTCAGTTTTCAGTATTCATCGTTTACTCAAGGGAGAAGGCCTTTGGCCCGCGCAAGCATTTGCAGGGGATGCCGATCTGCAGCGCCCTGCAGATACAGCGATGCGGCGTCTATGATCTGCTCCACAGCATCCCTTACCAGAACTTGCCCTTGTACGAATCCATAATTGCGCGCTCGAAATCGCCGTCTGTGCGTTCGCCGGTATAACGCTCGCCTCGCAGGAGACTGACGCGATAATAGCGCATACTTTGATCGATATCCAATCTGTCTCTGCCGACGGTTGCCCCCAGGTTCAGCTCGCTTCCGATCTCCTCCGTCATATTCGCGACCATCGTATCGAACCGCGCCTTTGCGTCGGCAAAACGCTCCTGCCATTCCGATTCTTCGATGCCGTCTTCCGCCAAGCGAACCCATACCGAAAGCCGGATCGGATAGCGGTCGAATATCTCCTGGTAGGTGAGCCGATACAAGGGAATCGGCTCCTCTCTGTTTTGCAGATTTTCCAGATAGGCGTTCCCGATATCCAGATAGGCACGCGTTTCTTCATTATACCAGCTTGAGGAGATTCTGCCGATAAAGCAGAAGCAATAGCTGCCCTGCTCTTCCATCAGTCCGTCAAACTGCGGTTCGACGTCGTTCGTCCAAAAATGCGACTGTATCTGCTCTTTCATCCATTCTGTCTGCTGCCGATAGATGGAATGCATATTGTCCAGTGTGCAGGTCATCGTTTGCCCGCAGGCGTCCCGATATGTGATCTGCCATTCGTACCAGTCGAGCGTGTCCCGGTGATACCCGCAGGAACAGTCTTCGCCCTCCGAATGCTGTTCGATGCGTTCACCGAGCGTGTAATCGCCGAAAATCTCTTTCAACTTCTCTTGATAGACGGTCGGATAATCATCCGTATAAACCAGATGCTCGACCTTATGACGGTGTCCGCAGGCGGCAAGCGTCAGCAGCATGGCGCAGGCAATCAGGATCGTAATTGCTCTTTTCATACGGTATTTCTCCTTGATATCCCTATATAGAAGACAATCGGGAAAGGCAAAATCTGTCGCATTTCTAAAAAATGTGATGCAAGCTTTACCGTGTAAACGTGATCTCGTACTGCTCGCCGGTGTTGTAGGTGATCGAGAGCTTCAGCCCGTCCGGCAGCGTCAGCGTGCCGGTATAGCCCTTCAGCGAAGGCGTAAGCGTCGCCTGCTCGGCAAGCGAATCCGCATAGCCGTTCGCGGACAGAAACAGCGCAATCGCGGAATTGGCCTGTTCGGACTGCACACTGTCGAACAGCGCGCAGTTCATCGAATACGCCTCGCCGGTGCGGCTGTCGAACTGCACGGACAGGCAGTAGGTCTGCCCGTTTTCGGCGCTGTAATACGCCTGCGCGCACCACAAAGAAAGCTTTGCGCCGGTCTCGTCGTTATAAAAATCGCGCAGCGTCAGCGTACAGCGGCTCTTTTTCAGTACGCTCTCCGCAGATTCGCCGGAAGCGAGCTTTCCGGACGGCGCGTGCGTCCGCAGCGTATCGCCCCAGAGGGTTTTGATCCGTTCCGTGATCTCCGTTTCCGCGATCTCGCCCGGCATGACGGCACGTTCGCTGCCCTGCCGGTCGCAGCCAAGGTACAGCGCGACGCGCGTTTCAAACGACAGCGGCGCGCCGATGCCGTTGGCGCTGATGATGCTGACTGCCTCATACTGCGGGTCGTCGTACAGCGCTTTTTCGGACAGACCGAAGATCCAGCGGTTCAGAAGGACCAGCAGGAACGCAATGAGCACCGTGCCCGCGGTCAATGCGATATATGCGATGCGCGTCCGCGTTTCACGGTCGCGGTTTGCAAAGAGACGAAGCTTTTTCATTCCTCCTCGCCTCCTCTCTCGCGCTTATACAACGGCACGTCGAACCAGACGAGCGTGCCCTCGCCCACCTTGCTTTCAAAGTGCAGCGTGCTTCCGTGGAGCTGCGCGATGCGGTTGCCGATCGCAAGACCGAGCCCCGCGCCGTGCTGCGCGCGCGCACGGGATTTGTCGACCATAAAGAACGCCTCGGTGATGCGGGAGATCTCCTCCTCGGGAATACCGATGCCTTCGTCGCGCACCGAGATGCGGTAGCGTCCGTTTTCCCGGCGCCCCGAAAGCGTGACCGTCTTGCCGGGCGAGCTCGCCTTGCGCGCGTTGTCGATGAGATTGGTGATGAGCGTCAGCAAAAGGTCCTTTTCATACAGGATGATCTGCTGCTCGATGTCGTAGGTGAAGGTCAGCTCCGCCTTTTCGAGCATCGGCGTGACGACCGCAACGACGTGTCCGAGCGCGCGGCGGGAATACCCGCGGATCAGCTTGAACTCGTTCTTGTCGAGCACGATCAGATCCATCAGCTTTAAGGACATCGCTTCAAGGCGCTTGCCCTCGGTGAAGATGAAGTTCGCCGCCATAAAGGCGTCCTCCTCATCGAGCTCGGTGCTCCGGAGCATGTCCGCGTAGCCGATGATCGAGGTCATCGGGGTCTTCAATTCGTGCGAGAAGTTTGCGACAAAGTCCTTCTGCTGCTTGGCGTTCAGCTCAAGCGCGTCGACCTTCTGTTCGATCGCGCCGGTCATATCGTTGAACGCGACGGTGAGGTCGCCGATCTCGTCGAGCGTCGTCACCCGCGCGCGGCGCGAATAGTTGCCGCCGCCGATGACCTTGGTAAACCGCTGCAGACGGCGCAAAGGCTTTGTGGTGAAGTAGGAAAGCAGCAGCATCGCCGCGATCGAGACCGCAACGGTGATGATGTGCAGAACGGTGACCGAGCGGATCTGCTCCGCGCGAAGGTGCATCAGGTCGGTCGCGTCGTACCGCACGGAAAGAAAGTAGTTCTGTCCGCCGATCGACACGCAGCCCGCCGTGTCCAAAAGCGTGCGCTCGCCGTCCCGGATCAGCCGATACGCGAAACGCCGGACGCGAAGCTCGGAAAAAACCAGCGTTTCCGGAAAGCCGTCCGTGCTTGCGGTGAGAAGCTTTGCGTCGGTGCTGTAGAGCGCGCAGGGCGATTCCACGCCTTGGTTCGAGCCCGCGCGCTTCAGGATCTCCGCATACATATCGGGCGAAGCGGTGCTGTAATAAAGATAGATGCCGTAGAGCTCCGCTTCCATGGCGGAGGCAAGCGCCGAATAATCCGCAACCGCCGCGTGCACGCGAAAACGAAGCGCTGTTTCAAAGCTCTGCGCGATCAGGATCTGTCCTGCCACGCCGAACAACAGCGCTACGATCAATACGGTACATATGCAGATTTTCAGTGCAAATCTCATGTTTCTTCCGGAATATCCAGCCGGTAGCCGATCTTATGGACCGTTTTGATGCGATCCTGCCAGCCCAGTTTTCTGCGCAGGCGCTGTACATGGCTGTCCAGCGTGCGCGTTTCGCCGATGTACTCCGTTTCCCATACGCGCTCGAACAGCGTTTCGCGGAACAGCGCCGTATTGGGATTCTGCACAAACAGGACGAGCAGATCGAACTCCTTGCGGGTAAGGTCGACGCGCTTGCCGTCCTGGTAAACGTCGCGCGCGTCCAGGTCGATCAGAAGATCGAGGCACTGGATCATGCCCTGGCTCTTGTTGAAGCGGCGCAGCACGACCTCGATGCGGGCAAGCAGCTCCACGATCTCGAAGGGCTTGACGATATAGTCCTCCGCGCCGAGCTTCAGTCCCTTGACACGATCGTTCAGGTCGCTCTTTGCCGTCAGGAAGATCACCGGGATCCCCATCGGGCGAATGTACGCCAAAAGATCATAGCCGTCGAATTTCGGCAGCATGATATCCAGAAGCACCAGGTCGAACGAATTCTTTTCCAAGAGATCCGCCGCCTGCTGCCCGTCGTAGGCGCATGTGCACACATATCCCTGCCGCGTCAGATTCATGCGGATCAGGTTTGCGATCGGTTCCTCATCATCCACGATCAGGATTTTTATCATTTTCCCATCCTCCGATTCCCTATCTTGGAAATCATTGTAACACCCAAATGCGGACAAAATGTAACACGAGTGTTTCCAATCTATGGATTTTCTCTTTATTTTGACGAAAAATGCCGTTTTTTTACAAACGAACGGCTTTGCCGCCGGTTTTTTTCAGTATAGCACGATTATTTGATCCCGTCAAAGCATTCCTGTCGACAAGAATCTTGCAAAGCGCGCGGTTTTCGCATATAATGTTGTGCATGAATTGGTATTATCATTCGCGCGACGCGCATTACAAGGCCCCGTTCGGGGCAGTCAAAACGAACGAGACCGTCTCCTTTCGCCTCGACGGCGAACCGAGCGCGCTCGTCGAGCTTCTCCTCTACCTGCCGGAAGGGCCGAGATCCGTCCCCATGCATTGGGACGGCAGCGCGTACCGCGCGTCGTTTACCGCGCCCGAACGCCCGTGCCGCATGGGCTACGGCTTCCGCGTCGACGGGCGGTACTTCGGCGCCGCGACCGGTGAAGCGCGCTTTGCCGATACGCCGCAGACCTACGGGCTGACCGTCTATGACGGCGCGTTTACGACCCCGGAATGGTTCCGGCACGCCGTGGTGTATCAGATCTTCCCCGATCGGTTCTTCTGCTCCGACCGCGAGCGTTTTTTGAACGCGGCGGCGGACTACCGCGCGGCGGGACGTCCGATCTTCGTGCACGGCAGCTGGGACGAGGCGCCGTTTTATAAACCGCACGGCGGCGCAAAGGAGTACAACCCGGACGATTACTTCGGCGGCGATCTTGCGGGCATCAAAGAAAAGCTGCCCTATATCGCCTCGCTCGGCGTCACCTGCATCTATCTGAACCCGATCTTTGCTGCGCACTCGAACCATCGCTACAACACGGCGGACTATCTTTCGATCGACCCGCTGCTCGGCACGAATGAGGATTTTTCGGCGCTGTGCGAAGCGGCAAAGGCGCACGGCATCCGCATCGTTCTGGACGGCGTATTCTCCCACACCGGCGACGACTCGATCTATTTCGACCGCTATCACCGCTACAAAACGCACGGCGCGTGCGAAAGCAAGGATTCCCCCTACTACCCCTGGTACCGGTTCTATGAATACCCCACGACCTACGAGTGCTGGTGGAACTTCGAGACCTTGCCCGACGTAGAGGAGACCGAGCCGAGCTATACGGCGTTCATCCAGGGCGGAAACGGCGTGCTTCGGTCATGGCTCGAAGCCGGCGCGTCCGGCTGGCGGCTCGATGTGGCGGACGAGCTGCCCGATTCGTTCATCCGCGGGATCCGCCGTTCGATCAAGGATTACGATCCGGACGCCGTGCTCATCGGCGAGGTCTGGGACAACTGCGCAACGAAGTACGGTCCCGAAGGCAGACGCGGCTATGTCAACGGCGATGAGCTCGACGCGCCGATGAACTATCAGTTCCGCGAGCCCGCGATCGAGTTTTTGAACGGGCGCAAAGACGCCTACTGGTTCGCCGAAACGCAGAACACTCTTCTGGAGGACTATCCGAAGCCGTTTTTGGACGCCTGCCTGAACCTTTTGGGCTCGCATGACACCGAGCGCATCCGGACGGCGCTGTGCGGGATCCCCGACGCAAGAACGCTCACCCGGAAGCAGCAGCTTGCCTTCCGCCCGGACGCGGCGATGCTTGCGCGTGCGTCGAAGCGGCTCGTGCTCGGCTATGCGCTGATGGCGGTGCTGCCGGGCGTTCCGTGCATCTATTACGGCGACGAAGCGGGCGTGACCGGCATGTCCGATCCCTTAAACCGCAGCACGTTCCCCTGGGGACGGGAAAAAACAGCGCTGACAGACGAGGTGCGCGCGCTGATGAAGCTGCACAACGAGAGCGACGCGATCCGAAACGGCGACACGCACATCGCCGCAGTCGGCAGACAGATCCTCTGCGTGATCCGCAGAAGCGAGCGTGAGACGCTGATCCTTCTGGCGAACGCCGCAGACGCGCCTGCGCGCGCGGTCGTTTTCCCCGGACTCTTCCGCGAAGGACCGGACGACACGCCGCCGGTGCTTTCCGGAACGTATTTCGATGAAAACGGCGAAGCCGTCACGGTGCGCAACGTGCTGTCCGTCACCGTGCCCGCGAATGGCTTCCGCATTCTCAAAAAGGCGTAACGTCACGAAAAAATCACAATCCGCTGTTGAAAAACGCGTCGGAAGTTGTTATACTAATCCCACCGAACAAACAAAGGAGAAGAAACCATGGTCATCACTAAGGATATGAACATCCGTAAAATCATCGAGATCGACGAAAACCTCGCGGGCATTCTGATCGCATCCGGCATGCACTGCCTCGGCTGTGCGATGTCGCACTTTGAGAACCTCGAAGAAGCCTGCGCCGTCCACGGCATCGACGCCGACGCGCTGTGCAAGGACCTCAACGACTATCTCGAAAGCAAGCAATAAGCAACGGACAAGCCGCCCTGCCGATCCCGGCGGGGCATTTTTATCATTCGGCTTTCAAAGCCTTCTCCTTGAGGAGAAGGTGGATCGCGAAGCGAGCCGGATGAGGTGTTGCTTCCGTCTTTCCGACACCTCATCAGTCCCCTCCGGGGACAGCTTCCCCTCAAGGGGAAGCCTCCCTGCGCCGGATCCTCTCTCAGAAAGGAATGACTATGAACGAACGCGCAGAACAATGGAATCGGTTTATCACCGAGATCTGTATGCGTGATCGCGCTTCTCTGAACGAACGGCAGCGCGATGCGGTCATCTGCTTTTGGTACGACGCAGAGATGCAGAACGGCGGGCATTCCGCCTATTTTGAAAGCTATCCGATCGTCGCTCCCGAAGAAGCGGAATCTGCGATCCGCAGGATCGGAGGCGACGCGATCGCCGACAATTTCCGAAAAGCGGCGGAGACGGGCGCATCCGACGCCTGGGAAGAAACGGACAGTGCGTATTATGCGTTCCTGCCTTCCCTTTCTGACCTCCTGACGGACCACGTCGCGCTCCATGCCGACGAGATCCTGAACCGGTAAATGCTATGACAAACATGATCCGTTTACATTCGCTCGACGATCCCGCGCTCGACGTGTACGCGCGACTGACCGAGGCGCAGATCCGAAACCGCTTAGAGCCCGAAAAGGGCATATTTATCGCGGAAAGCCCGAAGGTGATCCGGCTTGCGCTGGACGCGGGCTTTGCTCCCGTGTCCTTTCTGATGGAACAAAAGCACATCGAGGGCGACGCGAAGGACCTCCTTGTCCGCTGTCCGGACGTTCCGGTCTATACCGGCGAACGCGCGCTTCTGAAGGCGCTGACCGGCTACGAGCTGACCCGCGGGGTGCTCTCTGCCATGAAAAGAAAGCCGCTGCCCGCGCCGGAGGACGTTCTGAAAAACGCGCGCCGCATCGCGGTGCCTGACGGCATCGTGGACGCGTCGAACCTCGGCGCGATCGTACGAAGCGCCGCCGCGCTGAACGTCGACGCGGTGCTCTTCACCCCCACCTGCTGCGATCCGCTGAACCGCCGCGCGGTGCGCGTCTCCATGGGCACGGTCTTTCAGATCCCATGGACGTTTCTGCCGGCTCTTGCAGAGGGCGGGATCGATCTTCTGCATCGGTACGGCTTTTCCGCCGCGGCGATGGCGCTCACCGACGATTCGCTTTCGATGGACGATCCGCGGCTGAAAGCCTGCGACCGTCTTGCGGTCGTGCTCGGCACGGAGGGCGACGGGCTGTCAAAGGAGACGATCGCCGCCTGCGACTTTGCGGTGAAGATCCCGATGGCGCACGGTGTGGATTCTTTGAACGTCGCCGCAGCAAGCGCCGTCGCATTCTGGGAACTGCGAAGATAATACGGTACGGAAAAGGACCGCGGAAAACGCTCCGCGGTCCTTATTTGTGTCCGTCAGTTCAAAAGCGCGTACTGCGAATTGTAGATCTCGGCATAGAAGCCGTCCTTTGCCAAAAGTTCCCGGTGCGTGCCCTGCTCCACGATCGTGCCGTGGTTGACGACGAGGATCGTATCTGCGTCCACGATGGTCGAAAGCCGATGCGCGATGACGAAGCTCGTGCGGTCGCGCATGAGATCGTCCATCGTCTTCTGGATCAGGATCTCGGTGCGGGTATCGACGTTGCTGGTCGCCTCGTCGAGGATCAGGATCGGACGATTTGCAAGATATGCGCGCGCGATCGTCAGAAGCTGCTTCTGCCCGCCGGAGATGTTCGTCGTCTCCTCGTTGATCACGGTGTCGTAGCCGTTCGGCAGGGATTCGATGAACCGGTCGATATGCGCGCGTCTTGCCGCCTCTCGCACCTCGTCCGCGGTCGCGTCGGGCCGTCCGTAGGCGATGTTGTCGTAGATCGTGCCGGAGAACAGCCAGGTATCCTGCAGGACCATCGAGAACACGCTCCGAAGCGCGTTCCGCGGCATCTGCATGACGTCCTTGCCGTCGACAAGGATCCTGCCGCCGTCGACGTCGTAGAAGCGCATCAAAAGGTTCACGATCGTGGTCTTGCCGCCGCCGGTCGGTCCGACGATGGCGACCTTTTCCCCCGCGCGAACGCTGATCGTGAGTCCCTTGATCAGCGGCTGCTTCGGATCGTAGGAGAAATCGACGTTCTCGAAAACGACGTTGCCTTCGCCCTTCGGCGCGGTCTCCTCGGTCGCCTCGGTCATCTCCTCCTCGTCGAGCAGCTTATAGACGCGCTCGGACGATGCGATCGTCTGCTGCAGCATCGAAAAACCCTGCGCGATGCTTTCGAGCGGTCCCGCAAACATCCGCGCATAGAGCACGAACGCGACGATCGTGCCGACGCTCATGCCGAACAGGTTGTTGGCGACGAAGATCCCGCCGATGATGCAGATCGCGATATACGCAATGTTGTTGGTCAGCGCCATGATGGGCTGTACGATCGACGAAAGGAACGTGCCCTTCTGCGCCGCTTCGCACATATCCGCGCAGATCGCGGCATGGCGTTCGCGCTGGCGGTTTTCCAGATGGAACGCTTTGACGGTATCGAAGCCCGTGAAGGTCTCCTCGGTCAGCGCGTACATCTCGCCGTTCTTCTTGCGCACCGAGGCGAAGTATTTTTCGCTCTTGCCCGCGATCTTCGCCGAAAGCACCAGCGAAAGCGGTACAAACACGATGACCGCCGCCGCAAGGATCGGATTCAGCAGGAAGATCAGTACGATGATACCGATGAGCTTCAGTATGCCGGAGATCAGCGTTTCGAGGAAGCTGTGCACCGTCGTGCCCATCATGGAGACGTCGTCGGTCATATGCGAGATGATCTCGCCGTTCGGCGTCTGATCGACGTAGCGCACCGGAAGTCTGCGGATCTTGTCGCTCATACGGATGCGGATCGCGCAGGTGAAGTGCTTCGAGACGACGTTGTTCATGATCAGCATCTCGCCGATCGCCGCAAGCGAACTTCCCGCGTACGCCGCGGCAAGCAGGACGCATTCAAGCCCGAACGCGGCGCTGTCAAGCGTCGCGCTTTGTCCGAGATGCACGGGCTCCCAGTAGTTATAGAGCCGGTCGGACAACGCGCGGAGGATCTCCGGCGTCAGAAGGGACAGCGCGACCGAAATGAGGCTGATAAACGCGGAAAGCACAAGCCAGCCCGCGATCGGCTTCGTGTCCTTCAGAATGCGGAGAACCGTCTTCTTTGAGGTGTTCTGCTTCTTCATACGGCGTCACCCCCCAGCTGCGAACGTACGATCTCGCGGTAAACCTCGCACGTCTGTATGAGCTCCGCATGCGTTCCGCTCCCGACGATGCTGCCCTGTTCCAGGACGTAGATCCTGTCGCACCGCATAGCGGTCGCCGCTCGCTGTGTGATGATGATCTGCGTTTTGCCGGCAAGGTAGCGGTTCAGGGCTTTTCTGAGCTTGCTTTCGGTGAGATAATCGAGCGCGGAAAAGCTGTCGTCAAATACATAGACCGAAGCGGGCTTCAGGATCGTTCGCGCAATGCTGATGCGCTGCTTCTGTCCGCCCGAAATATTCGCGCCGGACTGTGCAAGGCGGTAATTGAGCCCCTCCTCGTGCGAGTCGACAAACTCCGTCATCTGCGCAATGTCCAGCACGTTTCGCACCGCGTCCTCGCTTGCGTCCGGGTTGCCCATGCGCACGTTGTCGAGCAGCGTTCCCTCGAACACCATGCCCTTCTGCAGCGCCGCAGACACATTTTCGCGCACGCCGCCGCGTCCGATCGTCTCATACGGAACACCGCCGAGCGAGATCTTTCCCTCGGTCGGCGCATAGAAATCCAGAAGCAGCTTCAGGATCGTCGATTTCCCGCTGCCCGTGCCGCCGATGACGGCGGCGGTCTCCCCCGCCTTTACCGTCATATGGACGCCGGAAACGGTCAGAACCTCACTGCCCGGGTACGCGAAGCCGACGTTCTCGAGGACCAGATCGCCCCCAATGATCGTGCCGTCGCCCGCGTCCGCCGGTTCGTCCGGAAGTTCCAGAACCTCGGTCACACGGTTGATGCACACCTTCAGATGCGGCAGGAACACGAACGTCCAGCTCAGCATCATCACGCCGTTCAGGATCAGCGCGACATACTGCACCGTTGCGATGATGCCGCCCGCTGTCAGCCCCTGCGCGAGAAGCGCAGGATTCTGCAGCCGGTTCGCGCCCACCGTCAGCATGACGACCGTCGCAAGATTGAGGACCAGCATGCACAGCGGATTCACATAGCCGGCGCGGACGTTTGCGCGGATGATGTACTTCGCCATCTCCTCGGTCGCGTGCGCAATGCGACCATGCTCGTGCGCCTCCTTGTCGAACGCGCGGATCACGCGGATGCCGGAAAGCCGTTCGCGCATCAGCCGGTTCTGCACATCGATGTATTCATCACTGAGCTTCCAGAGCCTGTCGAGATGCCGCACGATCGGGAACAGGATCAGAAACGCGATCGGCATGGAAAGCAGCAGGATGAGCGCAAGCATGCGGTCGGAAAGAAGCGCGAACGCGACGCCGCCGGCGATCATGATCGGTACCATGACCACGACATTGACGAACATGGACGACACGCTCGAGATCGTGGACACGTCGTGTGTGGAACGCGTCAGCAGTCCCGACGTGCCGATCTTCGAGAAGTTTTCAAAATCGAGCGCGGACGCTTTCCGGAAGATGCCGTGCGTCAGATCGCGCGAAAAGCCCGCGGAGATCCTTGCGTTCACCGCGCCGGTCCAGACCGCACAGAGCATGGACATGATCGCAAGCGCAAGCATCAGCCCGCCGAGCCTGAAAATCGCGCCCATATTGCCGACGGCGATGCCGTCGTCGACGATGCGGCTCATCAGGTACGGCAGAAACGTCCCCTCCAGCGTGGAGACGACGCACAGGATCCCGGTCAGGATCATCTGTTTTCTATACGGTTTCAGGTAAGGAAATATCTTTTTCATGGTTATCGATCATCAGGTATGCTTCTTTACATCCGGCGCTCGTCGGCAGGATCCTTCCGATCCGCTCCGCATCCAAACAGAAACGCTGCAAACCGGCGTTTCCGATCTCGCACAGTATTTTTTAGTATATCGGAATCCTGTGTCCGTGTCAAGATGATTCCATCGCAAAACGATCGGAAAATTGTTTATACCAATCTTTCGGATTTCCTGTTTCTGTCAGATACGTCAGACCGTTCAAAAACACCGATTTGTACAATATATTTTTATTGACAAAAACTTTTTATTCGTGTTATGATTGTGGAGTGGAGGTGTGTATCATGGATGAATTGACAAAGCTGATCAAAACCGAGATCAAAAAACAATTCCGCAGTGTGCGTCAGTTTTCGATGTACATCGGCGTTCCGCAGTCGACGATCGTAACCGCGCTGCAGAAGGGCATCGGGGGAACCTCGTTCGACACGATCATGCATATCTGCGATGTGCTGGACATCAAGCCTGTCGCAGGCGACAAACCGATCTTCCTGGACGGAGAGAAGCGCGAGCTTCTGGAACGCTATTCGCGTCTGGACAACGAGGGCAAAAAGGCGGTCCGCGCCGTCACTGCCATCGAGCTTCTGCGCGTAGCCGATCCCGAGGCATTCAAAGAGCTCGGCAAAAAACTCGACGCCGAATAACGCACGAACCGAAAGAGCCGTTCCTTCCCGGAAACGGCTCTATTCTTTTACCTGCGCAGCCCTGACGCGGTCCAGCAGTGCAAGGAATTGTTCCTTGACCGGCTCGGGCGACACGATGCGCACCGCGCCGCCCAAAGCGGCGACCCAGCCGAAGAACTGTTCGGAGACCGCGACCTTCACAAACGCGGTGAACCGCTCTCCTTCCGGATGGATCGACACGTCGGTCCCGAAGCGGTCGACGATCACGCCGATGAGATTTCCGTCGCAGTCGAGCACAACGTCCGCCTCGTCGCCCGCAAACATCGAAAAATTGCGGCTTGTGTAGACCGACATATCGAGCGCCTTGAATACGTCCTTCCCCTGCCTTTCCGCGTTTTCCGCCGAGATGCGGGTCATCTTGTCGACGCGGTAATGCTTGATGCAGGCGTCCTCGGCGTCGTAGGCGATCAGATAATAGAACTCATCGTCCCAGACGAGCGCGAACGGACTGACCCGATAACGCGCGCCGCCCTTGCGCGGGACGCGTTTTTTGTCGAGATCGTACTGCCAGTAAACGAATGTGATCTCCCGATCCTCCGCGATCGCGCCGTGGATGGCGTCGATGTTGTAGAACACGGATTCGTTGTCCGTCTTGCCGCGGTCGGAGATATAGAGCTGACGGCGTAAAAGCGCCGCTTCCCCACGGCTTTGAAGCCCCGCGAGCTTTTTGATCAGACGCGACGTTTTTTTCGGAGACAGAAACTTCGCCGCCTGCACGCTGTCCACAAGCATCTTGAGCTCCGCCGCCTCGAACATGCGCGATGCGAGATAGTAGCCCTTGCGCTTGCCGACCGGAAACGAATCGATGTCCATGCCGTAATCGGTGAGCGTCAGAAGGTCGTCCGTCACGCTCTTGCGCTCTGCCTGGATCCCGCGCTCTTTGAGCCGGTCGATGATATCCTGCACCGTCAGCGGATGCTTGTCGTCCGTCTCCAGCAGCAGATCCCGGATCACCAGGATCTTGCATTTCTGATTTTCGTGTTTCATATGCCCCTCCGTTCCAAAACCGTTCCGTTCATTATGCCTGTCAATTCGCCGTTCCCGACCGCCGGCACGCCGATCACCAATACCGTTTCGATCCCCTCACAGCATCTTGCGGGATCCGCAAACGTCGCCCGTTCGTGCACGCGGTCCAGGTCGAACACGAGAAGATCCGCGTCCGCGCCGATCTCGATGCGTCCTTTTTTCGTCAGCCCGTACCGGTCCGCGGGCATGCGCGTCATCTTTCGGACCGCCTCGGCAAGCGAGAGCGTTTTGCGTTCCTTTACGAACCGTTCGAGGATCCGTATAAAGGTCCCGTATACGCGCGGATGCGGAATGCCGTCCTTCGGGTATGTCGCGTCCGAGATCACATAGGAAAGCGGCGCTTGATAGATCGCCGCGATATCGTCCTCATTCGTCAGCCGGTCGATCATCGTGACCGCGCAGCGATTGCGGGAAAGAAGCTCGGCGCAGAACCGCCACGGCTCCGCATTCCCCGCCGCTTCCGCGACCGTTTTGCCGACAAGCGGCTTGTCCGCTTCGCATCGTACCGAGGAGATCTCGATGTTCTCCCAGCCGAGAAGCTTTGCATAGTTGTCGTAGTCCGTGCCGGTCTCAAAGCGCTCCCTGAGCACCTTCTGCGCGGCGGGATCCATAAGCCGCCTTGCGATCGCCTCCGTCCCGCCCTCCAAAAACTCCGGCGGCAGAACGTGAAGGAGCTGCGTGCTGCCCGCGGTGTACGGATACGCGTCGCACTGCACGTCGAGCCCGTCCTCCCGCGCGCGGCGGATCCTTTCGAGCGCGTCATGGATGAGCGTTCCCCACCGCTCGCGCCCGACCGCCTTCAGGTGGCTGATTTGCAGGGGTACGTTGAGCGCCTTTGCAAGCGTCAGCGCCTCGTCGATCGACGGCAATAGGTTCATGGATTCCGAACGCATGTGCACGGACAGCGTGACGTTCGTATTGCGGATCGGTTCGAGAGCGCGCACGAGTCCCGCCGTGTCGAAAAAGCATTCCGGCGCGTAGCCGAGTCCCAAAGAAACGCCGAGCGCGCCTTCGGACAGCGTGCGGGCAAGCAGCGCACGGATCGCGCGGTAATCTCCGTCGGTCAGGTTTTTCTCGAATCCCGCGACGGCGGCGCGGACCGTGCCGAGCCCCGCGAGCATCCCAGCGTGCAGCGGCAGCGGACGGCGTTTCAGCGCGTTCAGATACGCCGCCATGCTTTCGACCGGAAGATCGCCGAGTTCGCCCGTGATCGGATAAAGATAAGCCGCGACGTCGGTCTTGTGCGGACCGCACACCGGCGCGGCACTTAATCCGCAGTTGCCGTTGACGACGGTCGTAAGCCCCTGCAATAGCTCCGCGGTCCCGAAGCCGTCCCGAACGATTGCAGCGTCCGCATGCCGGTGCGCGTCGATCAAGCCGGGCATGACGACCTTGCCCGCCGCGTCGATAATCTCCCCCGCGTTCGCCGCGGAAAGATCGCCGATCGCCGCGATTCGTTTGCCGGTCACGCCGAGATCGGCGCGG
>JAEESS010000043.1 GCA_016286445.1 Bacillota bacterium
TCCGGTAATGCATCCGTGCGTAATCGGGGTCGGCAAAGCGCGCTTCCGTGCGGAAGGTATACGTGTTCAGCCAATCCAGAAGCGGCAGATCCATGCCCATGCCGAGCATCGGGTACTGCGGCGCATGCAGGTGCATATCGCAGAACGACTGCAGGATCAGCGCATCGCCGTAATCGGCAAGCTGCCCGCCTTTGAACCGCTCGGGCAGCGTTTCAAAAACGCCCTCGATCACACCGTCGGCGTTCAGAACGATGTAGCCGCTTTTGACCGTATCCAGCTCGCCGAGCACCGGCACGGTCAGGATGTTGCCGTGCAGCACGGTACAGTGCGTTTTCTCCCCGGCGCGCGTGTCGATATCGTCCAGTTCTTTCCGAGGCGTTTCGACCGTCACAAGCCGGTCGCGGTGCTTCGCGATGACCTGTGAGCCGCCGACGTCGCCGGTGATCTGAAGCAGCTCCGGAAAGAGATCCTTCGGGAACAGCACCGGATTGCCGCGTCTGCCGTTTGCGACCGGCGCGACGATGCGCGTGGGGTCCTTCCTGAACGCGTCCAGAAGCGCGTCAACCGTTTTTTCGCTCACGCGGGGCTGATCCCCCACCGCGTACAGGATCCCGTCCGGATCGCTTTCCAGAGCGTTCTCCGTGCCGATCACGACGCTCGAAGCAATGCCGCGCTCGGGGTCCGGGTTCTCCGCCGTACGGTACCCCATGCGCTCCGCAGCCATGCGGCGTTCCTCCGCCCCCGCTTTCAGAACGACGGTGCGGGAAACGAACCGGTCTCTCATCCGGTCGTAGAGCTCCAGCGCGTGCAGGAGCATCGGCTTTCCGTCGATCGGGTATGCGAGCTTGTCGCTGCCGAAGCGCTTGCTGCTGCCGGCAGCCGTTAAAACCAGAGCGATCTTCATTTTCTGTACCTTTCCGAGGGCTTGCGGAACACGAACCGTCCGCGGTTCGGCAGAACGAGCGCGCCGTTTTCCACGACGGGCTCGCCGTTCAGGATCACGTCGCGCGTGCGTCCCGAGACCTCCATGCCCTCATACGGCGAATTGTCGCACGCGTGCAGGTTCGTTTTCCACGAGATCGTATGCCTGTCGTTCGGATCGAAGATCACGATATCCGCGTCGCTTCCGACGCGCAGTACGCCCTTTTGCGGGTACATGCCGAACAGCCGCGCCGCGCGTTCGCTCAAAAGAAGCGCCATCTGCTCGAGCGTGATCGCGCCGGTCTCGACCGCGTAGGTATAGACCAGCTCCGCGCGGTTCTGCACGCCCGCGCCGCCGTTCGGGATCTTCGAAAAATCATCCTTTCCCAGCGCCTTTTGCCGCATTGTAAACGAGCAATGATCCGTTCCGATAAAGTCAATATCCTTTTTGCGCATGCCGTCGAGGATCGCCGCGCGGTCTTTTGCCTCGCGAAGCGGCGGCGACATGACGAACTTCGCGCCGTCAGGATCGGCATAGCGTTTTACGTCGAGCGTAAAGTACTGCGGACACGTTTCGGCATAGACTTCCACGCCGCGCTTCCGCGCCGCGCGCACCTCTTCGAGTCCGTCCGCGGTGGACAGATGCACCACCCACGCGGGATTGCGGGAAAGCTCCGCGATGCGCATCAGCCGCGCCACGCCCTCCGCTTCGACCGCCTGCGGCCGCGTGACCGGATGCGCGGTCGGATCGAGGTGTCCCTTTGCCTTCTCCTCCGCGATGCGCGCCTGCAGAACGTCGTAGTTTTCGCAATGCACGCCGATGACGCCGCCGCGCGCGCCGATGAACTTCTGCGCGTCGTAGATCTGCCCGTCGTTGACCTTCATCGCGTCGTACACCATATACATTTTGAACGAGCTGACGCCCGCCCTGAACATGTCGTCGACCTCGGCTTTACGCGCGTCGTTCCACTCGGACACCGCCATGTGGAAGCCGTAGTTGCAGGAACTCTTTTCGGCTTTCTTATGCCACAATTCGAGCGCGTCGTGCATCGTCATGCCGTGATCCTGTGTTGCAAAGTCGAGCACCGTGGTCGTGCCGCCGACGACCGCCGCCCTGGTTCCGGTCTCGAAATCGTCCGCGGTCACGGTCACGCCCAGATCGAGGTCGAAATGCGTGTGCGTGTCGATGAATCCGGCAAAAACATAACAGCCGGACGCGTCGATCACACGGTCCGCTTTTGCGTCGATATGCACCGCGATCTTTGCGATCTTTCCGTCCTCGATGAGCATATCCGCCTGTTTTCTTCCCGTCGATTTCACGATCGTTCCGTTTTTGATCAGGATCCGCATAATGACCGCCTCCGCACAGATTTTTACGAATATTATATTATCACATCCGTGCTGCTTTCGCAAGCGCATTGCAAAGAAAAGAGGTTCCCCCGCCGTTTCGGGAAGAACCTCTTTCGGTTTCGCGGTTGTTATGCTTCCGGAATATCGATCTGTATGATGATCAGTTCGCCTTCGAAACGGGTTCCGTCGCAGCGGTAAACGCCGTGATCGATCGATCCGTCCTGCATCGCGACGTCAACGACATACACCGTTCCCGGCTGAAGCTCCACCGGCATATCGGGAATACAGATGAATCTGTCGCCGTCTTCATCCTGTTTTGCGGAATAGGGCGCAAGGTCCTCGAACGCGTTTTCCACGCTCCAGACTTCCAGATACCGGACCCCCAGCGTCGGCGCATATGTTTCGAGATTGATCGTTCCGTAATAGTCGCAGTCATATTCCTTTCCGGCAATTACCATACGGTCCGTCCGGATCGGATCGCCGTACCGCAGGTTTTTGACATGCAGCCGATCCCCGTACCGCGCGGCAAGCTGCTTTGCCATGCTGTCGACCTCTCCGGAAGAGTCCATGGCGTCAATATCCGTATGCTGCCAGCCGTAGATCCCCATAATATCCCTGTCGGCGAGCCGGTCGAATTCCCGGATAAAGTTTTCCGCCATGCAGTTTTCCCGGTAAGCGTACCGATGGAGACTGTAGAACTTCTTTCCCTGTTCGATAATTTCCTTCGCGCGGGCATACTCCTCCGAATCCTCCCTGCCCGCCTCCTTCAGCATATCGAGATAGCGCGCGCCGATGGTATCATACTGATGCCCGACGTCCGTTCCGTGAAAGACGGTTTCCGGATAATCCTGTTTGATCTGCCTGAAAAAGCCGAGATAGTCCGTCGAAAACGCCAGGGTCCCGATCCAATCCCAATAGATACCCTCCAGAATCCGATCCGAATCCTCATGCATCCAGATGTTCAGCAGTTCCGCCGTGTAGTACGGCATCTCAATGAACAGATCCCGGTTGCCTTCTGCATAGAATTCGCCCCAGATCTCGAGCTCTTTATTCAAAAACACGGGATTGGAATGCTCTTCCCCGTATAAGAAGATCTGTCCCTTTGACGGTTCCGGCGCGGGCGTCTCCTCGATTTTGGGTTCCGGCGTTTCCTCGATTTCCGTTGCCGGCGTCTCCTGTGCTGGCGCGGCCGTTGTCGCAAAGGAAGGGTTCGCTTCCGTCTCCTTCGGCGCGGTGCAGGCTGAAAGCAGCAGGCAGAAGATCAGCAGAATCACAATTCGTTTTTTCATGGAAATGCTCCTTTACCGTTCTTTTGATCGGAAACAGACGCAGATCTCTTTTCAGTCCGTTTTCTGTTTCCGAATCCATTATAATACAGCGGACGCGTGTATTCAACCGTGCTCTGTCCGAAATACCGCCTTTCATTTCGCCCGATTCCCGGCATCAGAACCGTCGGAAGCGGAACGCACTGCCCCGTCCGCATAAAAAAGCACCCGCCTCGGACAGAGGCGGGTAATGTGTTTGAGACGATTATCTCTTGGAGAACTGGGGTGCGCGGCGGGCTGCATGCAGACCGTACTTTTTGCGCTCCTTCATTCTCGGATCGCGGGTAAGGAATCCCGCTTTCTTCAGCGTGCCGCGAAGCTCCGGATCGGCGGAGAGCAGCGCGCGGGAGATGCCGTGACGGATCGCGCCCGCCTGGCCGGTCGTACCGCCGCCGTAGACGTTCACGTTCACATCGTATTTTTCGGAAAGGTTCGTCAGAACCAGGGGCGCACGGACGATCATCTTGAGGGTTTCGAGACCGAAATACTCGTCGATGTCACGCTTGTTGATCGTGATGTTGCCGCTGCCGGGGAGAAGACGAACGCGCGCGACGGACTTCTTGCGTCTGCCGGTGCCGATATAAGCGATCTTTGCCATAGTCGTTCTCCTTTCCGATTACTTGAGCTCCAGCATTTCGGGCTGCTGTGCTTCGTGATTGTGGTTCGGACCTGCGTAGACGCGAAGCTTCTTGAGCATCTTGTCGCCCAGCGGGCCTTTCGGCATCATGCGGCGGATGGATTCGTAAACCGCAAACTCCGGCTTGGTCTGAAGCAGGGTGCGATAGTTGACTTCCTTGATTCCGCCCGGGAAACCGGTGTGACGGATGTAGGTCTTCTGATCGAGCTTTCTGCCGGTCAGACGGACTTTCTCAGCATTGATGACGATCACATGATCACCGCAATCAACGTGAGGCGTAAAGATGGGCTTATGCTTACCGCGAAGGATCGCAGCGACCTGGCTGGACAGACGGCCAAGAACCATGTCCGTCGCATCCACGACATACCAGCTGCGCTCAACGGTTTCGCCCTTTGCCATATAAGACTTCATGGCGATTCCTCCAATATATAAATTTGTTAAATCTTTGCTGCATTGCGGCGTCCTGTTGTCGGGGCTGTGACACATTTCCACCCAATGGCACATCGAATATACTAACAAAACAAGTCAAGTCTGTCAAGCAAAATTTTCAGGTTTTTTCGATATATTTTAAGAATGTGTGCCGCGGTCCCCCTCTTTTGACCGACTCGCGCCGATACGGCGCGGCATTGCCACGCGCGGGCGCGTGTGATATACTGATAAGGAACAGATCAGAAAAGATAATATATTATCCGATTGCTGTAACGAAATGCGCTGCACCGACATTTACGATGCAGAAAGGAGGTGAGCGAGTGATGGATCTGGAAGCCGTCTACCGGGAGCATTCCGCTTCCGTATACCGATTTCTGTACGCAAAAACCGGAAGCGCAGAGCTTGCGGAAGAGCTGACGCAGGAAACGTTCTATCAGGCGGTCAAGTGCATCGACCGTTTCGACGGATCCTCAAAGATCACGACATTCCTGTTCGGCATTGCGAAGAATGTCTGGCTCAACGAATACCGCAGAAGGAAAAAGGCGCCTGTCCCTCTGCCGGAAACCGAAACCGTCACCGCACCTTCCGCCGAAAGCGACGTCCTCGCCAGAATGGGTCGCGAGGATATCCTGAGATCCATCCACCGCATCCCCGATCCGGGGCGGGAAGTCCTCTATCTTCGCCTGCTCGGCTCCCTCTCGTTTTCCGAGATCGGCTCCATTCTCGGGCAGACGGAAAACTGGGCCCGCGTTACCTACTATCGTGTCAAACAGCAATTGATTAAGGAGATTGAAAGTCATGAAAACGAAACTGAATTGTGAAATCGTAAAGGATCTGCTTCCTTCCTATATCGATCATCTGACCTCGGCCGCGGCCACCGAAGCAGTAACATCGCATCTGTCCGAATGCGAGAACTGCCGCAGGGTCTATCGCGAGATGACGAACACCGAACCGCCGATTGCGGAGCAGCCGGAGATTGACTATCTCAAGAAGGTCCGCAATTCCCGCCGCCGCATCCGCAACGTTGCAATCATTGCTGCTTCCGGCGTGCTTGTACTCGGTCTCGTCGCCGTGTTCATCACGACACGTTCCAAAAAGAAAGCAGAGGCGGACGCGCAGACGATCACCGAGCTTGAACAGCAGATCGAGCTGCCCACCGTTCTCTATGACGCGGAGACCAAGGCGCTGGTGATCACCGGCGCGGACCGCTACGACGAGATGGTGATTCCCGATGAAGCCGAAGAAGCGCAGACGCTCGACGTGCAGGACGATCAGTTCCATATGTCCGTCTACATCCCGCTGCTGCAAAACGGCAATGAACCGCTCAAGACCTACCTTCCCTCTTACATCGATCGAACCGACAGAAGCATCCGCTTCCTCCGTTCCTATCTCAAAGAAAACGCGCCGGGTGTTTATCCGTCCGACCGTGCGGACAAGATGGTGGAGATCAGCATCCGCAATGACAACCGGCTTGCCTATCGCAATGAGGCGGATCGTATTTTGCTGAACCTTGACGATTATTACTGGCACCGTGAGGAATTATACCTGTTTGCACTGATGGACACCGACCGCTTCGGTTGGGAGCAGTTGGGATATGCATGGTATGTCGGTTCGGCTCTCGATCCGTATTCCGAGCTGCTCCGGATCAGCAAGTTCGACGATACGCTTCCCTATTCTGAACTGTGTGTAAATGCAGGCATCGATTTCGAACAGTTCACCCCTGCAGATCTGAGCACGGTCAACGACGCGATCGCCCGTGTCATCATCGACCGCGGCCTGACCGGTTGGGGCACCGCGTATGAGAGCATCGCTCTGAGCCGCACCGCTTTGTACCAGGTGGGAACCGCAAGTTTCATCACGCAGGATATCAAGATGAGCGTACTCTCTGCCGAATCGTTCGTCGCCTGGCTTGACAGACAGTACGGTTTTGAACCGCTCACCGCGTTCTGTTTCGGTCAAAAGACCTTCGATGAAGCGTTCGGCACCGACTTTGACACGGCGTTCAACGGGTGGCTGGCATGGCTCGTCGAAACGTATCCGATGAATTGAATGAAAAATTCAGCTGCCCGAGGGAACATTCCCTCGGGTATTTTTTTTGCGTTTTCTGCGCACAATAGACGCATCAAATTCATTTCGGAGGTTCTATGCCGCAACATACCGTTATCTATCCGATCTGCCCGCACGGCTGCGGCGGCGAAAAGCTGCCCGCAGACCGCGAAACGAGAGCCCCGGAGCGCAAAGAGAAAGGCGTCCGCCCGTGAAACAGCCGTTCGACGCAGAAGCGTATCAAAAAGAAGTCGCGCGCCGTGCGCCGAAAAGCCCCGCCCTTTTGCAGTGCCTCAAGGCGTTCCTCGTCGGCGGTCTCATCTGCGTGCTCGGGCAGGGCATTCATGATCTTACGCTTCTCATTCCGCTTTCGGATCAGGATGCTTCGACCGTGAGCTCGATGACGCTGATCTTCCTCACCGCGCTGCTGACCGGGCTCGGCGTGTTTGACCGCATTGCGTCGTTTGCTGGCGCAGGCACGGTCGTTCCGATCACAGGCTTTGCAAATTCGATCGCCGCGCCCGCCATGGAATACCGTCCCGAAGGCTTCGTCCTCGGCGTCGGCGCCAAGCTCTTTACGATCGCGGGACCGGTCCTCGTCTACGGGATCGGCGCTTCGATCCTCGTCGGGCTTCTTTCCCTGCTGTTCTGAATCGACTCTCTGTGAACCGGAAGCTGTCCCGCTGAACTGCAGGGCGGTCGCCGTGCAACAAAAAGCGGGATCGCTCCCGCTTTTTGTTGCTTCGGTTTATCGCAGCGCTTTCAGCCGTTCGATCTCGCGGCGGACGTAATCGACCGTCTCGCCGCTTGCCGTGTTGCAGTCTTCTTTGAGGATCACGATCTCGCGTTCAAGCGCTTCAACGCCGCGCATCGGATCTCCCATGCGCTCGCACACCTGCGCGATCGCTTCCAGCGCGTCCACCATCCGCGGCGGCTTCTGGATCTCCATCGCCTTTTCGTACATGGCGATCGCCTGCTCGAATTGTCCCGCGCGAGCGTACACGTCGCCCATGGACAGCCAGGTCATCCACTCCTCCGGGTACTGTTCACACATGCGGCTCCAAAGCTGCATGGCAAGGTCCCGGTTCCCTGCGAACCATTCGATATTGCCCTCATAGAGCGGCACGCGGAAGGTCATCTCATACTTCGCCATGGTTTTGACCGCTTCGCGCGCCTCGTCGAAGCGCTGATCCTCGATCAGAAGATCCATCAGATACAGATACGCACGGGACGCGTCCGGATGCGCCTTCAGATGCGCCTTCCAGAACTCGATCCCCCTGTGATGCGTCCAGCAGTACCAGTCCGAAGCGCGCCCGCCCATTGCCTGATCCAGTTCGCCGTACGCGATGCGGTTGTAGGGATCGCGGCGGATCGCTTCCTTTGCGGCAAGCTCGGCGCGTTCCCTGCACTGCCCGGCAAGGTGGTTCTCCATGTCGGCAAGCAGGGCGTACGGCTTCGGGTTATCGGGCTCCCTCATGCCCTTTTCGATCAGAAACCGCCGCTCGGTCTCGACGACTGCGGGATCAAACACCTTAACGTCCCAGATCATGTTCTGAATACGGTCCATGCGCGTGTCGTCACTCAGCGCAAACAGCGCGTCGATCGTCACGCCGAAATATGCGGAGATCTCCGGCAGCAGGGACATATCCGGCAGCGTTTCGCCGCGTTCCCAGCGGCTGATCGCCTGTCCGGTCACACCGAGCTTTTCTGCGACGGTCTCCTGCGTGAGCCCGCGCGCGGTGCGAAGCTCCTTAAACTGTTTTCCAAATTCCATTGTTTTGTCCTCCTGTTTTGTTCTGTTCACAGGATAGCAAAACGGCGCCGCCATTTACAGCGCGCCGTGCAACAATCGATTCAACCGTTTGTTGGATCATCCGCCGATCATGACGCCGACGTCGCCCAACAGAAGGAGACGCAAAACGCCAACAAGAATGAGGTGTGCGGGGTAGTAGATATAGAAGAGCCACTTCATCCCTCTCCAGCTTCCCCGCTGCCCGTTATAGAGCCGCAGAAGCGGGATCGACAGCGCCGTCATAAGCTGCAGAATGCCGTACACCTTGTCGATGCAGAAGAAATAGACGATCGCGTACGCCGCCGTCCAGACCATCATCCAGATCATGCGCTGCGCAAAGGATTCGCGCTTTCCCCACAGATACAGGATCGCCATGACCGCGATACAGCTCCAGTCCGACGAAAAACTGACCGCAAGGATCGGCACGAGCATCAGGAATTTCAGCCACGTTTTGACCCCGGAATCAAACAGCCGGATCGTCATGAGTCCCCAGAACAGCGACCAGATGACGCTTGTCTGGTTGAAGACGCTCTTCACGAACGGCAGGAATGAAATGCCGAACGCAAAGCAGTAGGCAAAGTGCGATACGAGCGCAAACAGCAGCAGACGCAGCGCGTATTTTTTGAAATCATGCGTATGCAGGTAGCCTTCCGCAATGAAGAACCACATGATCGGCGCGGTGATGCGTCCGATCGCGTGCAGGGCAAGAAGCCACCACATGTGCTGATATCCCGGGAACAGGATCCACAGTACATGGTCAAGCGTCATCGCCGCGATCGCGATCAGCTTCAGCGCGTTGCCGGTCAATCCGCATTTTTTCTCTGTTTCCACCGGTCTTCCTCTTTTCCATTTCCGTTTCGCAGGATCAGGTCTCAGAAATCGTGACGGAACCCGTCATGCGTCGTCGGTTCATTCGGTGAAGGCACATTCTCACTGTAGCCGAACATCACGGCGTCGTACCACGGACGCTGCGTATCGGTCTCACCCTTCTTGTAATGACGGTTCAGCGCCTCACCCATGAACACGACACCAACCGATGACCCGCCGTCCAAATTGAACGCAACGGTGCAGCCGTATTCCACAAACATACTTGCGAAATATTCCAGCGAAATACTGTAGGAAAATCCCGGCTGCCGTCCTTCGGTCGCGATGGCGATCCAATGTCCCGGTTCGATCATGCCGAGCCCGCAGCGCGGATTGGCATGGCTGACACGTCCTTTGTAGTGTTCTTCCGCCACTTTTCCGTCTACCACGAGGATCGGACCGAACCCGTAGGTATCCCGAACTCCGTGATCCATCAACACGCGCTCCGAGCATTGTCCCCGCTGGATTACGCTGAGCGACATATCGTTCTCGATGACGAGCGTCGCAGCCTGGTTGAAGTTGCAGTAAAGAACGCCTTTCCTGAGCAGACAGCCTTTTTCTTCCCTCTCGTCCCTGTCAAGGTTGTCGCCGGTGATTGCAAAGACCGCTTTTTCAAGCCGTGCATACTTCCACGGGTCAATGAAATCCCGCAGTCCCGAACGATAGCTCGAATAATCGCGCATGCGGATATCGGCTACATAGTAGATGAGCGGACGTTCCTTCCCGTTTTCGTCAAACGTGGTGTGGATCTCCTTCACATCGATGGCAAGCGCATTGTTCTTATACCACCAGTGTCCGTTGTCGAAGTCCAGCTCGTATTCCTCGCCGTCGCCCTGCAGATAGTATTCGTCGTCCGGACGCGCCGTCGGCGCGGGCGTCGGCTCCGGCGTCGGCTCCTCAGTCGGTTCCGGCGTCGGCGCTTCGGTCGGTTCCGGCGTGACCGTTTTTTCCGTCGGCTTTGCCGTTACTTCATGGACGGGTTCTTCCGTCGGCGCTTCGGTCGGTTTTTCCGTCGCTGTGACCGCCGCCGCTTTCTGCTGATCGGCTTTCTTTTTTTGGTCCATCAGCAGGAATCCGGAGATCAGCAGTCCTGCGATCAGCAGAATCAGACAGATCAGGATCCTTGCTCTTGAATGCTTTGACAGCAGGAAAAACGCCGCTGCCGCGATTGCAAGTCCGATCACCGCAGGCAGCCACCAAAGCGGCGTCTTCTGCACCGGATCGGCGTGTTCCGAAGACTGTTCCGAAACGGGCTCCTCCGTCGCTTTGACCGTCGGCTCCACGACAGACTCGCTCGTCGCTTCCTCGGTCGGTTCCGGCGTCGGTTCCTCGGTCGGTTCCGGCGTCGGTTCTGCCGTGGGAACAGGTGTCGGCGTCAGATCCCGGTAATTCTCGAACGCATCCGTCGAAAGATTCTCCAGAAGATCGTCCCCTTGATCCTCTCCGACCGCGCTCTTCTCAAGCTTGAACCGAACATCGCCCGGCAGCTTTCTCCGGTAAACCTGCTCTTCCAGATAATTCTTATACAGCGATTCGGCAAACGCCGCGACGCTGATCTTGTCATACGCATACAAGGGCTGTTCGCCCGAAACGACCGTCTCGCCGGAATCGGAAAGCGTATACAGTTTGCTGACGGTAAACGGTTCAACCCCCTTCGTAAACGAATTTTCCGTCTCCGCGTTATCTACGGCATTGACAACCTCCTGCGCAATAAAGCCATCCATAAAGCGATCGCCCTCCGACGCCGGATCAAGTGTGATCACGATCTTCGGGCGATAGCTGCAGATCTGGTTGACCAGCAGTTTTGTCAGCTGTTCCCGCTCCGTTTTGAGCACATAATACGCTTCAAATTCGTTTCTGATCGTTTTTGCAAGCGTTTTCCCGAAGGCGGGCATTCGTTTGACCCCCATCTGCCGGAGCACCTGAAGACACTGCGTCGACTTAAACCCGTCTGCCGCCATCATATAGATGATCTGCGCGGACAGTCCGTGCTCACCGCACAGCAAAGGCAATACGCCGCCGAGCTTTTCAAGCTCGTCGCCGGGCGCGTTCAGATACACCAGCACGTCGACCTGCTCGCTCGTATCCGGGAACGGAAGCGCATAGCCATCCGCCGCGGGGTACCATTCGCCGATCGTCAGCGTGCGCGATTCGGGGACGATCGTCACCTTATCCGTGTTCTCTTCGATCGGAATGGTGCAATACCCGACCGCGGTGACGTTTCTGGCGGCATTGATCCTGAAGCCTTCCGCGTTAAAGAATGTGATCGAGTACCGCTCGTCCGCTTTGTAGAACGAGAAAACCAGTTCCTTGGCGCCGGACGGCACGGTCATCGCCGCGCTTTCGCTCACCTTCAGCGTAACCGTCGTAAACGGATCGTCGTCGTAAAGATGCGAAACGTAGGAAGTAACCTCGTCCGGAACGGTGTATTCGCACGGCAGCGCGTCTTCCGCGCGCGAGGGTGTATCTTCCGCAAGCGAAACCATCGGCAGCGTCATCACAAGCACCAGAATCAACAACAGGAACCGTTTTGCAAGTTTCATCTTCATCGCATTTGAATCCTTATCCAACAAAATGAATGAATTTTATTATACCGTAATATGCGAAATAAGTCAATTATTGCGTGGCTTGCCGCCGCATGTTATCCCCGGTGCGCTCAGTAGGCGTTTTCGAGGATAAAACCATTCTCCTCCGGCAGCGCCTTCGGATAATCCCACCGGTTGAACCACGGCGAATACAGCTTGACCTCGATATGCCGGTCCTCCGGATAGAACGTCAGAATCCGCATGTATCCCAGCCCTTCCTCGACGTCGTCCTGTACATTGAACATCAGCGTATAGAAGCAGCGGTCGCTTTCCCCGTCTCCGTCGTCGTCAAACAGGTCCTCGTGCCGTAAAAAGCCGTCGTTATGCCCGCACAGAAGCATCTTCGCGTTCGGCGTTGTTTCCGCAATTCGTTTCAAAAGCTCCTTCGCCTGCCCGCTGTGCACATTTTCCGGCTGCAGTCCGTCGTGCATCACAAACAGGACCACCGCATTCGGATGCGCCTCGATCACAGAGGAGACCCAGCGCCACATGCCCGAGCCGTTGACCTTGTACCCGAATCCGAATACGAGGAACTCGTCCCCGCCCGCCGTGAAGGTCTGATAGGCGCATTCGCCGTTCTGGAAGGACTGTCCCTCCTTCAGCATCATCCGCGCGTACGGACGCTCATAGAAAAGCTTTTGCTTGTTTTCGCTCGAAACATCGTGATTACCGCTGACCATGATGCCCGGGATCTGATACAGAATCGGAATCAGCGCAATTGAAGCGTTGTCCCACATCGTCTGCGAACAGCCGTCCACCACATCGCCCGTGTGAACGAAAAATACGATGTTCTGCGCTTCCCGTTCGTTCAGGATCCAGTCGCGCATGCTGTTGAACACCTCGGGATAATGCCGGGTCAGGTTTTGCGTATCGCTCATCCAAACAATTGAAAACGGCGTCGGCGTGGGTCCTTTCTGACCGGGCGTCGGCGCAGGCGTCGTTTCGGATTCCGGCTCCGGCGTGACCTCCGGCGTCAGTTCGGCGGTCGGTCCGGGTGTGGAAAGCAAGACCTGCTCAAAGGTCGGTTCCGGCGTCGGCTCGACGGTCGGCGCCTCGGTCGGGACCTCCGTCGGGGTTGGCGTCGCCGCTGTCTCCTTCGGCAAGATCGCTTCACAGCCGAAAAGCAGGATGCTCATCAGCAAAACCAAACAAACTGCCGTCAATTCTCTGCAAATATCGCGTTTCATGTACTGTATTATAGCAGGGTTCGGCGGAATTGTCCACCGAAATCCCGATCATCGGCGCAGAATCCGGCTTTGATTTACATCTTTCTTACAAGTTATTCTTAATGATTTGACATTTTGGACGAATTTACACGGTAAAATATACCTATCAACAATCGTGAGGCTGTTCTATGACGTATCTCTATACCGCACTTGCGTTTCTGCCGTTTTCGGCGATCGCGGCGGCGATCCTGTATTTGCCTGCGGCGATCCTGCTGCATGTCAAGCGAAAGCCGTATCCGTTCCTCCGGCATCTTGCGAATTATCTACTGATCGGATACCTGATTGCTTTGATCTACGTTACATTCTTCTGGGCTTCCACAAACATCCCTCTTACGCTTTCCGAGCGTCTGCACCTGCTGCCCGGCGATTCGTTTCTCTTTGCGCTGCAATGGGACGGCGGGCTGTGGTCCAGTCAGATCATGTGGAACGTCTGTCTCTTTATGCCGCTCGGCGGTCTGCTGCCGTGCGTGTTTTCTTCGCTCCGCAAGGGCGCGTGGAAGACGGTGCTGATCTGCTTTGCGCTCTCGCTCTGCATCGAGATTCTGCAGTTTTTCATCGGACGCGTCGCCGATGCAGACGATCTGATCTGCAACACCATAGGCGGCGTCTTCGGCCGCGCGCTCTATACCGTCGCCGCTTGGGCGTTCAAAAGGGTCATGGCGTTCGATCCGATCTTCACCGATCACGCAAAAACACCCGGGCACGTCGCTGCGATTATCACCATGATGCTGATCCTGATCGTACCGAGCGCGCTCGATCTTTTGAACGCCGCCCTGCCCTACGGACTGTTCCCGGTTGCATAGCCTCCGGAGCGGCATCGTTGGGGCTCGCCTGTCACAAATCGCCCTCTCGGAGTGTCTTATCATACAGAACCGATGAAGGAGGTTATTCTATGAAACGAATTGTTTTTGTTTGCCTGACCCTTGCGCTGCTCATTGCCTGTCAGCCGACGCCGGAGCACGACGTTGTGATCAACAAGGCGGAGATCGACGCGGAAGAGGTCTATCTGCAGACGGCAGCGCCGGTTTTGCCGAACGCCGAACCGGAAAGCGACAGCGGTGAGCCGAGCGGCGAGCCGTCGACCGTCGTGCCGCGCATCACGCTTTCCGACCGCATCAGCGCGCCGGAGCACTGGACGGAAGAACCGTTCTCGGCCAATATCCCGTTCGGTTCGACGCTGACCGTACACATTGATGCGGACGTGCATGTGCCGGATGTGGAGCGTGTCGGCGTCTATACGGTCAACTTCGACGTTCCGTTTTCGGAGACGCAGCAGAAAGGGCTGATCCTGAAATACCTCGGCGAACAGGCACAGCCGTTTTGCGTGAACGAGAACGGCAAGCCGCAGCGCAAGTGGCAGATCGAGGAAGAGATGAAGACCTTCAAGTACGAGCTGGAGCAGTATCAGCAGGCGGACGATCCCGAAATGCGGGAGGTCATGACACGGCAGACCGAGGAGCAGCTTGAACAGGATATGGCGCGATACCGGGACGCGCCGGACGATTTGGCGCATCTTGCATGGGACGGAAAATGCCTTTCGGGGCGCGGAAGTGATGCGGGCTGGATCTCGCTGTACGCCGCGACCGATCAGCCTGCACATTACCGCAAGCTGACCTTCAGCGCTTACGTATTGGAATACCTTGATGAAACGATCCCGCTTGCGGAGAATTTCACATTCTCGTCCTCCGCAGCACAGCAGCGCAGCGCAATCGCTGCGTCCCCGCAGACTGACGGAGAACGCGCCGCAGCGGCGCTTGCCGAGGATGCGCTGAACACGCTCGGCGTCGGCACGTTTACGGTCAAAAACGTGTCGCAGGGGCTGGACGGCTTTATCATCGGCCGCGATAAGGCGGAAAACGGCTACTTTGTCCATCTTTGGATGACGAAGGACGGCGTCCCGATCTATAACTTTCAGGCGTGGAGCGGCGACGATCCGGCGCGGGAGCGTGCGGAAAAGGCGGGCTATCTCGAAGCCCGCGATTACAGCGTATACATGCCGGAGCAGGTGACGGCTACCGTCGGCGTGCGCGGCGGCAGGCTCGCAAGCATTTCCGTTCAGGGGCTGCACCACGAAACCGGGTGCGTCAACGACAACGTACAGCTTCTGCCGTTTTCGGAGATCGCAAGGATCTTCCGCGAGCAAATCGTCTATCACTATTTTGTCGGCAGCGACGACGCAAAGGATGAAAGCGACTGGAACGAGCAGCTGTATGTGACCGACGCGTACCTGTCCATGATGCGCGTGCGCAAAAAGGATTCTGCCGACGAATTCTATCTGCTGCCGGTCTGGGATTTCAGCTTTTATCGCGAAAGCAAATGGACATATTATCCCGATGAAGCGACACGCGAACGGCTGCGGGACTTTTCGCGCAGCTATTCGACGCTGACGATCAACGCCGTCGACGGCAGCATCATCGACCGAAATGTGGGATACTGAACGCAAACGCCGCCCGTAAGCGAATTACGGGCGGCGTTATGTATACGCTTGTTTATTTGATCGGCTCGAAGTCCGCCGCGCCGTGCTTGCACAGCGGGCAGATGAAGTCCTCGGGCAGCTCGTCGCCCTCGTAGACGTAGCCGCAGACCTTGCAGACCCAGCCCTTCTTGCCCTCGGTCGCGGGCTTCGGCTTGACGTTCTTCTGGTAGTAGGTGTAGGTCATCGTCTCGACGCGGTTGATGACGCGCGCTTCGGTGACCGAGCAGATGAACATGCCGTGCGTATCGAGATCGATGTACTGCTCGACCTTCAGCGACATGAACGAGTTGATGTAATGCGGCAGGAACACGAGCCCGTTGTCCGAGCGCATCGGCGAGCAGTTCGCGAACTTATCGACGTTGCGGCCGCTCTGGAAGCCGAAGTTCTCAAATACCTTGAACGGCGCCTCAATGCTGAGGCAGTTGACGTTCATGATGCCGGACGACTTCACGACGTGGTGCGTGTAGTTCTGCTTGTTGATGCAGACCGCGATCCGGTTCGGCTGGTTCGTGACCTGCGAAACGGTATTCACGATGCAGCCGTTGTCCTTCTTGCCGTCGTTGCTCGTCACAACGTACAGACCGTAGCCGATGTTGAACAGCGCGGTGAGGTCGTTCTTGTTCGCGGTCTCGTTGTTGCGCGCTTCGTATTCCTCGCAAAGCTCATTCGCCAAGCTCTCGATCTGCTGCTTGTTCTCGTCGTTCATCGCGCTCATGATCTTCACGCTCGCGTTGGTGAACTTCAAATCCTTGCAGGGCTCCAGGATGCCCTTCATGACCTTTGCCGCCATCGGCGCCCAGCTGCCGTTTTCGATGACGCCGATCGTGCGCTTCTTATAACCGCGCTCGACGAGGTGTTCGAGGAACGTCCGCATGAACGGGAACACGTCGGCGTTGTAGGTCGTGGACGCAATGACGAGCTTGCCGTAGCGGAACGCGTCCTCCACCGCCTCTGCCATATCCTCGCGCGCAAGATCCGCAACGGAGACCTTCGGGCAGCCCTTTGCCTTCAGCTTGTCCGCAAGGAGCTCGACCGCCTTCTTGGTGTTGCCGTAGACTGAGGTATAGGCGATGAACACGCCGTCGCTCTCGACGCCGTAGCTCGACCAGGTCTGATAGAGGTTCAGATAGTAGCCGAGGTTTTCCTTGAGAACCGGTCCGTGCAGCGGGCAGATCGTCTGAATGTCAAGGTTTGCCGCCTTCTTCAGGACCGCCTGCACCTGCGCGCCGTACTTGCCGACGATGCCGAAATAGTACCGCCGCGCTTCGCATGCCCAGTCTTCCTCAACGTCCAGCGCGCCGAACTTGCCGAAGCCGTCCGCGGAGAACAGGATCTTGTCCTTTGTGTCGTAGGTCATCAGAACCTCGGGCCAGTGCACCATCGGCGCGGTCACGAACGCAAGCGTGTGTTCGCCGAGCGGAAGCGTGTCGCCCTCGCCCACCACGACGCGGCGGTCCGCAAAGTCGGTGCCGAAGAAGTTGTTCATCATCGTGAACGCCTTAGAAGACGCGACGATCTTTGCCTCCGGATACTGGTTCGCAAACGTCATGATGTTCGCCGAGTGGTCCGGCTCCATGTGCTGCACGATCAGATAGTCGGGCTTTCTGCCTGCGAGCGCGTTTTCGAGGTTATCGAGCCATTCATGCTTGAAGCGGGCGTCGACCGTGTCGAACACGGCGATCTTCTGGTCCATCACAACGTAGGAATTGTATGCCATGCCGTTCGGGACGACGTACTGTCCCTCAAAGAGGTCGATCGCATGGTCGTTTACGCCGATATACAGCACGGTGTCGGTCACATGATTCAGGTTCATATCCTGTCCCCCTATGGTTATTTTTTACAATTTTAACACAAACCGCCCGCAGGTTCAACACCCGCGGGCGAAATTGTTTTGCGCATTTCATTTTGCATCCGGCAGCTTGATGTCTTTCCAGCCGGAAACGTTGCATTGACCGACATAATCAAGTTGATTTCCCATATGCTTTGTCGCCACGACCGTGCCGTCCGATTTCAGCCCGACCGTATGATATTCCCCTGCAGCGATCGCCACGATGTCCGTCCAGTCGAAAACGTCGCATTGACCGCGGTTAAAAAAACCATCTCCCGTAAACTTTGTCGCCACGACCGTGCCGTCCGAGCGAAGCCCGACCGTGTGATAATACCCTGCAGCGATCGCCACGATGTCCGTCCAGTCGAAAACGTCGCATTGACCGTTGTAATACTTTTGATCTCCCGTATACTTCGTTGCAACGACCGTGCCGTCCGAACGGAGCCCGACCGTGTGACTGCCCCCTGTCGCGATCGCCACGATATCCGTCCAACCGGAAACGTCGCATTGACCGTCATAAAACTTTTGATCTCCCGTACACTTTGTTGCAATGACCGTGCCGTCGGACTTGAGCCCGACTGTGTGTGAACTCCCTGCCGCGATCGCCACGATATCCTTCCAGCCGAAAACGTCGCATTGACCGTGGTTAAAAAAACCATGTCCCGTATACTTTGTCGCCACGACCGTGCCGTCGGATCGGATCCCGACCGTTTGCCGTTGCCCCGCCGCGATCGCCACGATATCCTTCCAGCCGGAAACGTTGCATTGACCGGCGTCAAGAAGATCATTTCCCGGATTCTTTGTCGCCACGACCGTGCCATCCGATCTGAGTCCGACCGTGTGATTTACCCCCGCCGCGATCGCAACGATATCCGTCCAGCCGGAAACGTTGCATTGACCACCATTAGAGCCAGCCGCTGCGACCGTACCGTCCGATCGGAGACCGACCGTGTGAATTCCCCCCGCCGCGATCGCGTTTCTGACTGCAACATGGTCCCAGCATTTCTTCAAATAGGAGCCTGCTTCCCGGTATTCATGCGCACCTATCAATGGAGAAATCGCTTCTCTGTACTTTCCGGCTTCTAATAGAACCTGTGCTCTGTAATAGCACTGTTCTTGTTGTAATCCGGTTTTTATTTCTGAAATGCTCTGATTTGCCGCTTCGATTTGCGCTTCCAGTTCTTTGCGGCGGCGACCGTTGAAAAGCCCTTTCAGATTGGAAAGCTCTGTCTGACACGCTTGTTTCTCTTTTTCGGCATCAGAAATCCGCCTGTTCAAGTCGTCAACAAACGCCTTGTGCTGGCGCTCGATCTCTTGTCTTTTTTGTGTTATTTCCTCGATGCGCTGTTCGCAAACGGCAAGCAGTTCGTCCGCATCCTTCCACTCCGGAATGATTTTGAATCCGAAGATTGCTTCTTTGTAGCTCTCCTCCCGGTCATCCTGCATGCGATTTTTTGCTTCTGTATAGATCTCATCCTTGCGGCACACCTCCGCCTGATTCAGACACTGTTCGGCAAGCGTATCGGCGTCGCGATACCCCGGAACGGTTTTGAACAGCTCCGATGCTTTCTTGAAGGTTCTTTCGTCGACCGCCTTGTTCATGGCATTGACCGCGTCCGTATAGATGCCGTTTTTCCGTGCTTCTTCGTTGCGATCGTTGATAAAAGCGATATCTCCGGTCAGTTCCGCTTTCAGCTTCTCGTCACTGAAACGCAGTGCTTTCTGATAGTTGTTCAAATCGTCGAAGAGGTCTTCGGAATCCTTTAGGTTCTCGCGTTTCCTGACTTTCAGCTCCGCCATCAGTTTGCCGAGATAGGCTTCTGCATTCTTCGGCTCGATATCGAGCACCTTTTCGCAATATTCATTTGCGCTGTCCCAATCCCCATCCTCCAGGAACATGAACGCGCGTTCCAGCAGCGGCGCGGCGTTCGTATTCCGCTGCGGCTGCACGACCACCGTTTCCTTGACCGTCTCCTTGACCGTCTCCTTGGGCTTGCTCGCATCCAGCACCTTGTTCACACCGCGCGTCAGATCCTGAATGAAGCCGATCTTGCTCATGTCGTAGGACTGCAGCACCGAAAGCGCCTCCGGGAGATCGTAGGGATCCATATCGCGGTAGCACGGCAGAAGCAGTTTACTGCGGTCCTTGCGCATCAGCGAAAGGAAGCGGCTCCATTCGTTCTTCACCCAGACCGCGTTTGCATGTTCGGCGCTTGTGGTGACAAGGATCATGACCTTTGCGGAATTCAGCGCCGCAAAGATGTACGGCTCGTATTCCGTGCCCGCTTTGTCCTCGAGGGTGATGCGGCTGAAGAACACCCGCCGTCCCTGCTCGGTCAGCTGATAGTAGATATCCTGCGCAAGAAGGCTGTCCCTTGTTCTGCTACCGTCGTTTTCGGATTCCTTATAACAGATAAAGACGTCGAACGGCTCCTCGTTCTGCGAGGTTGCAAGGATCCCGCGCTGCACCTCGGCGATCTTTGCCGCGTCCTTTTGATACTGACGCCGCGTGATCCCGTCCGAATGCTCGACCGCCGCAAGATAGTCCACGTCCTCTAAGAAGCTGTCGAAGCTCGCTCTGTGGCAGGTCGGCAAGAACTCGAACGTATTCGGGTCCTCCACGTACTCGATGCCGAACCGGCACAGCGCGCAGCACCAGTGCGCCTCGGCGTCGTCCTCGTTTTCCTGTACGATGCGTTCATAGACCGCAAGCGCTTTGTCGAACTCGCCGGATCTGCGGAAGTGGTTGCCGCGGTTGAACATATTCGCGCGCTGCTCGTCGTCCACCTTCGGGAAAGTCATCGTGCTGCCGCATGAATCGCAGACGCCGATCGTTTTGTCCGCGGAAAGCTCGATGTCCCCGCCGCACATTTTGCATTTCAGTACTGCCATAACGTCCCCCTGACCGATCTCTTTTTGTGTATTGTACCACACCCGCGCCCCGCAGGCAACGCCGTTCTGCGATTTTGATCGGTTTTTCGCGAACAGATAACGGCTCCGCATAACGCAAACCGCCCGCAGGTTTTCCCGCGGGCGAATCTGATGCTGTTTATTTGACGTTCCGACTTACATGACATATTCCGCGGCGTTGATGACCTTGAACTCGGGGTTCAGATGCAGCGCGCCGGTGATCTCGTCCTTCAGGCTTTCGTCGCCGCCGATCGAAGCAACGTCCTTCGAGATCGCGCAGACCGCCGCCTCCTGCTCCTCGCTGCAATAGACCTGCGCGCAGTCGGCAATGGTAAGGCGTTCGAGGATCAACTCGCTCGGCACGTCCTTTGCGATGTGCACCGTGGCGCAATCGGTCACCAGGATCCCGTCCGCATACTTTTCGAGCAGCGCTTTGTTCACGGTTGCGCGCACGTTGTCCTCGATGATCTTGCCGGTCTTCTTCTGGATCACAAGCTCGTCATAGTGCGCGTCGACGTCCTCGAATGCGTCCAAAAGCGTCTCGGGCAGCTTGACGTCGCCGTTGACATACAGGTATTCGATCTCGGGAAGGACGTCGATCGCGTCCTCCTCTACGGTCAGATCGCCGTTGATATACGCCTTCGTTCCGAACTTCTTCAAAAACCGCTTGTTCATCCTTGCGTCGAAGCCGAAGAACTTCGTACCGTCCGGTACGATCAGGATATCCGTGTCCTCCGAAAGCATCGGCACGACCGCCTCGGCAAGCGATTCCGCGATCAGCGCAGTCTTTGCCGCAAAGCGTACGTTCCGGTTGCGCAGCTTTTCCGTGTCAAGCGCAAGGTCGGTGAAGATCAGCCTGCGGAACGCCCAGTAGAGCGCGTTCTCCTTTGCACGAAGCGGGAAGGTTTTGTCGATCTCCGCGTTGCGGCTCAGCCGGATCGCGCCGTCCGGATATGCGCTGATCGAACCGTTCACGTTCAGATTGTGCAGTCTGCCGGAAATGCTCTTCGGCATCACGACCGAGCCGTTCACCCGGATCTGCTCGTATTTTGCGGCCGCCTCCGCGGCGTCGGCGTTCACGTTCAGCATGCCGTTGACGAACAGGATCACCTTTTCCCCGTCCTGCGGCGCGCGTTCCGCCGTCAGCTCGTACGAGCCGTTCTGACTGACGATCCGGACGTTTTCGCCCGCGGGCACTTCGATCACGTCCGCCGCGTTCATCATCACGTTGTACCGGTTGATCAGGTCCTTCTTCTCCGGCGTCACGATCACCGTCGCGGCGTTGACCGTGATCTGCTCATAGTGTTTCAGCGTTTCCTCCGACACGCTCCGCATGTCGCATACCGCACAGTTTACCATCATTCTTTTCATCGTATTTCCCTCCGTTTTATCGTCTGCCGATTTTTTCCTCTGTGAACCGCTCCGCCGGAAGCAGGATCCCCTCCGCAGTCCATGCGGGGAAGCTTCTCCGATACGTTTCGATCCGTTCCCGGCCGATCCGCTCCTCCCGGTATCCGGGCGCGGCCTGCATTTGTTTTCGAAGATTCATAGAAATAACTCCTTTTTCAGCAATTGTCTTGCCCGCATGAGCTTGGTGCGCACGGTTGCCGGCGGCATATGGAAAAGCTCACCGAGCTCCGCGGCGCTGTATCCCTCAACGTAGCGAAGCCGCATCAGCGTCTGCAGTTCCGCCGGCAGCCGGTTCAGCAGCAGGCAGGCTTCCGTCTGCGCGTAACCGGGCTCCTCCGCGCCTTCTCCCTCATACAGCAGCTGCTGCCGTTTGAGGAACCGCGCGTTTCGTCTGGCCTCGTCCAGAAACAGGTTCTTTGCGGTGCGGTAAAGCCATGCGCGCCGTTCCTGTTCGGTTCGTCCCGAAAGCTGATCCGTGTGCTCCAGCGCCCGCAGAAAGGTCTCCTGGGCAAGATCCGCGCCTTTTTCCGGGTCGCGGTACAGCGTCGAGCAAAATCGGGCAAGCGCTTCGAAATGCTGCGCATACAATTCGTTCATCGTTTGCCCTCCTTTCTCTTGCCGTTCACCTGTATAACGAATAAGCGGACCGAAGTGTTTCACTTTTTTTGCATTATATCACAAAATCTCCCGCGTATCATCCCCGCGGATCCGGACATACTTTCGGAAAAAGGAGGCGTGTGTATGCGAAAACGGATCGGGGAACGGACGCTGCTGTTCCGGAGTGAGCCGCGGATCCGGAGCGCGGCGGCGATCGTGGCCGGAAACGAGGGCAAAGGCGCGTTTTCCGGCACGTTCGATACGGTGCTCGAGGATGATACATTCGGCGAGGACAGCTTTGAAAAAGCGGAATGCAAGATGTTTCAGACGGCGGCGCTTCTGGCGTGTCAGAAAGCGGGTCTTGCGCCCTGCGACGTGCAGGCGATGCTTGCGGGCGATCTTCTGAACCAGCTGATCACGGCGAACTATGCCGCGCGCGAGCTCGGCGTGCCGTTTCTGGGCCTGTACGGCGCGTGCTCGACGATAGCGGAATCGCTTCTCTTAGGCGGCGTGCTTTCGGACGGCGGGTTCTGCTCGCCCGTTCTGTGCTGCGCGAGCAGTCATTTTTCGACCGCCGAGCGGCAGTACCGGTTTCCGCTGGAGATGGGAACGACCGCGCCGCCGACGGCCCAGCGCACCGTGACCGGCGCGGGCGCGCTGCTTTTGTCCGCGCAGGACGTGCCGCTTCCGGTGTTCTCGCACGTTGCGCTGACCGGCGCGACGATCGGACGCGTGATCGATCTCGGCATCACCGACATGAACAACATGGGCGCGGCGATGGCGCCCGCCTGCTGCGATACGATCATGGCGCATTTCGACGACATGGGCAGCCGCGCCGAGGATTACGATCTCATCGTGTCGGGCGACCTCGGCACGTTCGGCAGCGAAATG
>JAEESS010000100.1 GCA_016286445.1 Bacillota bacterium
GCCGAAAAGAAACAGGGCATTTTCCCGAAGCGCATGGCGAACAAGAACGTCGTGCTGCTGTTCGAGAAGACCTCCACCCGTACCCGCTGCGCGTTTGAGACCGCGGCATACGACGAGGGCGCAAACGTCACGTTCTTGAGCAACAGTCAGATGGGCAAGAAGGAATCGCTCGAAGACACCGCAAAGGTGCTCGGCAGATTCTATGACGGCATCGAGTTCCGCGGTTTCAAGCAGGAGACCGTTGAGCTGCTCGCGAAATACAGCGGCGTTCCGGTTTGGAACGGCCTGACGGACCTCTATCATCCGACGCAGGTCCTTGCGGACTGGATGACGATCGAAGAGCACGTCAAAAAGCCCCTCAACGAGGTCAAGTTCGTATACGTCGGCGACGCGCGCAACAACATGGGCAATTCCCTGATGATCGGCTGCGCAAAGATGGGCATGCACTTTGTCGGCATCGCGCCGAAGGCGCTGTTCCCCTCCGAGGAGCTTGTCAACCGCATGCGCGAGCTCTGCAAGGAGACCGGCGGCAAGATCGAGCTTTCCGATTCCATCGACGCGGTGCAGGGCGCGGACGTCATCTACACCGACGTTTGGGTCTCCATGGGCGAGGAAGCGCAGTTTGAAGAGCGCATCCGTCTCCTCGAGCCGTATCGCGTGACCATGGACATGCTCAAGAAGACCGGCAATCCGAACGTCATCTTCGAGCACTGCCTGCCGTCCTTCCACGATCTCGAGACGAGCGTCGGCAAGGACATCTACGATCGCTTCGGGCTCAAGGAAATGGAAGTTTCCGACGAGGTCTTCCGTTCCAAGCACAGCGTCGTGTTCGACGAAGCGGAGAACCGCATGCACACGATCAAGGCGGTCATGGTCGCCACCATGACCGATACCCTCGACAAATAAGGCTGTCGATAACGGCACCGGATCATTTACGGTAAAAGGTACATTTTTTCACCGTATGAAAGAAAGGGCGGTTAACCGCCCTTTCTTTTTATTTGCCGATACTAAAACGCGTTGTCGATCGTAAAGCTCAACGGATAGAGATCGTCCTTTTCGAGCGGTTCGCGCTTGCCGATCGCGTAGGTTTTGACGTCGATCGAGTGCGCGAGCGGATCGACCGTGAGAATGCGGTAGGCGTATGCCTTGCCCTGCCGGTTCAGCATCAGCATCGTGACCGTGCGCTCCGCTTCGCCGTCGCCGTCGTCGTCATATGTCTTCTTCAGCAGTCCGGAATCGCGCGAATGCCCGCAGATGACCATTCGGACCGTCCGATGCGGCGCGACGATGTTCGTTTCCAGATACTGCGAGTTCGGAAAGATGATGCCCTCCGTTTTCAGAAAACCGTGCGTCAGCAGGATGCAGGGCGTTTCGGGGAACTGTTCAAACACCGTTTCGATCCATGCGCGCTCCGCATCGGTTTTGCCGCTGTCCCAGCCGACGCAAAGCAGCAGCAGCTCAACCCCGCCCTCTTCGAGCAGGATATAATACATTTTGCCGCCCTCATAGGTCTGCCCCTCCGGGAGCTTTTCCAGAAACGGCTGTTTGAGATACGCGTCGTATTTCAGGAGCTTAACGCCGAGATCGTGGTTTCCCGCGACCGGATAGAACGGCAGATCGTCCTTGAACGCGTTGAGGCACAGGTCGAAGTTCTCCCACTCCCAGTCCTTATAGCCGTTGTCGACGACGTCGCCCGTGTGCAGCACGGCAACGAGACGATCCGGCTCCCGCCGCGCGGCGATCTCCGCGCCGAGCGCCTCGAGCTTCTCCGGATACGAATACGCAAGCGTCTGCGTGTCGGGCAGCCATGCAATGCCGAACGGCGTCGGAACGGGCGTCGGGCTCGGCGTGGGCGTGGGCGTAGGCGTCGGCGTGGGGCTGGGCGTAGGCGTCGGCGGCAGCGTCGGAACCGGCGTTTGGACCGGCTCGATCACGACCTCCGCAACGACCTCCTCCGCCGGCGCGAGCGTCGGCTCCGCCTGCACGGTGAATGTCGGCTCCGGGGAGACCGATGGCTGCGATGCAGTCGCTCCGCCGCAGCCGAGCAGCAGTCCGAACGCAAGCAGCAGGCAGCCGATGCGCAGTCTTTTTCGCATGTTTCATTCCTCCCGACAAATTTCGCCCTATTATAGCACATTCCTTTCCGTTTCGCAACGCATGAAAAAAGCGTAAACGATTTGCCGGAATGATTGCCATCCCCCGCGAGCCGTGATATAATAAGAAAAAAGATCCGTACCGAATCAAAGGGGCAGGTTTCGTATGAACATTTATGTCGCGTTTACACTGTTTTCGCTCATGATCCTCATCTACTGGGTCATTTCGGAGTTGTTCGCCATGCTGTTCCGCTTTACGGGTCTGCCCGACGAAAAGGCGCGGTTCCAGGTCATTTCACTGCTGACCGGGTGCGGCTTCACCACGCGCGAAAGCGAGCTCCTTTTGACGAGCCGATCCCGAAGACGGCTTGCCCGCATTACGATGCTGTTCGGATATGTGTTCAATATCACGATCGTATCCATGCTGATCAACGTCCTTCTCTCGATCGACCTTTCCGTGGTCTCCAACCTGTTCAGCGTTCTGATCCCCGTGCTCGCCGCCTCGATCATCATCATCTTCATGCGCGTGCCGAAGGTGCGTGCGTGGGGCGACAGCATCATCGAGCGGGTCGCAAACCGCATGACGCGCCGCGAGTCGACGAACTCCGTTCTGCTGGTCGACTACCTCGGCGAGGATTCGATCGCGCAGGTCACGCTTGCGGAAGTGCCGGAACCGTTTCGTGAAAAGCCGCTTTTCAAAACCGGTCTCCGCGCCGATCACAACCTGATGGTCATGCTGATCGAAAAGCCTGGCAAAAAGGCGGTCCCCGCCGGCGCAAAGTCCGTCATGGAAGCCGGCGACAAGCTCACCATATTCGGCAATTACAAAACGATCTGCTCTGTCTTTGAGGCAAAGGAACGTTTCGGAGAAGAAGCATGATCCGCATGATCGCAAAAGAAGAAGCCTCGGCGTTCCCGTTTTCAAACGACGCCGAGGCGATTACGTTCCATAAAATGCGGCAGCTTTTGCGGGTCCCGGATGCGCTGTGTCTTTCCGACGGAAAGGACCTTTTGTTCGTGCGCGCGGGACAGGGCTTCCCTGCCTGGATCTACACCCGGCGCGGCGTCTCGGACGAGACGCTTTCCGAGCTTGCCGCGTCGCTTTGCGTGCTCCGGGAAACGCATCACCTTGCCGGCGTGATCGGACGCGCGAGCCTTGTCCGCTATCTGGAGCTTGCGCTTCCCTTCCCCTCGCGGCGCCGTCTGCCGCTGACCGCGTATTTGTGCGAACAGCCGAACCGCTTCACCGCCGAGGGCGAGCGCATTCCCGCAGACCGGCTTGACCCTGCCGCGTGCGGCGAGATTCTTGCACAACTTGGCGAACAGGCGCGCGAGCCCATTCCCGAAGCCGCCCGCCTTGCCGCCGGAACCGATTTCTGCGATAGTTCCGATGCGTATGGTTGGTGCATAAACGGGACAATTACAGCTTTGGTTCGGCTTCACGAACGTGCAGAGGGGCTTGCATACATCGGATCCGTGGTGACGGACGCGCAATTTCGCGGAAAAGGGTATGCAAAAGCGCTGGTCAGCTCCGTCGTCGCGGACGCGCACATGCGCGGCGAGCGCACGATGCTCTATGCCGACACGGGTTATACGCCGTCAAATGCCCTCTATCGCGCGGTCGGCTTTCGTGAAACCGGTCGATTGATCGGAATTGATTTCATATAGCTGCTTATATATACCATATTTGGTATATAGCATCACACATAGAAAAACACATATCCTATATTTGGTGCATATAAGGTATCAGTGCAAGAGCATGTACCGTATTCGGTACATGCTTTCACGTTTCAGACGCAAAGCCTGCGCAGGAACATTCCCCTCCTTCATCCCCCTTTGCACAGGGAGGGCAAGAATGCTGCGCAGCCAAAGACCTTCCCCCTTATGAATCTAAATGCGAACCCAAAAGCCTTCCCCTTGAGGGGAAGGTGCCGCAGCGTGAGCGAAGGCGGATGAGGTGTACACGCGGAAAAGCGGTACGCTTTTCGCGGATGAATTGTTCTGCGGACGGGAATTGTGTATGCGGCTTTGACAACCCTTCCACCTCACTTCGCTCGGCACCTCCCCTTACACAGGGGAGGCAAGGACTTTGCGCCCCAAAAGCCTTCCCCTTGATATGGGGAAGGTGTCACGACGAAGGCGCGACGGATGAGGAGTATGGTAGGGGGCGACATCCTCGGCGCCCCGTTCGCGGATGGAATATGAAAAAGGCGAAGCCGGGTGGCTTCGCTCTTTCGGTCTGTCGGGTTAACTATTCGCCTTTGTACGCCTGCGCCGCCTGCCAGTAGGTATAGATGGCCGCGCCGCAGTTCTTCTCATGCTCTGTGGCGCCTGTCCTCGTCAGCATCAGATACACGTACGACATCGGGGACGCCTCAATCACCGTGTATGTACTCGCCACCTGCGAATAGCAGTTGTCGCCGGTGTATACATAGATGAGGTGCATTTCGCCGAGCTTATGCGCCGGGATGTTCGGCACCTCCGCAACGAATCTGCCGCGAACCTTCTGCATCTCGGCTTCATTTGCATTGTCGAT
>JAEESS010000044.1 GCA_016286445.1 Bacillota bacterium
CTCTTGTTCCGTAGGTGTTGCTGTTCCAGGTCAGAACGATCTTCTGGAAAGTTCCGCCGGAAGCTGTCGTAATAACACCAGAGTTATTATTCTTGCTTCTCAACTGAATGGAATCATACTGACCGGCTGATTGACCTGCATAGACAGCATCGGAATTGCTTGTCTTGCCGGACCAATCAGCGTAGCTGTTCCCGGAGACACCGGTCCAAGCACCGGTTAATTCGTCAGTAACCGTTGCGTCTTCCGCAACAGCCGGGCTGAGCTTGACCGCGGGAAGCAGGACAAGCATCATCAGGACTGCCAGGACCAGAGAAATGGTTTTTCTCATGTTTCTTTTCTTCCTCCTTACTGATTTGAACTGTTGGAACCGTATATCAAAAGATATAAGTACACAGTCCTATACGTTAGTTATTATACCGGAAACGGAGTCAAATAGCAAGCCCTATATGAAAGAAATGTGAAGAAAAAATGAACCTGCCGTGTACACTGCCGATGATGGCGGCAGTCCGTTTTGCACGGTAAAAATGCAGCGGAACAGCACAGTGAAACGGCACGCAGCCATTGCCGCACCGCAGGAAAACAGCCGGAATGCAGACGATTTTTATGACGGTCCCGCCGTTTGCGCGGTCAGCAGAGGGGACCTTCCGACGAAAGACGTCGGAATAACGGCGTTCTGTCCGGAGGTGCCGGAACGAAATTCGGGGTGGAAAAACAGAAACCGTTATGCTATACTGTATACGGACGGTTTTGTGCCGTATCAGAACCGATCGAAAGGAACAGACATGAAGAGTATCAAAAAGATTGTCCTGACAGGCGGACCCGCAGGCGGCAAAACGACGTTGACCTCGCGCCTTGTCAAGGAGCTTTCCAGCATCGGGTATCGTGTGTTTATCGTACCGGAAGCGGCGACCGAGCTCATCAGCGGGTTCGGCATCAAACCGTTCGGAAACTGTCTTACCATGTTCGATTTCCAGTATTTTGTCGTATCCTCGCAGCTGCATAAAGAGAAGCTGGCATGGGAGGCGGCGCAGCTCGTTCCGGAGGACAAGATCGTGATCCTCTGCGACCGCGGCGTGATGGACGACAAAGCATATGTTTCGCAGAAGGAATTCAGCGCAGTTATTGCGCGTTTCGGTCTGACCGAAAAGGACATTCTTGCCTCCTACGACGCGGTCATTCATCTGGTTTCGTCGTCGAAAGGCGCCGAGTTTGCCTACAACTATGACAACGCCGCACGGTATGAGACGCTGGAGCAGGCAAGGGAAAAGGAGGATGCGACGCTGCTTTGCTGGCGCAGCCACAAACGCCGCGCTGTCATCGGCAATTCCTACAACTTTGAAAACAAGATCCGGAAGGCGATGAACGAGGTCTATTCGATCCTCGGCGAAATTCCGCCGGCACAGAGCGAACGCAAATTCCTGGTCGAGTATGTGGACGACAGCGTGCTTGCGGCATACGAACCGGTCGAACAGAACATTACGCAGACCTATCTCAAGGAGCGTGCGAAGGGGACCGAGCGCCGCACGCGCAAGGTCGTATCCAACAATGCGATTTCCTATATCTACACGGAAAAGCGTCCGATCTCGCCGATCGAGCGCATCGAAAACGAGCGGCTGCTTTCCCAGAAGGAATACCTCCGGCTGGCGGAGGAGGTCGATCCGGAATACGGCTCCGTATCCAAGCGGCGTCTTTGCTTCCGCTATCAAGGGCATTACTGCACGCTGGACACCTATCCCACCAACGACGACAGCGCGATCCTCGACGTACAGCTTAACGACAAGGACGAAACGGTTGAGCTCCCGCCGGAGATCCGCGTGATCAAGGAGGTCACGGGGGATGTGAACTATCAGGGACATATGATCTCGAAAAGGCTTGCCGAGATTTCCTGAAAAAACGACCCGCCGGGATTCCGACGGGTCGATTTCTGCTTGAAAGGATCTTTCCGAAGATCCTTTTTGTTTACTCTTCAGCAGGCGGAACGGGCGCTTCGACGGGCTGCGGGTTTGCTTCCTGTGTGGCTTTTGCTGCGTTCTGCGCTGCTTTCGCTGCATCCTGCATGGCTTCCTGCTGCTTCTGCAAAGCGAGCTCGGCGTCGCGCTGCGCCGCTTCTGCACGCGCTTTCGCCCTTGCTTCCTGCTTTTCGGCTTCCACACGCGCTTTTTCCGCTTTCTCGAGACCGGAGAGGCGGTCGTTGATCGCTTTCAGCTCTTCAACGTAATCGGGCGCGCCGAGCGAGATCGCTTTCTTCGCCTTGTTCGTCAGAGATTTGATGTAAAGTCCCGCAATGATGCTGCCCGCGATCAGAAGCGCGGCGGGGATCAGATTGAGCGTCCAGGAAGCCGGCTTTTCGCTCAGACAGGCGATCAGATACCCGATCAGCGCGATCGCGGCGCCGCAGGCGATGACGCCCCAGTAGTTCTTGGAGATTTTTTCAAGCTTGACATAGGTATCGATCTGCGTACGTGTCGATTCCGGCATCGCTTTCAGAAAGCCCTTTTTGCGTTCCTTGGTTTGCAGAATTTGGTCCTTCAGTTCCATAAAACTCGCCTCCCTGTGAATATATAATCTACGATTCTATTATAACGAATCTGTCGATCCGTGTCAAAGGATTTCTGATGTGTTCTGCCGTTATTCGGCGACCGCCTTCAGAAGCTGTTCGAGCGCCGCGATGCGCAGGCACAGGCAGAAGACGTCGATCGCGATCGTCAGCTCTTCGACCGGCGGAAGGGTCGGCGCGATGCGGATGTTGCTGTCGAACGGATCCTGCCCGTAAGGATAGGTCGCGCCGGCGGGGGTCATCGTTACACCGGCTTCCTTCACAAGCTGCAGCGCGCGCTTTGCAGTCTGCGGCATGGCGTAGAGACTTACGAAGTAGCCGCCCTTCGGACGGTTGTAGTGCCCGATCCCGCGGGAGACGATTTCACGGTCAAGCGCGTCGCAGACGGCGTCAAACCGCGGCTTCAGAATTTCCGCGTGCTTTTTCATCAGCGCGAGCGTCGTGGGCTTGTCCTTCAAAAACCGCACATGGCGCAGCTGATTGACCTTGTCGAAGCTGATGATCTGCACGCCGAGGGTTTTCTGGAAATAGGCGATGTTTGCTTCGCTTGCGCACATGCAGGAGATGCCGGCGCCGGGGAAGGTGACCTTCGAGGTGGATGCAAACTCATAGACCATGTCCGGGTTGCCGTACTCGGCGCAGAGCTTCAGAATATCCGGGAAGGGGACGTAATCGCCGTCGAACTCGTGGATGCAGTACGCGTTGTCCCACATCAGCGCAAAGTCCGGCGCGGCGGGCTTCATCGAAGCAAGCGCATGGATGACGCGGCTCGAGTAGATGATGCCGTCGGGATTCGAGTATTTCGGCACGCACCAGATACCGACCACGGTCGGATCCTTGATCCACTGCAGCACGGCGTCCATATCGGGACCTTCTTCGGTCATGGCGATCGGGATCAGCTCCATTCCGAAGAATTCCGTGATGCGGAAGTGACGGTCGTAACCTGGCGCGGGGCAGAGGAAGCGCAGCTTGCCGCGTTTGGACCACGGCTCGGGGCTCTTCATCAAACCGTGCGAAAAAGCGGTTGCGATCAGGTTGTACATCAGCTGCAGGGAAGCGCTGCCGCCGACGATGACTTCGGAGGGTTTGACGTCGAGAAGCTCGGCGAAAAGCTTTCTTGCAGACGGAATGCCGGCAAGATTGCCGTAGTTGCAGACGTCGAGCGCGTCGTCATAGCAGTCGTCGCGGTCGGACAGGACCTTCAGCATGTCATTCGAGAGATCGAGCTGCGTCTTGCCGGGCTTGCCGCGCGACATGTCGAGCTTCAATCCTTTCGCCTTGACGGCTTCATACGCCTCGGTCACGGTTTTCAATTCCGCTTCGAGAGCGGCTTTGTTCAGCTGTGTATACGGGATCATAAATGTCTCCTTTCAACTTCTTATAACTTGATTATAACATGAACGGCGGGAAAGTCAAATGGTATAAATCCGCATCTGCAGGCATCGGCATATCCGGATCGGCTCGAACAACGGTTGGTTGACGCGCCGAGCGGTTTATGCTAAAATAATACGGATTAAGTAAGAGGGGGTATCCTGTTGTGAAATCATTGAAAGCACTGCAAACGCTTGCAAAGATCGGTAAAATCCTCAGCACGATCACGTTCGTTCTCAGCATCGTCGTCGGAGCGTTCTGCATCGCCGGCATTTTCAGCCTTCTGGTATTTCCGGCGGACGGCTTCAAGCTGTTCGGCGCAACGATCCGCGGGCTGATGGAAAAGGAAGCGGACGTCAGCACAGCGACCATGTATGCGACAATGTCCTGCGGAATCATTCTTTGCGCTGGGGAAGCCGTGCTCGCAAAGTTTGCGGAGCGTTATTTCAAGAACGAACTGAAGGCAGGCACGCCGTTCACCTTTGACGGTGCAAAGGAACTCATGCGGCTCGGCATCCTTGCAATCTGCATCCCGATCGGAACGGCAATCCTTGCCGGCATCGTTTACGGCATTTTCAAGCTTGCCGCGACCGACGTTGCAAATCCGGATATCCACAGCGGCGCATCGGTCGGCATCGGCGTGATGATGATCGTCGGCAGTCTCCTGTGCAGACACGGCGCGGAGATCTCCGAAAAGCCGGAGGAGCAAACAGCCGAATAAACCCAGTGTACACAAAAAGGACGGCACGGACCGTCCTTTTTTGCTGCTTATTCTTTTATGAGCGCTTCATCCAAAAGCCTTGCGGCGCATTGCACGAAGCCCATGCACGGACGCGAATGGAAGAATTTCGCGTCGCGCGGGGTGGGGGTGGGATCGTTTTGTTCGTTCTCGTGCAGCGCCAAAAGCTCGCGGCAGACGATCGAGCCGTTTTCCTCGCGGAATTTGTTCGCGAGCGCCTGTACGTTGGCATAATGCGCTTTTTTGAGATCGGGATCCTTGAGATCGTCGTAGCCGCGCAAAAACCCGTAGACCATCATCATGCCGGACACGGCGCCGCAGATCTCGCGAAGTCTACCGATACCGCCGCCGAAGGAGGACGCAAGCCGCGCCGCGGTCTTTTCATCCATGCCGAGGTCTTTCACGTACGCCATAACGACCGCCTGTGCGCAGTTCGCGCCGTCCGTGAAATACCGGAGCGCTTTTTCTTCGTGTGTCATAGCGTTTCGATCTTGGCGGAAAGCGCGTTCAGCCAGTCGCCCTCATAGAGCTCGATAAGACCCGCGTCGCAGGCGGCGGCAAGCTTCGGATTGATCGGGATGCGGCAAACGGTATTGACGCCGTTCTCTTCCGCGACTTTTTCAATGTGGCTGTCGCCGAACAGGTTGTGACGCTTGCCGCAGTCGGGGCACTCGAAATAGCTGTAGTTTTCGACGACGCCGAGCACGGGGATGTTCATCATGTTCGCCATGTTGACTGCCTTCTGCACGACCATGCCGACGAGCTCCTGCGGCGAGGTGACGACGACGACGCCGTCGATCGGCAGGGACTGGAACACGGTAAGCGGTACGTCGCCCGTTCCCGGAGGCATGTCGATGAACATGATATCGACGTCCTTCCAGATGACGTCGGTCCAGAACTGTTTGACGGTTCCGGCGATGATCGGTCCGCGCCAGACGACGGGATCGGTCTCGTTTTCAAGGAGCAGGTTGATCGACATCATGTCGACGCCGAGCTTCGATGTAACGGGGAAGATGCCGATATCGCTTCCGGTCGCTTTCTCGTGTACGCCGAACGCGTTCGGGATCGACGGACCGGTGATGTCCGCGTCGAGAATTGCGACGTGATCGCCGCTGCGCATCGCGTTGACGGCCAAAAGCGACGTGACCAGAGATTTGCCGACGCCGCCCTTGCCGCTCAAAACGGCGATGACCTTCTTCACGGAGGAGTAGTTGTTGAGCTTTGCGAGGAACTCGTTCTCTTCGGTGCGTTCGGAGCAGTTCTGCGCGCAGCTGCTGCAGTCATGGGTGCATTCGCTCATGCGTTGATGATTCCTTTCCGGCGTCACGATGCCTTCGACGCCTTGGCTTGATGATGTGTTCCAAAGACGATTTCAAATCGTTCTCCGAAGAACCATTATATCCGACTTTTCGGGAAAGTCAATCCAAAAGATAGGATAGCGCTTCACCGATCTTCTCGTGTACGCAAAGCGTTGCTTCGCGGTCGCGCGGCGTGGGGGAAAGGTTGATGACGATCAGCGTGTCGCCACGGAAATAATCGATCAACCCCGCGGCGGGATAGACCGCAAGCGACGTACCGCCGACGATCATCGTGTCCGCCTCACGGATCGAGCGGATCGCGTCGGTCACGACCGAATTGTCGAGTCCTTCGCCGTACAGCACGACGTCCGGCTTGATGATCCCGCCGCATTCGCAGGTCGGAACGCCCTTCATCGCCATGATCTGATCGAGCGAATAGAATCTGCGGCATTTCGTGCAGTGATTCCGGTAAACGCTGCCGTGCAGCTCACAGACGTGTCTGCTGCCAGCAGCCTGGTGCAGACCGTCGATGTTCTGCGTTACGACCGCGTTGAGCTTGCCGATCTCTTCGAGCTTTGCAAGCGCTTTATGCGCCTTGTTCGGCTTTGCGTCCGGATAGATCAAATATTTCTTGTAGTAATCGTAAAAGATCTCCGGATAGTCTTCAAAGAAGTCGATCGAAAGCAGCGTTTCCGGCGGCACGCCGTACGCCTTGATCGCCTTGAAAACCCCGTCGCTCGAACGGAAATCCGGGATCCCGCTTTCGGTGCTGAGTCCTGCGCCGCCCAGAAAAACGATCTTTTTTGCCTTGTCGATGTACTCACGAAGCGTTGACATGTGTGATCCCTCCATATGATTGAAATATTGCTTACGGTTTGCTATACTGTTTGTATGACAGACAGACGGCGATGGTTTCATACGCGTCCGATGGCGGGCGCTTCGCTCGGCGCGATCCTTGCGGCGATCCTCGGATCGTTTGCACCGGATCGGGTCCTGTTGGTCGTCTGCGCAGTTCTTGTTCCCGTTTCGGCATTCCTGTTCCGCAGAAGAAGCGCGTTCTTTCTGCTGCCGATCGCGGCGTTCGCCGTTTTGGTCCGCATCGTTCTGCTTCCGACGGCGCTCGGCGAAGGTCCGTTCGCTTCCTTCCTGTCCAATCTGCGCGGAAACCTGCTTGCCAACGCCGACGCGCTCTTTCGCGACGAGGCCGCGGCGGCAAGGGGGATCCTGCTCGGCGACCGCTCGGCGATAACGGGGGCGGAGTATGCGCAGTATGCCCAAAGCGGTCTTCTGCATCTGTTTGCCGTTTCCGGACTGCATGTCACGATCCTGGCTGGCATGCTCGGAAAGCTTGTCCGCACGGAGCGCAAATGGCTCTCGTTTGGCGTTCTGACGCTGATTCTGCTGTTCCTTTGCGCGGTCACCGGCTTCTCGGCTTCCGTTCTGCGCGCGGCGTTCGTGCTGATCGCGCTTCGGCTTTCCGTCATGCGGGAACGGCAGGCGGATATGCCGTCCGTGCTCTGCTTTGCGCTCTTTATGACACTTCTCTGCGAGCCGTTTGCGTATCAGACCGTCGGCTTTCAGCTCTCGTTTGCCGCGATGTGCGGGATGACCCTGTTTGCGGCAAAACTCAGAAGAATGCTTCCGAAATCGCTTCGCGCATCGCTCATAGCACGCGCGGTATTCGGGGCGGCAGCCGCCATGATCGGAATGCTGCCGCTGACCGCGTATTATTTCCAAACGCTTGCATGGATCGCGATCCCGCTTTCGATCGTGCTGATCCCGACAATGCCGATCATTCTGCTGTTCGGCTTTTTGTCCGTGCTTTTGTACGGGATTCTGCCGCACGCTGCGGCGGTGCTGTCCTATCCCGCGTACGGTGCTGTCAAGCTGATCGCGATCATCACGCAGGGCTTGGACGTTCCGATGCTGCGCCTTCCCGCGCCGCACATTGCGGTGATCGCGCTCTATTATGCAGCGCTGCTTCTGTGCTCGCCGCTGTTTCTCGAAAACCGAAAGCACCCGCCGTGGATCGGGCTCGGTATGCTTGCGGTCACGGTCGCGCTGTGGTTCCTGTTATAAAAAGAAAGACGGGCAGATGGTTCGCATCTGCCCGTTGTTTGTTTATTTCCGCAGGAAGGCGGGGATGTCCAGCTTGTTTGCGGGACGCTCGTTGTAGTCTCTGCGAACGCCGGCGGAAGGATCGCGGTACAGCGGTTCCGCAGGTTTTCTTTCGGGTTCGGGCATATCGGGCTCGGGCGCTTTCTCGGGCTCCGCATAGGTGCGGGCGGAGAAAGCGTTCTGTGCCGAAGCGGGACCGGGCTGCGGCGCCGCGCCGCCGAACAGACGGGGCTCCGCAAAGCTGCGCTTCGCAGGCGTGCCGCCCATCTGGAGGTCGCTCTTGTCGGGATCGACACGGTCGAAGCCGGTCGCAATGACGGTGATCCGGAGCGTATCGCCCATGCTCTCGTCGATGTCCGCGCCGAAGATGATGTTCGCTTCGGGATCGGCGTTCTCCGCAATGATGCCCGCGGCTTCATTGACTTCGAGCAGGGACAGATCGCTGCCGCCCGTGATGTTCATCAAAATGCCCTTCGCACCCTTGATGGAGGTTTCGAGGAGCGGACTCTCGACCGCCTGACGCGCCGCTTCGCTTGCGCGCTTTTCACCGACGGCGGAACCGATACCCATGTGCGCCATGCCTTTTTCCTTCATGATCGTCTTGACGTCCGCAAAGTCGAGGTTGATCATTGCCGGGACTGCGATCAGATCGGAAATGCCCTGGATGCCTTGACGGAGCACGTCGTCCGCAACACGGAGCGCATCCGGAAGGCTGGACTTGCCGACCAGTGAAATGAGCTTGTCGTTCGGGATCGTGATCAGCGTGTCGACCGCGGGTTTCAGCATTTCGATGCCCTGTTCCGCATTGCGCATGCGTACGCGACCTTCAAACGTGAACGGCTTTGTCACAACGCCGACGGTGAGGATGCCGAGCTCCTTTGCCGCGTCCGCGATGACCGCAGCCGCGCCGGTGCCCGTGCCGCCGCCCATACCGGCGGTGATGAAGATCATGTCGCTGCCCTTCAGCGCTTCCATGATCAGATCGCGGCTTTCTTCCGCCGCCTTGCGGCCGATCTCGGGATCCGCACCTGCGCCGAGACCCTTGGTCAGCTTCTCACCGATCTGGATCTTTTTCTGTCCTGCGCTCAATGCCAGCGCCTGCTTGTCGGTATTGACGGCGATAAATTCCACGCCCTGCAGACCGTACTGGACCATGCGGTTGATCGCGTTGCAGCCTGCGCCGCCGACGCCGACGACACGGATCTGCGCAAAGTTTGTGCTTTCTACGTTGGTTTCAAACATGGATGGTGGTTCCCCCTTTGTTTATTTCGTGAAGAAATCCTTCAATTTTTGCAGAAATGTCTTTTCATCCGGCGTCTGCTGCACCGGACGATCCTCTGCGCGGTTTGCGCGAAGGACAAAGTTCAGAGCGCCGAACGCGCTGCAGTAGTTTGGCGAGGACAGACGCGGCGTCCACGGCATGTCCCGCTTGATCGGAAAGCCCAAAGCCTTCTTGAGAAAGTCGAGCGATCCTCGCATCATCAGCAGCCCGCCGCCGGAAAGATACACGATCGGGCGCGATTCCAGATTGACCTGCAGGTTGTTGAGCTCCTCCCGGATGTGCGCCGCAAGATCGTTCGCACGCGCTTCGATGATGTAGGCGATCGTGCTGTTCTCGACGCGCTTCGTCGCGGTCTCGGAACGGAGGATCTCGGTCTTGTCCCCGTAATCGAGAGAGAAGACGAACCGGCGCTTTGCCTGCTCGGCGGACTGGAGCGTAACGTCCAGCCCGAATGAAAGATCCGACGCGAACTGATATCCGCCCATCGGGATTGTCGCAACGCCGGTCAGCGCGGCGTTTTCGATCACGCAGATATCCGTCTGCCGATAGCCGACGTCGATCAGCACGGCGGGGCGGACGCGCTCCTCCTCGGGGATCAGCATCGTCGCTTCACCGAGGATCCCGCTGACGCACATCGAGATCTCGATCCCGAGATCGTCCAGCGCGTTCTGGATCGTTTCGATATAGTCTTCGCGCACGAACATATGCGCGATCAGTCCCGAGATCTCTTCGGTCATGACGCCCTGCGGCAGCTCCGAAGAGGACACGCCGTCGACCAGGAAAAAGACCGGGGTGCTGTGCATCAGCACATGTCCCGACGGCGTCTCGATCTTCTGAAAGGACAGATTGATCAGCCGGTCGACGTCCGTGGGATCAACGATGCGCGGCTGGTTGCCGAGCGTCAGCGTCATATCCGAAAGGACAAGCTTCGAGAACGTGAGCGGCACGGTCACCGCGATATCGCGGATGCGCGTGCGGGATTCCTGCTCCGCCTGCTGAATCGCATCGACGATCGCGTCGCGCAGGCTCTGCTTGTCCGGAATGGTATCCTCAAGGTATCCGTCGCAGCCGGAAACACCGGCACCGTGCACGACGATGCCGCCTTTATCTAAAACGCTGCCCGAAAGACATACCACCTTCGAACTGCCGATGTCCAATATCGCAGCAGGCTTCATAGCATTCCTCCGCAAAGATAACTATATTATAGCAAAGGATTTCCGAAGTCGCAACATTTTTTCCGCCGGATTCTTGACCGTTTTGAAAATTTTAACATGTAAATGTGTCATAAATGTATTATTTTTGAATACAATCACCACTTTATATGGGGAAACGGCTTGTTTTCCGGATCAAAGAACGGTACAATGACGGCATGCAGGTACTGGATCTCGATCTTGATTTTTTCCTGAGCGACTGCTGTCCGCTTGCACCGAAGGGGGAACGCCCCTCCGAAGACTGCGCAAGTCCGTGGACGGAAGCCGCCGTCGTTTCTTTTTTGGAAAACGGGCTCGGACTCAGCACGGCGCATCCCGTTCCGGGATGCATCACCGAAACGCACGACGGCGCGCTTGCGTTCTGGAAGGCGCGCATGGATGCGCGACAGCTTATAAAGCCCTTCTCGGTCGTGCATGTCGACGCGCACGCCGATCTCGGCATCGGAAAGCCCGGTCCAGGGTTTGTGCTGAACAATGTGCTCGGCATTCCGCCCAAGGAGCGCGATCGCTTTTCCCGCTATTACGAGCAGAAGCAACTCGACGAAGCGAATTATCTGCTGTTCGCGCTTGCGTTCCGCTGGATCGACGCGCTGACGCTCATTCGGGATCCGTTTTCAAGACCCGATCTGCCGCCGTTCTGCGAACGGGACAGGGAAGGCTATCGCCCGATCCGTTTGGAATCGTTCGTTTCCAAGCTCTTTGAAGGGCGTTACGGGCCGGAACCGGAGATCCCGCTTACGGTGTACAGCGATCCCGCCGCAGTCCGCATCCGCGAGCCGTTCGTCTGTATGAACCTTGCGGTCTCGCCGCGCTATGCGCCGAGGAAAACGGACGCGCTGATTCCAATAATCGCGCAATACATGACCCTTGCATAGCACCTGAAATGAATATTGAACAAAAAAGACCGATCCGCTGCAATCCGGATCGGTCTTTGTCGTATTCTTTTGCCGGTCGGCGCGGGCGCTGCGCCGGATCATGAATTGTCTGCCGGTTTACGGCTCTTCAACTGGCAGCCGATCGATCAGCTCGACCACATAACGCAGAATCGATACGGCGTCCTCCGCCGTGATGACGTCGTTGCCGTCGACGTTCGCGTTGCGCGCGCCTTCTGCCGAAAGCGTGTCAAGACCTACGAGAACGCGCAGGATCAAAGCGGCGTCCGCGGCGGTGACTTTCCCGTCGCAGTTTGCATCGCCGGGCAGGATCGCCGCGATTGCAATGTCCTTGGTCTGTGCGGTAAAGTGTTCGTCGGTGAACACCGCCGTATAGCGTCCCAGACCCGGCGTGCCGATCGCCGGTTCGGTTATGACGGAATAGACGGCGGCAACCGTTTCCTCAATGAAGTGGCTGTCGTCATGATCGCAAATGACTTTTCCCGTGACCCGATAACCGTCGGAGGTTTCCGTCCAGACATAGGACGGAGTGCCATATAAATGTCCGAGCGCCGGAACCGGGCGGGTCTCGGTCTCGCCGCAGCGCGAGCAGGCGTGGGTCTCTTCACCATCGTGTTCGCAGGTCGGCGCCGTTGTCTCGCTCCATTCGCTCCAGTCGTGACCGAGCGCCTCAACCGGGATGTCAGCGTACGCGATCTCATTTGTTCCCTGCTCGTCGGAGAAGTATCTGCCGCAGACAGAGCAGTGCCAATACTCGATATTGCCGCTGTCGGTACAGGAGGGGGCAACGGCGGGGAAATGCGTCATCGAATGCGTATGCGGCACTTCCGCGGGATCGGTCGTGTAATAGGTCGCATCGCTGGCAACGCCCTTCCAGAAGCGGACAAAGAGCGCTGACGTGTTGCCGGAACTGCCCGCCCAGAAATACGGACCGTCAACATAGAACGCCATGAGCGGATAGCTGCTGCTCTTGGCAATCTTCGCGCTGCTGGCGTTGGTCTTGACTCCGGGCGTCCAGTCGCAGTTGCCGGACGTGTAAGTCTTATAGCCTGCCAAATAATCGTTGCCGTTTATTCCGAGATACATGCCCGTCGCGACATTCTGCATGGAATAATAACTGCCATGCGGCTCCATGGTAAACACATAGGTGTCCGAAACATCCTTCAGCGTCGTACCGTCCAGAACGGCGCCGGTCACCGCGTACTGATCGCAGTTGTATGAGCCCTCGATCGCCGTGCCGTCGGAGCTGACAGATACGCTCTTCATGACGTACATGGGCGAGCTGGAGGAGTTCACCGTGCGATAGGTGATAACATAGTTTCCGGACCAGTCGTCCGGCGCTTCGCTGACCAATTTGTAGACAGGTGCGCCGACGCCTTCTTCCACACGGGAATAGACGGCGTACAGCGTGACGTCGTCGGTCACCCTGTATTCGGCGCCGGATGCGTAGAAGACCGGTTTACGGTCCGTTTCCTCCGGGATCCGGGTATCCGTCCACCCGATATACGTCCATCCGGCGGGATTAACGGTCACGGAGGAGGGAAGGGTGATATTGTCGCCGTGCAGGGCGGTCGTTTGACCTTCGGCGGCGCCGGAAGCGACGTAACAGACAGTATGAACTGGCTTTGGCGCAAAGATGACCATGACCGTACAGTCGCTTTCGGGTTTCACGCGGACAATGTCTTCGCGGATGGTTGCGGTTGCCGTGCCGCTTATGACCTCATAGCCCGCAACATAGTATCCTTCTGCAGGCACGCAGGTGATCTTGGTATCTTCGACCGAAACGGTGCCCCATGCTTCGTTGTTGGAGATCGCAGTCACAGTATAGGGAGAGGCAAGCTTGATGCCGATATACTGCAGATTGCTGTCGGCGTCGGAAGGCGGATTGAACACGCCGTCGACCGGCTTGACGGCGATCGCGCCGCCGCCCTTGATCGTACAGGCGTTTCCGGTAAAGATGATCGGGGAGAGCAGATCCCAGGGATTCTGCACACCGTTGTATTGGGAAGGATCGTAGCCTTCCTGCGCCTTGAACCCATAGATGCCGCCGTACTGATCCTGCGAGGCGTTGGCGGTCACGGCGACACGGAACGCCTTGACGAACTCGGAGCAGCTCACGCCGGTCGCGGCAGTGATCGCATTGACCTCGCTGGAGGTATACGCATCGGAGATCTGTTGGTAAATCGTATTGCCGAACCGTGTGTAAAGATACTGCGCAAAGAAGGAGACCTGCGCATAGAGCGCGAGAACGTCAGATATGCTGTTGCTCCAGTTATACATGGAGTATCCGTTGTGAAGCTGGAAACTGCTCTGATACTCGAACTCCGCGGGTGGGTTCAGCCAGTCGTTATTGGTGGAATAGTAATAGTTTTCCCAGGACTGGATGCGGTCGACGACGGAGCTGCCGGGATAGCAGATCTCTTCCGCTGCGGCGGAGAAGCACTCGTTGAGCCAGGTGTCCATGTTGCTGGTGTTGGAGTAGTTGATCAGATGCTGATACTCGTGCACCATGGTGCTGTAGGTATCGTCCATCCGCTTGTAGACATTGCCGCTGTTGGGATTCTTGTAATAGACGCCCGGATAGGTGTCGATGTTCAGGATCGGCAGATTGTTGTAGTACAGATCGTACGCATAGAAGAAGCCCGCGACGTAGCCGCCGGAGCCGTTCCAGCCCTCGTCGATGTTGTAATACAGCATGTGCAGCTTGCCGTCGCCGTCGCCCTTTTCATGGTCGCCGAAGGAGGACTGCATCAGATCGAACTTGGAATCAAACTCATCTGCCGCCATCTTGGCGTACGTCGCGTCGATCTCATCCAGCGGATAGGTGTTGCTTGCGGAGGAGACGGGCGTCCAGATATAGCAGTGTTCGCCGACATAAAGACATTCGAACTCCATGCTGTCGCTGCCGGTGGGAGAATAGGTTTCCGCAATCGAGAATGTCTTGGTATCGCCGACAGAGAAGGACGACGCTTTCACGGGCGACGGTGCGGACTTGCGCGGCTCGGTGGGTTTTTCAAGCTGCGAATCGATATCGATTTTGAAGATCGGCAGCTCGGTATCCGGCAGTCTGTTCATATCCGGATTCGGAACGATGTTCGGCTCGACGGTCGTTTGGATGAGACCGGTCAGGTTGCCGGTGGAAAGGGAATTGGAAGCGGTCGTAGAAGGATTATAGATCACGACGTAATCGCCTTCATATCCGTCGGTCGGGTCTTCGTCAACAATGACGGTGTTTTGAACGCCTCTGACGGCTGACGGCTGTGCCGAATCTTCCGCTTTTGCGGCGGGAAGCATCGGCGAAACAAGGCAGAGGATCAGAAGAACGGACAGAATTGTGCGCAGTGCTTTCATGGGGATCTCCTTTTCGGCTTTGTTTGTGCAAATAATTAATACATTATACCATATCTTTAAGCCATTGTCCATTGATTCGTCAAATAATACGGCATTGTCCGTTCGGCGCGGCAGTTGACGCTTGTATCATACGCAGATTCGTGTTATACTGTTTGGGAAAGAGAAGTCTGGGGGAAGACGTACGATGAAATGGCTGGAGCTGACGGTCTATACGACCGACGCAGGGCTGGATACGGTCTGTGCCGCACTGAACGGCGCGGGCATCACGGGACTTTCCATCGAGGAGAGCCATGAAAAAGCTTACGCGTTTTTGCGCGAGGCGGCGATTTTTTGGGACTTTGCCGACAAAGAAAAAATCGGCACGGACACGCCCTGCGTTAAGGGCTATGTTGCGGACTGCCCGGAGAATCTGCCGACCGTCGAAGCCGCGAAGGCGGCGATCGAACGCCTGAAAACGCTCGACTTTCCATTCGATCTCGGCGCGCTTTTCATGACCGTCGTTTCGGTCGACGAAGAGGACTGGGCGAACAACTGGAAAAAGTATTATAAACCGCTTCCGATCGGGAGCCGGCTTCTGGTTCTGCCGTCTTGGGAGGAGCGTCCCGAAACGGATCGCATCGTCTTGAAGCTTGATCCGGGCATGGCGTTCGGCACCGGCGCGCACCACACGACACGGATGTGCCTGGAGTTTCTTGAAAAGACCGTGAAGCCGGGCGATACCATGCTCGATCTCGGCTGCGGCAGCGGCATTCTTTCGATCGCGGCGCGCCTTTTGGGCGCAGTCGAGGCGACGGCAGTGGATATCGACCCGATCGCGGAATCGATCGCGTACGAGAATGCCGAGATGAACGGCATCGGGAAAGAGCATTATACGGTTCTGATCGGCAACGTGCTCAATGATACGCGGCTGCAGAAGAAGATCGCGGGACAGTATCCGGTCGTTGCGGCGAACATCGTCGCGGACGTTATCATCGCGCTCGCACCGATCGCGCGTCCGCTCGTGGCGCCGGGCGGCGTGTTCCTTGTTTCCGGCATCATCGACGAGCGCGTCGACGAGGTCGTAAAGGCACTGAACGACAGCGGCTTCACCGTTTCGGAGCACAGCGGCGCGGAGGGCTGGAACGCGTTCCTCTGCAAATAATATGCATCGCTTTTTCACGAATGAGATCCAACCGAATACAGCAGTCGTCCGCGGCGACGATGTGAAACATATCGCAAAGGTCCTGCGTCTGCGCGCGGGCGATTGCGTGCAGCTATGCGACGGACGGGGAAACGAATGCGACGCGTCCATCGCGTCTGTTTCGTCCGACGCCGTGACGTTCGATACGCAGCTGTGGCGGAAAGCGGCAACCGAACCGGAAACGGAGGTTACGCTGTTCCAGTGCCTGCCAAAAGCGGGAAAGATGGAAACGATCATCCAGAAATGCGTTGAGCTCGGCGCGTGCGGATTTGTGCCGGTGCAGTCGGAGCGCTGCGTCGTCGTGCTGAAGCCCCCGTACGAGGGCAGGATCGAGCGCTGGCAGCGCGTGAGCGAGGAGGCGGCAAAGCAGAGCCGACGCGGTGTGATCCCGTGGGTCTCGCTTCCGGCGCCGTTGAACGGACTCGATTTTTCGAGATTAGATACCGTGCTCGTCGCATTTGAAAACGAGCATACAGTCTCGCTGAAAACCGCGCTGCGCGAACGCTGCGGAAAGCGCGTTGCGATCGTGATCGGACCGGAGGGCGGATTCTCCGACGCGGAAATCGAAACATTGATCCAAAAAGGCGCAAGGACCGTTTCGCTCGGGACGCGCATTCTGCGCACCGAGACGGCGGGCATGGCGATGCTTGCGCAGATCCTGTACGAGGTGGAACCGTGAGAGCCGCATTCTATACCCTTGGCTGCAAGGTCAACCATTACGAAACGCAGGCGATGGAGGAGCTGTTCAAAAAAGCCGGACATGCCGTTGTTCCGTTTGAGGACGTGGCGGACGTTTATATCGTCAACACCTGTACGGTCACGGCGGTCAGCGACAAGAAATCGCGGCAGATCCTGTCCCAGGCGCACCGTCGGAATCCGGACGCGCTGATCGTCGCCGTCGGCTGCTATGCCGAGGTTGCCAAGGATGCGGTTTCTGCGCTTCCCGGTGTCTCGCTCGTGCTCGGTACCGAGGGCAGAAAGGATATCGTGCGCCTTGTTGAACAGGCTGTCGACGGCTGCGCGACGCCCGCTTATCCGGCGCCGTTCGAACGCCGCTGCTTTGAGGAGCTTTCCGCGCAGAAGGACAGCCGCACCCGCGCGACGCTGAAGGTGCAGGACGGCTGTGTAAGCTTCTGCAGCTACTGCATCATTCCGTTCGCCCGCGGCGCACTGCGTTCGCGTACGCTCGAAAGCACGAAGCATGAACTGACGACGCTTGCCGAAAACGGTTACCGCGAGGTCGTGCTGACCGGCATCCAGCTTTCGGCGTACGGCGTCGATCTTCCGGACAAGCCGGAGCTTTCCGATCTGATTACGGCGGCGGACACGATTCCGGGCATTTTCCGGCTGAGACTGGGCTCCTTGGAGCCGCGCGTGATCACGGACCGGTTCTTGGCGGTCGCGCAAAACAGCCGCACGCTCTGCCGGCAATTCCATCTGTCGCTGCAGAGCGGATCGGATACGGTTCTCTCCCGCATGAACCGCCGCTATACGACGACGGAATACCGCGACGCGGTCGAACGCATCCGCGCATGCATGCCGGACGCCGCGATCACGACGGATATCATCGCCGGCTTTGTCGGGGAGACGGAGGAGGAGCACAAGGAGACCATGCGCTTTGTTGAGGAGATCGGCTTTGCGCGGATCCATGTGTTCCCGTATTCACGGCGCAAAGGCACGAAGGCGGACGCCATGGAAGGGCATCTGCCGCGCGCGCTGAAGGAAGCGCGCACCAAAGAGCTGATCGCGCTCGGGGAACGGCTGGAGGAAGCCTTCATCGACCGACAGCTCGGAAAGACAGTCGACGTCATCATGGAGGACGACGGAACCGGTTATACCGGCAATTATATCCGTGTGCGGTGCGAAGGCGCATGCGGAGAAACGATTCGGGTCAAACTGACCGCGCGGGAGGGAACGACCGCGATCGGCATTAAAGAATAGGAGGACTTTACCATGTGTTTGTTCTGTAAGATCGCAGCGGGGGAGATCCCCTCGAAGAAAGCGTACGAGGATGAGAGCGTTTACGCGTTCCACGACATCGCGCCGCAGGCGCCTGTGCATATCCTTGTGATCCCGAAAACGCATATCGAGAGCGCACAGCAGCTGACGCGTGAAGACGACGCACTGCTCGGGCATATGTTCGAGGTCGCAAGAAAGATCGCCGCGGAAAACGGGCTGGACAAGACCGGCTACCGGCTGATCACGAACATCGGCGCGGACGCGGGACAGAGCGTGCCGCATCTGCATTTGCATCTGATCGGCGGAAAAACGCTGAAATGGGACAACTGAACGGTTGCAAATCCGACATCATTCGCGTATAATGAGGCAGATTATCGGGAACGGGGAGAGCATATGACGGCAACACTGGACGAAGCAAAACGCATTCATTTCATTGGGATCGGCGGCTGCAGCATGAGCGGCATCGCCCGCATTCTGAAGGCACAGGGGCACGAGGTCACGGGGAGCGACCGCGGACACACACAGTTTACGGACCGGCTCGAACAGGACGGCATCACCGTGTATTACGGGCACAGCGCCGAACAGGCGAAAAACGCCGATCTGATCGTGTATTCCGCCGCGATCAAGCCGGACAATCCGGAACGCGTTTACGGGCGCGAGCACGGCATTCCCGAACTTGAACGGAGCGTTGCTTTGGGACAGCTTTCCGCACGCTTTCATGAGGTCGTCGCCGTCGCGGGCTGCCACGGCAAGACCACGATCACGTCCATGCTGGCTTTTGTCAACGAGGAAGCAAACCTCGACGCGACGGTCCATGTCGGCGGTTTCATGGAGCTTTTGGGCGGCGGCGTGCGGCTTGGAAAGAGCGATCTCTTTATCACCGAGGCATGCGAGTACGTCGAAAGCTTTCTGACCCTAAAGCCCACGATCGCCATCGTCAACAACATCGACGACGACCATCTGGATTATTACGGCGACATTGATCATATCATCGCGGCGTTCCGCAAATTCCTCGCCCTGGTGCCGGAAAGCGGAACGATCCTTGCCTGCATGGACGACGTCTATGTACGCGAGCTTCTTCCGGAACTCGGCAAAAACGTCACGACTTACGGCTTGAGCAAAGGCGATATCCATGCGGATCGGATCGCTTTCGATGCGCTGGGGCATCCGTCCTTTGATCTGTACGATCATAACGAGAAGATCGGCAGAGTGCAGCTTCGCGTGCCGGGACGGCATAATGTGATCAACGCGCTTGCGACCTATGCGGTGTCGAAGCTCTGCGGCGTCACGTTCGAACAGTACGCGGACGCCATGGAGCGTTTCCGCAATACGAGCCGCCGCTTTGAGCTGCTCGGCGAAAAGAACGGCGTCAAGGTCTTTCATGATTACGGACACCATCCGAACGAGATCAAGGAAACGCTTGCCGCGGCGACGCACGTCCCGCACGGACGGATCTTCTGTGTGTTCCAGTGCAACAGCTACACCCGCGCAAGAACGCTGTTCTGCGAGCATGTGACCTGCTTTGCGGATGCGGATGAGGTGCTTGTGCCGGATATCTATCCCGGCAGGGAGGTCGATACCGGCATCGTCCATGCGCGCGATATGGTGGCGGGCATCAACCGCGAAACGCACAATGCGCAGTATCTCGGAACGTTCGAGAACATCGCGGCATACCTCAACGAGCACGCCGTTCCGGGCGATATCGTCATTACGGTCGGCAGCGGCGACGTCTATCGTCAGTCGCAGAAACTGTTATAAAACGGAGGGGGACGGTCGCAATTGGATCGTCCCCCAAAATATATGAAAAAAACGCAATTCGGGTCTTGACAATTCATAACCGAACCGCTAAAATAACAAAGTACGCAAAAGTGTACATGCGCTTGTAGCTCAGTGGATAGAGTGCCCGGCTACGAACCGGTAGGTCGCAGGTTCGAATCCTGCCAGGCGCGCCATGTCGAGTGGTGATAACGGATTTCGTTATCACCACTCTTCTTTTTTACCGTCCGAACCGGAATGCGGCGGCTCAGACGGCTTTCGAGGTGTAGTTCACGCGAACGCCGCGGCGCATATCGAGAGCGAGAAGAATATCGTCCGGAACCGGAACTTCGAGATAGCCCACGAAGCGGTAGCAGATCGTAATGCGCTGCGTCCGGTTCCTGCCCGTGCCTTCCGTCTCGTACACGTCGATGTGATCGATCAGCTCCCATAAGAGCGGCGCGGTCAGCGTTTCCATCTCCATGAACTTGCGGATCGCAGCGGTGAAGATCTCGAAGCCGCGCTTCTGCAAGTCCAGATCGTTCAGCCGGATGCGATATTCCGCGATCTTCGCCTTTACCGCCAGCCGTTCCCGATCGTACTTCTGCGATAGCTGAGAGAACCACTCGTCCGTCACCTTGCCGGTCAGATTGTCCTCATAGAGCTTTTCGTACAGCGTGACAAGCTGTTCGCTGCGGGAGGTCGCTTTCTGCAGATCGGCTTCGATCCGCTTCTTCTCGGCAAGCTGCTCCTTCTCGGACTGCTGCTGCAAGAGTGTTGCAAATGCCTGTTCGTCGCATTCGAGCAGCGCCGCAAGGCGTTTCAGTTCATTTGTGACGATGAGTTCGATCGCGTCGGCGCGAAGATAGTGGCGCGTTTTGCACGTTCCTCTCGTATCTTTGACGTAATTCGAGCACGAAAAGTAGTGAATATCGGGGTTGATCGTGTTCGTATGGTACCATAGCTTTTTTCCGCAATCGGCGCAGACAAGAAGATCGGTAAAGATATTTTTCTCGCCGTTCTCCGGCTTTGGCTTTCGCCGCTTGGTATTGGATAGCTTACGCTGCACCAGCTCGAACGTGTTCCGATCTATGATCGGCTCGTGAACGTCACGGAAGATCACCCAGTTTTCCTCGTTGTTGAATAACCGTTTCTTGTTCTTGAACGACTTAGAATACGTCTTGAAATTCACGATATCTCCGCAGTATTCTCGCTTGCAAAGGATGTTCTGGATCGTCGACACTCTCCAATGACATTTATCCTCGATCAAGCGTTTTCCGCCTCGCCGGATTCCTTGCTGTTCCCAGTATGCCGTTGGAACAAGAACATGGCGTTCGCTTAGCTTTCGAGCGATCGTCTCCGGTCCGTCGCCGTTCAAAGCCATATGGAAGATTGTTCTGACAATCTCCGCAGCTTCCGGATCAATGATCCACCGTTTCTTGTTCTCCGGCGATTTCATGTACCCGTAGGGCGGCTGTGACAGCGGTTCACCCATGTTTCCGCGCAGGCGGTGCGAACAGCGGATTTTGCGGGAGATGTCGCGTGCATACATTTCGTTCATGACATTGCGGAACGGCGCCAGCTCGTTTTCTCCTTCGTCGGAATCCACCATGTCGTTGACCGCAATGAAGCGTACGTCATGATCTGGGAAATAGGTGTCCGTGTAATTGCCGACCTCCACGTAATGACGTCCGAGCCGGGAAAGATCCTTGACCATGACGGTCGTAACGTAGCCGAGCTCAATGTCTTCCAGCATCTTCTGAAAGCCGGGACGATTGAAGTTCGTGCCGGTATAGCCGTCGTCCACATAGTAGCGGGTATCGGTCAAACCGTACTCCTTTGCTTTCTGCGCTAAAAACGTCTTCTGATTCGAGATCGAATTGCTTTCCGCGTCCTGTCCGTCATCCTTGGACAGTCGGCAGTAGAGGGCGGTGATGCCCTCAACCTTTTTCTTTTTCGGCTGCATATGCCTCCTTTCCGACAGCCGCACATACACATTCCGCGTTCAGCGTAGAACGATTCTCCGCGCATGTCAATTCTGCCGTGTTGGTTGTCAGATAATGATCCAGCCGATCCCGTAAAAAGACCGGCGCTTCCTTCTTCGGTCGGAACGGGAGGAACCGGGATGCGACAATGTATCGCACCCCGTTCACAACGTACTCCCGATCTTGTTGCTCCATATTGCGGAGCATCTTGATTTCCGCCGTCTGCATTGTGTTA
>JAEESS010000101.1 GCA_016286445.1 Bacillota bacterium
GGCTGCGAAATCACCAGCACCGGCGTATCGAAGCTGAATTCACGCGCGACGACGACCTTCTGCATGTTGCCGCCGGACATCGAACCGACCTCGGTATGGATGCCCGCGCCGCGGATGTCGAATTTTTTGTAAAGCTCCTCGGCATAGCGGTCGACGGTCGAGCGCCGCTGATGGAAGCCGAACAGATTGAAGCGCTTCTCCTTCTGTTTGCCGACAAGCAGGTTGTCCGAAACCGACGCGACCTTGTCGACGCCGGTGGTCAAACGGTCCTCCGGTACATGCGAAAGCCCCAGAGCGCGGATCTCGCCGGGCGTTTTGCCCGTCGCATCCTTCCCGCAGACGGTCACCTTTCCGCGATTGATCTTTCGCATGCCGGTGATCGCTTCCAGAAGCTCGCTCTGCCCGTTGCCCTCGATCGCCGCGATGCCCAATACCTCGCCCTTTCGGACGGAAAGCGACACGCCGCGCACCGCGGGCAGTCCGCGGTTGTCCGCAACGTACAGGTCGTCGACTTCGATCGCGACCTCGCCGGGCTCGCCGGTCTTTTCGAGATGATCGAACAGCACGGGACGACCGACCATCATGGACGCCAGCTTCCTTTCATCGACGTCGCAGGTGTTCTCGACGCCGATGAGCCTTCCCTGCCGCATGACGCCGACGCGGTCGGAGATCGCCATGACCTCGTAGAGCTTATGCGTGATGATGATGACGGTCATTTCCTTTTCGCGCACGATGCGGCGGATGACGTCAAAGAGCTCGTCCGTTTCCTGCGGCGTCAGAACCGCCGTCGGCTCGTCGAGGATCAGGATGTCCGCGCCGCGATAGAGCGTTTTCAAGATCTCCACGCGCTGCTGCAACCCCACGGAGATGTCGCGCACCTCCGCGGACGGGTCGACCTCAAGTCCGTACTCCTTCACAAGCTCGCGGGTCAGCTGCTCCGCTTTTTTGTCGTCAAACATCACGCCCGCTTGCTTCGGTTCGCGCCCCAGAACGATGTTCTGCGCAACCGTGAACGACGGGACCAGCATGAAGTGCTGGTGCACCATGCCGATGCCGCGGTCGATCGCTGCCTTCGGAGAAAAGTTCGTGATCTTCTCTCCGCGCACATACAGGCTTCCCGCCGTCGGCGTGTTGATGCCGTACAGGATATTCATCAGCGTCGACTTGCCCGCGCCGTTTTCGCCGACCAGGGCGAACACCTCGCCGTTTCGGATCGAAAGCGAGATGTCGTCGTTTGCGAGCACGCCCGGAAACTCCATGGAAATGTGTTCAAACCGGATTTCGTCCGTCAAGTGATCCCCTCCTCCATTCTGCGCCGTCAGGCATATCGCGTCCCGCAAGGGACATATCGCGATATGCGTCTTGCGGCGCACGATATGACGTCAGCCTTCGCCGACGCCGTGAAAAAAGCCGGAAGCTGCCCAAAGTACGGGCAGCTTCCCTGTGAAAAAACTCAGTTTCTGGTGGTGTCGACCTTGATCTCGCCGGAGACGATCTTCGCCCGGATCTCTTCTACCTGTGCTTTGATCTCGTCCGGAACCTGCTGGGTCGCGCCTTCTTCGCCGTAGCCGATGCCGACGTAGCCGTTCGACATGTCGGCGACCCAGGTCGTGCCGAGCTGGGACACATCGCCGTTCACGATCTTTGCGATCGCGTCATAGATCGAATTGCCGACTTCCTTCTTCATCGAGCAGATGATGACGGCGTCGTTGATGTATTTCTGGTCGGAGTCAACGCCGATCGCATAGAAGCCGCCCTCCTGTGCCGCCTCGAACACGCCGTCGCCCGCCTTCGACGCGATCTGGAAGATGACGTCTGCGCCGCGGTCGTGCAGGACCTTCGCGCAGTCCTTGCCCTTCGCCGGGTCGTCATAGTCGTTGGTGTAGTTGACCTCGACCTTGGTCGCGTCGCTGAAATACGCAGCGCCCTGCTTGTAGCCGACGATGAAGTCGTTGATCGTGATGCTGTCCTCGCCGCCAACCGCGCCGACCGTGCCGGTCTTGCTCATTGCCGCCGCGATATAGCCTGCCAGGAACGAACCCTCGTTCTGCGCATAGACGATGTTCAGCACGTTCGGAACCGGTGCGGAGGTCTCGTTGTCGATCCAGATGAACTTGACGTTCGGGAACTCCGGCGCGACGGTCTCGATGTCATAAAACTCCCAGCCGACGCACACGACGATGTCCGACTGCGCCGCCGCGTTCTGCATGCGGACGGTGTGATTCTCGTTGTTGCACTCAACAAACTTCACGTCGAGATTGCCGAAGTCCTTCGCAAGACGTCCGCCGCCCTCTTTGCTGGAATCGTAGAAGGAACGGTCGCCGAACGTGCCGGCAACGACGATCGTAACGGTAAGCTTTTCCGCCGCAGGCGCGGGCGTCGCTTCCGTCGCGGGTTTTTCCTTATTGCACGCCGCAAAGCAGCCCAGCGTCATAACGAGTACCAACAGCAATGCGATGATTTTTTTCATTTTTATTCCCTCCTGAAATTGCCCTTTTCGGGTATGATATCAGTATAATACGAAACCGCAGCTTTTTCAACCCGCATTTTTGCGAAAACGCACATGGAACGGACGACCTTTACGCAAACTAATACTGCTCTCTGACTAAAAACGGACAATCGGGCGGCGTCTTTTTCGCCGGCTTATCCGCTTTCAATCAGAGAGCAGTATAGTGAAAACGAAAGGAGGTCGGATCATGGAACGAAACGATCAGCAGATCGGCTGCGAGGTGGAAAGCTGCCGGTTCAACGAGCAGGGAAAGCGCTGCGCTTTGCGGAGCATCTGCGTCCGTCCCGCCCCGGGCTGCACGTCCGGCAGGGAAAACGAAAGCCTTTGCGGTTCCTACGAACACCGCATGTGAACGCAAAAAGGAGCTGCTCAAACAGCTCCTTTCTTGTTCCGGTGATTATTCGGCGGCTTTCTCAAAGACCATATCGATGCCGGTCGTTTCCTCGTGCAGGGTCAGCACCGTGCCGTCGAAAACGAGATCGTACAGCTCCATCGTTCCTGCGGAAAGCTTCACCGTGCCCTCCGCAACGGTCCAGTTCAGGCCCTCCGTCGTGTTGCCGTTATAGACCATCGCGCCGGTGCCGTTCGCCTGGAAGACAAACGTCATCTCGGTCCCCATCGTGCTTGCGGGAACCTCAATGCCGGAGACGATCGCCTTCGTCAGCGTCCAGGTGCCGGCCATGTCCTCTTCCGTTGCATCGACGGGCGCTTTTTCGGGCGCCTGCGTCGGTTCGGTCTCCGCCGTTTCCGATCCGGTGCGAACAAACACGAGCTTTACGTTGTCCTGTTCAAACGCAAGCGTATCGGTTTTCGGATCATACACGCCCTGCACGTCGCCCGTTTCCTCGGTAATGACGATCGTATTGTCCGCAAAGGTGTACGGATCCGTGCTGTCTTCGCCTTCGGAGGAAATCACGACGGTCCCGTTGTCACGGAAATCGAATATCATCTCCACGCCGAGCGCCGCCGCGTCGAGGGTCAGACCCTCGCCTTCCATCGTCTTGAGCGTCCAGCTTCCGAGAATGCTTTCCGCAGACGGTTCGACGGGATCGGGCTCCTCTGTTTGTTCGGCATGCTCGGTCGGTTCGGGCGCCGGCGTTTCGGTCGTTTCCGTCGGTTCCGTCGGTTCCGTCGTCGGCGCGGCAGGCTCCGCCTTCTTTCCGCATGCAAACATCGTCAGCGCCAGCACAAGCACAAGCGCAAAAATTACGAACTTCTTCATAATGGTTTTTTCTCCTTTTTTCAGATGCCCGGAAGCGTATCACATCCGCGCGGTTCTGTCAAGAACAATCCTTCACGGCTCGACGACGATCGTCAGCATTGTGAATTCGATGCCACGCTGTATCCGGATACTATATTCCGTCGGCAGGTACTCCCTGACCGAAAGGTCAGCCTGAACAGTGCCTTCTGAAACCGGTACGGGCTGCCCGTCGATCTGCACCGTGACATCCTCGCCTTCGACCTCTGCGGTCAGCGTATAAACGCCGTCTTGTCCCGCTTTGACGCGAATCATGCGTGACTCATCCGTTTCATACGCAGAAGTGATCTGAATGGCCGGCATCGGACACCCGACCGTAAAGGATGGGCATGGGATCTCATGCAGAGCTCCGTTCTCGGTCTTGATCGTGATCTGCGGCGTTAATTCGCCGGTGACCTCTGTCAATCCGCCGTCCGGAAAGAACACCTCGACGGGAACCCGCACCTTGCGTGTTTCCAGCGTGGCACTATTATTCGTATACTGATAATCATCCTGCAGCGGGAACGCGATCCGAAGCGTTGCCTTTGCCGGAATCGCAGTCCGGATCGAAATCATCTCGTTCCCGGCTTCATCGATAAAATGCTCCAGTTCAGCCGTTTCCCATACGGGTTCTTCGGTGGGTTCCGGAGTCGGTTCTTCGGTTGGTTCCGCAGTCGGCGCTTCGGTCGGTTTGGACGTCGATTCTTCTTCCGTAACCGGATCAGCCGGTACGACCGGCTCCGTCCTCATTCCGCACGCAAACATCGTCAGCGTCAGCACAAGCGC